>NZ_AWQS01000050.1 GCF_000576575.1 Intrasporangium chromatireducens Q5-1
CGTAGCTTTCGCGACGGATTTACAGCCCGACTCAGGCGCGGCGCTCACCTGCACAAATGCCCTGCCACGACGGACTTCGACACGAATTCGGCACAAGCCGTCGTTGCGTCTCGGTGGTAGCCCGTTGACCTGCTCGTGCTCGAGGCGACTGCGAGAGAGGCGCGGTGGCGCCTCTTCGGGACTGCTTCAGCTGCGGCGGCTTGCGTCGCTGAGCAACTCGGCAACCAGGTCGATGTCATCAATGACCAGGTCTGCGCCGCCGGCGTTGCGGACCCATTCGAGGGCTTGGGTCCGTCGCCTCGCGAACCAGAGTCCGACGTGTTCTGCGATGTCACGAGCGACGGCATCGTCAACGGCGCGGATCTGCTCCAACGCAACTTCTCGGGTGCCGACATCGAAGGTGAGACGGATGATGTCGAGCAGGTCGGTGCCCTGCTTCTGCGTGGATCGGTTCATCACCGCCTGCAACTTCATCGCGATGAGCGGCCCGGGTTCGGCCACCGGCGTGGTGACCTCGACCTCGCCCTTCGGGCTGACAGCCCCGATGGTGAGGTCCGTCGCGGTGTCGTAGGCCCACGCGTGAGCGGACGCATGCAGCCTGTCGCCAGGATCGTCGCTGGGGTGGTCGATCTCGACCTGACGCACCTCGAGGACATCGACCTTGACCGGCCCGAATGCTGTGGGTATGAGGACGGCGGCAGGCTCGACCGGTTCGGCCCCGACGACCGCGCGCAGTACCTGCAGGTGCGGAGTTGCGCTTCGTCGCCGGTCGACGACGTCGAGGTCGGTTGTCGCGCGGTAGGGGTTCGATAGCCGACACAGAACAGCGAGGCCGCCCACGACGACAGGCGGTTGGCCGATGGCGGAGCGGACTTCGGCGATGCCCTGCACGATCGTGGACATCGCCTCACCGACAAACGCGATCCGCTCACCAGACACGGGGCCACCGCTCGTCCGGCGTCCATGCTTCCAGGATCTCGCGACCCCGGCCCACGTCGAGGGCCAGGTCGAGCGCGACGAACAACGGATGCGCCAGGGGCCAGTCCAGCTGGTTCGTGGCCAGGTCGACGCGACGTGCGGTCGCAGCCGGCACCGGAGGCACCCGCAGGGTTGCCCTGGCCTCGCTCGTCGAGCCAGCACCGCCGAGCAGGGTTGTCGCGCGCCGGACGACAGACTGGTCCGGGACGAAGAAATCGAGGGCCTGGCCGGAGCGAAACGCGACCGGCGCGCCATACATGGCGGCAGCGGCCGTGTCGGCCAAGGCCCACCCGGCTCCGTGCAGGGGTCTGGCCATTCCAAAACGTAGCGCAGTAGCAGTACTCGCGTCGTTCGGGCTGGGCAGACGGCTGAGCAGGGTCCGAGGGCTCGACCATTTCTCTGCCAGGCGCCAGAACAGCCTTTCGTCCGTGACCGCGTTGCTGGCGTCGATTAGGCCTTCATTGCGCAAGCGGGCTAGCACTTCGGAAACGGTGCTTGGCGCTCTTCGGATCTGGCGGGACAACGCGCGGACCGCGGTTGGCTGACCGGGCTGCATCAGCAGGGCGGCTGCGACTTCCAGCCCGGCCCCCCCGGCCAGCGCATCCGACGGATGTGTCGGCTGCTGCATGGGGGAGAGGTCCGCGTCGATCAGGATATGGCCTGTGCGCAGGGCCAGGTGGCCCCGTAGATCGAGAAAGCCGACGCCTTTCGAGGTCAGCAATTTGCGCGCCGTGCCGACCACCCGATCCCCAACTACGAGCAGAGTCGGGTGCGCAGGCCGGGCGGCGGCGACCAGGCGCCTTGCCACCTCGTCGGTAACTAGCGCATAGCGTTTGACCTGCATCTTGGCGCCAACACCCTCAGGATCGACGATCAGATCAAAACCTGAATCCGGCCCATTCTGGACCAGCCGGGTCTCGATGCCCAACTGATCGAAAGCGTCCATCACCAAGGACTCACTGTCCATGCCTCCACATTGCCACCTGTTCGCTGTTCGGTCAATACCGAACAGAGAACATGAAACGGTGCATCCGGATGAGGGCAGCGAGCGCATCCCGGCAAAGCAACGAGCGGACTGGAAGCCGATGACTGTCCGCGCCCTCCTCTACGCTGGCCGCGTGTCAGAGGAGCCCGTGGAGCCGCGGACATGGAGAGTAGAACTACACGAGTGTCATTCGACAGCGAGACAGCAACAATCCCCAGTCAGGCCCGAATCAGGAAACCCCTTATGTCGCAACGGGTTCCACGGAACGCTCGGTCCCAACCTGGACGTCGCGTTGCTACGGACTCCCTGCGCGGAAATCCGCGCTAGCCAGCCGATCTACCCGTTCTTGAGCAGGGCGACGCCGAAGAACGCCTCGAGGTCGGCGTCGTCCAACGCGATCGCGGCCGACTTGCCGCCCAGCTCCAGAGTCACGGGACGGAGCAGCCGGCCACAGGTCTCTCCGATGGCACGTCCGGCCGCCGTGGAGCCGGTGAACGACTCCCTGTCGACGCCCGGATGCGAGACCAGGTACGCGCCGAGTTCTCGGCCGCGGGGGCAGGATGTTGAGCACCCCATCAGGCAGACCGGCATCCTCGGGGGCTTCGCTCAGCAGCATTGCGTCGAGCAGCGTCGCTGGTGCCCGTTTCAGCACGACGGTGCAGCCGGCCGCCAGTGCTCGCCCGAGCTTCAGGAGGCTTATGGCCTGCGGCACGTTCCACGGGACAATGGCAGCCACCACCCCGACCGCCTCCTTGATGACCCGAGAGCTGCCGCTCAGTATCCCGGGCCGGTGCGGCGGGTGCATTTGGTCCTTGCGGCCGAGTGCGACGCCTCAGGTAGGCCTATTCCCATGCATGCGGCTTGGTGCTCACCGTGTGATCAGTGCATCGAGGGCCTCGATCTGTTTGCCGGATACCCACAGCGGGTTGACCTCGATCGACTCGATCTGGTCGCCCAGTCCCTGTGCGAGCTGGGCCAACGCCATGATGACTTCCACGAGGCGTTCCTCATCCGCGGGATCGCTGCCACGGAAGCCTTGCAGCAGGCGGCGACCGCGCAGTTCGTTCAGCATGGTCCGGACCTCGTCCGCTTCCACGGGGAGCACTCGCAGGGCGCTGTCCTGCAGGACTTCCACGAGAGCACCGCCGAGGGCTACTGCGAGCACCTGGCCCCAGTCCGGGTCACGGGTCACACCGACGAGCATCTCCACGCCGCCGCGGCGCATAGGGCTGACGAGCACGCCGTCGAGGTGGACGCCGGCCGAGCGGGCCCGCGAGATGAGCCGGTCGTAGGCGGCGCCAACCGCCGCCTCACCCTGGAGCTCGAGCTCGACCCCGCCCAGCTCCGTCTTGTGGGCGACCTCGCTGGAGCAGACCTTGAGCACGACGGCGCCGCCTAGGGCGTCCGCAGCAGCCACGGCCTGGTCGCGCGTGCTCACGAGCTGTGCCGGGACCATCGGAACTCCGGCTGCAGTGAGCAGGTCACGGGCTTCCTGCTCATTGAGCGGCTCGACCTTCTCTTGCAGTCGAACCGGCGGCAAAGTGCCGCCCAGGGCTTCGGCGGAGTTTGACCGTGTACGCAGCCACTTTGACCACCGGGTCAGGCCCGCCGCAGCGAGACTGAACCGCTCAACACTCGGCATCACGTGTTGTACGCCCGTGTCCGACTTGACTTGTCGGACGTACTCTGACTGGATCTGGTCGATCTGCGGAAAGATCACGCCCGGTAGCCCGGTGGCAGCACAAGTCTCGCCGACGGCGCGGAAAGTGTCGTCACGCTGAGGCTCTCCTGGCGTCGGCAGCGAGGTGACAACCGCGATCAGCCCGACTTCCGGCTCCCCCGCAAATGCCTCGATGCCCTGACGCCACACGTTGGGGTCGGCAAGTGCACCGCCGGTGACGTCCAGCGGGTTCTGGGGGTGAGCGTAGCTGGGAAGGATCCCCTCAAGGCGTTTGGCGGTCTTGGCACTCAGCTCTGGGAAGGTGAGGCCGAGGTCCTGGCCGCGGTCGGCGAGCAGGTCGCAGGCGCCGCCGGAGACCGACAGGACGCCGATGCCGTCCGCACGTAATGGACCGATCTCGGCACACAGGGCACCGGTGCAGATGAGGTCCTCCACCGATTTGACCCGGATCACCCCATCTTGGCGGAGGACGGCGTCGATGACCTTGTCGTCGCCGACGAGCGCACCGGTGTGGGCGGATGCGGTCTGCGCGGCAAGCTCGCTCGAGCCCGCCTTGAGAATGACGATTGCCTTACCCAGCTCTGCAGCCCGCTGAGCAGCCGCGCGGAAGACGTGGGGCTTTCGGATCGTCTCGGCAAAGACCGCTATTGCCTTGGTGCGCTCGTCATGAACGAGGTGATGGACGACGTCGGAGACCGTCACCATGGCCTCGTTGCCGGTCGTCACGACGTAGCTGAAGTGCACGTCCTGGCGGCCGGCGTAGCCCACCATCGACGACCCGACCGCACCGCTCTGCGACACCAGCGCCAGATGGCCCGGTTCCACGGGCAGGTCCAGGCCCAGCCCACATGCCGCGACACCGTCCCATAGATTGACGAACCCGAGGTGGTTGGGACCGAGCAGCAGGACCCCCGCCTCGCGGGCCTGCGCAACCAGGTCCTCCTGGCGCCGGAGGCCTTCGGCACCCTGCTCGGCCCAGCCTTGGCTGAGGACAACTGCGGCACGGGCGCCAGCGCTGATCGCGTCCGCCAACGCAGTGAGCGTCGCGTGCTGAGGGGTCAGTAGAAAAGCACAGTCGATGCCTCCCTCGATGGCCTGACAGGATGGGAATGTCTCAACGCCGTGGACCTTGGGGCTGCGGGGGTTGACGAGGAAGAGCTCACGACGTGCCCCCACTCGCTGGTATTGCTGGAAGGCGCGCCGGGAGAACAGGTTGTTCTCGCTGGCTCCAACCATGGCCAACCGGCTCGGGCTGAGTAGTCGACGGAGTGCCTGGGCACTCACCGGCCCAGTGGTCAAGTCTTCCGTCGTGATGGACATGGGGAACCTCCTGGTTCACTCGGGTGCGTCGGGCGCCACGTCAGGGCGAGTCTGTGGTGAGGAGACTCTGCAATCGATCGAGCTCCTGGGGCTGGAGACCTGCGTGCCCAACGAGATACCGCACCGTCCCGCCGGGCTGGCTCTCAAGGTGGTCCAGCAGCATGTGCATGGCCACCGCAGGCGTCTCGAACATCGGACGCACCGCGTCCGGTTCGGCCCCTGCGGACCTGATCTGGTCGACGAAACGGTCGATGAGGTCAGGTTGGCTGGTGCCGGAGAACAGGTAGTCGGCAACGATGTGGTCGCGCGGAACCCCGAGGAAGGACAACAGCACCGCGACGACAATTCCGGTCCGGTCCTTACCGTTGGCGCAATGGATCAGGCTCGGCAAGGCTTGCTCGCGCGACAGCGTGCGCAGCACCGAGCCAAAGGTTGCGGACTGCCGCCGCAGGGCGCCGATGTAGAACTGTCCCAGATCCTCTGCCGAGAACTGGGTGATCCTGCCGGCCGCGATCAAGCCCATGAGGTAGGTGTCGCTCCCCTCTCCGCCCTCAGCAACAGGGAAGCGGCGGACGGTAGCACCGCTGACGGCAGACCAGGCAGACGGTCGTGCGGCGTATTCGTTATCACTGCGAAGGTCCAGGATGGTACGAAGACCGAGTCCCTTGAATGGCTGAGCCTCGTCCCCATCCAGGTGCCGGGGACCCGGTCCTAGCCCCGTCAGTGCCTCCCCCCGGAATACCTTGCCGCGTCGCACCCACCGCCCGTCGTGGATGGGCAGAGGGCCCAGGTCGCGAACGTTGGTGGTACCGGCGAGGTGCACCTTCCGCACCATCGCATCGGCCGTGCAGGGACTCACGACGACACCGGCCCTCGGGACTGACATTCAACTGTAACGGTGACCTCGTCCAGTCGGACCCGGTCTTCTCCTGCTCCCTCGACGTCGGGCCGCCGCGACCTGCGCAGGGCGCTCATGCCAGCATCCATCGGGCGGGCGTGACGGCGCCGCTGCGCGTCAGTTTCCTGGGGTCGGTGCAGCCTGGGCACTCTTCTTTCCACCGGACCGGGCCATTTGCCAAGAGCGCGGTGATGGGCTCCGGCTTGTGCTCGCGCAGGCGCTGGGCGGGGTCCATGAGTTCCATATGTGTCCCGGCCATAGCCACGATGCCTCCTGTTCCTGCGCCCAGACGCCCTGGTCGAATCCTGGGGCACGGGTCTCTTCCCTATCTGGCCAGAGTTGGCCCAAATTGTCAACCATTAGACCAATCAATTGTTCGACTATTGGCAGGCTGCGGCGGACCGAGGCACTCGGCCGCCGACCACTCCCTCCTGGGCTCCCCCGCTCTGGGGGCCGGGCGGGGACCTCTGCCCCTGACACACTGAGCTTCTACAGCGACGAAGGGCCCCGCGCAGCACGTGCGCAGGGCCCTTCGGCCTCCGGTCAGAAGACCGAGATCTTGAAGCCGTCGTCCTTGGCGTGCTGAGCAGCGCGGAACTGCTCCTCAAGCGCGGCCAGCTCGGCGGCGATCTTCTCCGGGTCGTCGTCCTCATGGAGCTGGATGATGCCGGAGTCACCGTTGAGCGTGATGGTCGCGCCGTCCGGGATCAGGCGACGGGCCGAAGGCAGCTGGGCACCCGGCAGGCCGAACTCGCGGGCGATGATGGCCCCATGGCTGATGAGGCCACCGCTTTCGAGCACGATGCCCTTGATCCGGCTGAACACCGGCATCCAGCCCGGGTCCGTCGCATGGACGACGAGGATGTCGCCCTTTTGCACACGTCCGATCTGATTGAGCTCGTGGACGACGCGCGCCTTGCCGGTGATCCGACCCGAGCTCGTCCCCTTGCCGTGGAAGACGCCGTCGCCCGTGATCTCCGGCTCGTCGATCACCGAGTGACGTCCGCGCTGGATGAACGGGTCGGGGTCACGTGCGCCGGTGTTGATCTCGTCGAAGTTCTTCCGGCGAGCATCGATCTTGGCACGGATGAGGCGCTTGTGCTCGGTGCCCGCCAGCACCTGGTAGAGCTCCTCCATGGTGAGGAAGTAGCACTCCTTCACCTCGTCGAGCCCGCCACGCTCGACACAACGACGCCCGACCTCTTCGAAGCATAGCTTGATGTCGTACGTCGACCAGTCCATCACCTCGCGCTCGTTGTCCCGGTACTCCAGTGAGCGGTGGGCGAAGTCGATGAGCGTGTCGAAGGCCTGGGCCTTCAACATCCCGTTCGCCTGCGCGGCCAGGTTGTCGTGCACATGAGCGATCGTTGCCTCGAGCCTTGCCCGGGTCTGGTGCTCATTGGTGCGCGGGTCGACGTCACCCAGCATCCCGGGCCAGGCCGCGAGGTCAATGAGCGGGCTGTCCGCGCGACGGTCGAAGTAGATGTCCCGGTCCGGATGGCCTCTCCAGCCGCGCTTGGCCACGTACTCCTCGTACTTCCTGCGGAAGGCCGGGCCGTCGACGGACTGGTCGAGGAAGTCGAAGAAGCGCTCGTCGGGGTAGATCTCCAGCAGGGAGCGTAGCTCCGGCGAGCGGTGGATGGTATCTGCCAGCTCCCACGCCTCGTACGACTCGTCACCGACGATGTTCGGTCGGCGAGTGCCGGTGAACAGGTCGATGAAGATGTTCGCGCGGTCGCCGGTGTACCAGTTGGCGAGCATCCAGCCGATCCAGCCCATGGCCTCGCCCATGTACCACAGGAGGCCGTTCCAGGGTGGGTCGTAGGAGGCGACCTCGAGCCGGATGACGTCCGCAAGGTGGTGCTTGAGCTCGTCGTCGGTCATCGCCTCGCGCTCTTCCTTGGTTCGAGGGCGCGTGGCCTCGCGGTACTCCTCACTGTGGATGAAGTCGCGGTCCAGGTAGCGCCACCAGTTGAAGCCCATGTCCGGGCGCTCGGTCTCGACCTTCTGGAACATATTGAGGTAGCGGCCCCAGTCGAAGGGGGCGCTCAGGCACTCGTCATGCCACATGGTCGGGATCTTGTGGAGCATGCCTGGGCGCAGCTGGGGTGGGATCGATTCCTTTATCCGGTGCCGGTCGGCTTCGACGTTGTAGTAGGAGACACCCTTGTGGTACTTCCAAAGTCGACGGGTGTGGTAGTCCTGATCCGGGTAGCCGAAGGCATGCACACCGACGCTGTGGCACTGGTTGAGACCCCAGCAGCGCCAGGAGAACATCAGGGGGCTGATCGCGCCGGTCCACATCTCCTCCGGGAAGACCCGCGACCAGATGTTGTCGTACGGGACGGCCTCGATGTCGTCGTTGCCTTGGACGGAGTTGGTCACGTCCGCGTCCCAGGAGAACTCGACGCCGGTGACGGGGCGTGCCTGCAGCACGTAGAAGCTACCGTCGGCGTAGCCCCATTCGATGTCCTGGGGGAAGCCGTCGTACAGCTCCTGAACCCCCGCCCCGATCTTCGCCAGCTCGACCGCCTCCTCGTCGGTAAAGCTGAACTGCTCCCCCCGAGCCGGCTCTACTTCTCGCTGGACCGTGCCTTGTCCCGTCTGCGGGTTGCGGACGATCTCGACCTCCTTGCTGCCAAGAGTCTTCTCCAGAACGACGAAGTCACCGTGCCGGACGATGTACTCGTCCGGCGTCGTGATTCCCTGGACGACCGCCTCGCCGAGCCCCCAGCTGGCGTTGAGCATGATCTCGTCGGTCGCGGCATTGAGCGGGTTCCCAGTGAACATGACCCCGGAAACCTGTGACGGAACCATGGTCTGGACGACAACTGCGATCGAGGGAAAGTCCGTGAAGCCGCCCGACTTCCGGTAGGCCACGGCACGTGCCGTCCAGAGGCTGGCCCAGTCGCGCTTGACGGCATCGAGCACCTGGCCAGGGCCCTTGACGTCCAGGAAGGTATCGTGCAGACCTGCGAAGGAGGCGCCCTCGAGGTCCTCCGCAGTGCCCGAGGAGCGCACCGCGACGTAGACGTCACCCAGCTGGCCGTAGGCAGCCGTGATCTCCGCCGAGAGCTCCCGAGGCATATCCGCCTCGACGATCCAGCGCCGGATCTCGGTGACAGCCAGCTCCAGGGCTTCGGCGTCGTCGTACTTGATGTCACCAAGGACGTCGGAGATCTGCTCGCGCATGGTGGCGATGTGCCGCAGATAGGCACTGGTGCCGATGACGAAGCCCGGCGGCACCGGGAACCCAGCGTTCGCCAGGCGGCCGAGGTTGGCGGCCTTGCCGCCGACGAGTTCGTGGTTCGTGCCGGCTGGGTCGGCGAACCAGATGATGTGCGGAGTAGGGATCTTCTTGGACATGAGCAGGGTCCTCGCAGTTCTTCAGATCGGAGGCGATGGCGGGAAGCCATACGGCGAGGACCGTGGCCCCTCGCCGTTGCGGTGCCACATGGATGAGTGTGCGCGGGGACAGTGGAGGAGTGCAGAGTAGGGACTACTCGACTCGACATGACGGGCACGGCGAGAGGCGTGCCGGTGCCTCTGGTCCAAGTTGACCGGTCATCGTACGGTGGCTCAAGGCGAGGTGCCAGACAGAACGGAACGAATGGAAACTCCCGCGCACGGTGGCGAAGGAGCCAGGCGAGAAGAGTGGCCCATGGTGGGCCGCGCCGATGAGTTGCGCCGTCTACGCGACGACGTTGCCCGAAGGCGCAGTGTCGTCCTGGCGGGCAGAGCAGGCGTGGGGACGAGCCGGCTCGGTCATGAAGCGATGGAGATGTGTCGCGGAGCCGGGTACGCGGTCGTAGCAGTAACCGCGACCCGCGCTGGCCGTGGCATCCCACTAGGCGTCTTCGCCGGTTTCCTGCCGCCCCAAGAGGCCCGCCGGAGCGGGGCTGATGACCGGGGCAGCCTTCTTCGCACCTGCGCGGATGCCATTCTGAACAGCGCTCAGGGAAGGCCGATGGCCATCGGGGTGGACGACGCCCACCTTCTCGACGACATGTCGGCCATGGTCGTGCACCACCTGGTCTCCTCATGCTCGGTCACCGTCATCCTGGCTGTCCGCAGCGGTGAAGCCGCTCCTGACCCCATCGTCGCCCTGTGGAAGAGCGGGCTCGCCGAGCGGATTGAGCTGCAGGAACTCGGAGAGCAGGAGATCGCCGAGACCTTGCGCTCAGTGCTCGGCGGGCCGGTCGATGCGGCGGCCGTCGCCGGGCTCATGTCGCGGTCGGGCGGCAACATGCTCATTCTGCGCGAGCTCGTGACTGGAGCCCTGACGCACGGCACCCTGAGGCTCGAGGCTGGCCAATGGCGCATCGTCGGGCACCTGCACCCCACCCCCCGACTCGCCGAGCTGGTCGAGGCCCGGCTGGAGGGGCTGACCTCACGCCAGCGCGAGGCCTTGGAGGTGGTGGCCTTCGGCGAGCCCCTGGACCCGGCTGAGCTCATCCGGCTCGGGTACGGTGAGGTCGCGGAGTCCCTTGAGCGCCAAGGTCTATTGAGGACTTCGACCGCGGGATCCTTCATGGCGGTGTGGCTCGGGCACCCGATCTACGGCGAGGTGCTGCGCGAGCGCATACCGGGCCTGCGCGCCCGTGAGGTCACGCGAACTCTAGCCGAGTCGGTGGAGTCTGGCGGGAACCTACAGCCGGCCGACGTGCTGAGGGTCGCCACTTGGAGGCTTGTCGCTGGCGGCGGGCAACCCGAGCTGATGTACCGAGCCGCTGTCGAGGCCCGATGGCGCTACGACTTCGTGCTGGCAGAGCGGTTTGCCAGGATCGCAGTAGAGAGAAAGGCGGGCTTCCGGGCCGCTCTCCTGGCCGCCCAGCTGGCCGGGCTGCGCGGTGATACCCGGCGAGCCGACCTCGAGCTGGCAGATCTTGCGCGACAGGCCAGGACGCCTACCGACCACGGCGTACTGGCGCTGACCCGGCTCGACAACTACGTCATCTATGCCGGCTCCATCACCGAGGGCCTGCGCATCGCGGACGAGGCTGCAAGGATCCTGCCGAGCTCGGAGATGCGGGACGAGGTGCTGGCCCGTAGGGGCGCACTGCTGCTCGGCGAGGAGGGACCGCGCGCCGCCGTCGAGGACTTGGAGCCCCTCATGGACAGGGCGACCGGGCGAGCCTTTACTTGGGCAAGCATGCCCGCGGCCTACAGCCTGGCTCGGATGGGCCGGTTCGAGGAGTCGCTGGCCGTCGCGCGCCGGGGGTATCGGACCCAGCGCGAGCTCGCTCAACCAGCGGACTGGTATCCGTTCATGCATGTCTTCTATGAGTGCGAGGCCCTGGCGCACAGTGGCCAGCTCAACGACGCTGTGCGGCTGGCGACCGACAGCTACCGGGAAGGGGTGGACTTCGGTTCCCTGGAGCAGCAAGGAATCTTCAGCTGGCAACTGGGGAAGACGGTTGCCGCCCGCGGCCATGTCACCCAGGCCGTGACCCAACTGGGGACCGCCATCTCCATCTATCGGCGGCTGGGTCGCCCGCGGTTCACCCAGTTCTCTTACATCTACCTGGCCCTGGCACATGCGATCGGCGGTTGTCCCCGGGACGCGGAGCTTGCCCTCGCGGAGGTCGACCACCTCGGCGTCGACCCGTCCTTCTTCATGGGGGTCGACTTCATCATCAGCCAGGGGTGGACCGATGCCGCTGCAGGCAACCATCGCCGCGCCCACGAACGGTTTGCTGAGGCTGCCATCCAAGGTGAACGGGTCGGCGACCTCGTGGGCGCGACCGCAGCGCTGCACGCCTCAGCACGAGTGGGCTACGCAAGGTTGGTCGCCGAGCGGCTCGAGGCGCTGACACGCTCCGTGGATGGACCACTGGGGGCCACCAGGGCAGGGCACGCCCGGTCTTTGGCCGAAGCCGACCCCATCGGCCTTGCGGCCGCCTCCGAGGCCTTCGAGCAGATGGGAGCCTTGCTGCTGGCCGCCGAGGCGGCAGCCGATAGCGCTGTCTGCTGGGCGCGATCGAAGGACCAGCGGGCGCGGCTTTCCGCAGAGCTCAGGGCAGCCACCCTCGCGAGCCGATGCTCCGGCGCTCACACCCCGGCGCTGCGCCAGGTCGAGTCACGCGTCCGCCTGACCCTGGCCGAGCTCGAGGCAGCCCAGCTGGCCGCATCCGGGCTCTCCAACCGCGAGATCGCCGACTCGCTGGTCGTGTCGGTCAGGACCGTCGAGAACCGGCTGCAGCAGGTCTACACCAAGTTCGGTATCCGCTCACGACGTGAGCTCGCCGACGCCCTCTCGTACATCGGGGACGCCGAAGACGCCGCGGGCGTCTAGCCCCACCGATCTGCGAACGCCCCAGCGCCCTACGGACGGACACGTCACAGCCACACATGCCAGCAACGTCGAGGCCAGCCGGCGCAAGGCGACCGCGCACTGACCCACCCGGGTGCCAGCCGAGCAAACCCAGCCGTATGCCGCTGACTGCACTCAGCGGCATACGGCTGGGTTTGCTTGTGGCGCAGGTCACTCGCTCGGCGTATTGCGGACCGAGCATTGAGACCGGCTGGGCCGGGCCGTCGGTCCTGACCTAGTCGGTGAGACTCAGTGACCGGGTCGGACAGGCACGGACGATGTTCTCGAGCCTGGTGCGCTCGCTCTCAGGCGCCTCGTCGTCAAGGACCTCGAGCACGCCTTCGTCATTGATCTCGAAGCGATCGGGGTCCATCGACTCACAGACACCCAAGGCTCGGCAGGTGTCTCGGCTGTGAATGATCCTCATGCGTCCGCTGTCCCCTTCCGGTTCTTGAGGTCGGCTGCCCACTGTTCGAGTAGAGCCAGCTCGGGCAGCTCATTGTCGAGAATCTGGTCGCTCGCGCGCTCGGAGCCCGTGGTCTGCAGCTCCCCCAACCACACCCGGCCCGTGGCGCCATCGATGGTGATCGTGTCTCCGGCCCGGACCAGGACACCGGAGGTGTTCGTGAAGCCCTCGGCGGTGATCGTCAGGTTGTGCGCACCGACCACCGCGGGGATCCCCCAGCCGCGGGCGACCACGGCGGCGTGGCTGACCAGGCCGCCGCGAGTGGTCAACACCCCGACGGAGGCGGCCATCGCGGGGACGTCCTCCGGGGACGTCTCGGGGCGTACGAGAATCACGTCGTCCTCGGCGTCAGCCGCCTCGTCCGCCGTGAGTACGACACGTCCGCTCACGCGCCCCGGTGAGGCCCCCAACCCGACGTCGAGCACCGGCTCCGACGCGTCACTGACCTCCGCTGCTGCCAGGACCTCCTGACGGGCCCGCTCGCGCACCTCGAACGGCACGCGAGCCACCGCCTCCTCGGGCGTCAGGCCGATGTGCAGGTCGTTGACCATGTGGGTCGCGCACCGAACCGCCGCCACGGCGCCGCGTTTGCCGATCCGCGTCTGCAGCACCCACAGCTTGCCGTCTTCAACGGTGAACTCCACGTCACACATGTCCCGGTAGTGCGTCTCCAGCGCGCGCAGCGCGCGCATGAGCTCTCGGTGGGCCCGTGGCGTGTGCTCGGCGAGGTAACCGACGGGCAGGGTCTTCGCAGTGCCGGCAACGACGTCCTCACCCTGCGCCCGAGGAAGGTAGTCACCGTAGAGCTGCCGGTGACCGGTCGAAGGGTTGCGGGTGAATACCACGCCCGTACCCGACTCTGGACCTCGGTTGCCGAAGACCATCGCCTGGACGTTGACCGCTGTCCCCATGTCCTCCTGGATGCCCTCGGCGCTGCGATAGGCGCGCGCGCGGGAGGAGTCCCATGAACAGAAGACGGCCTTCACCGCCTCATGCAGCTGCACGTACGGGTCCTGCGGCACCTGCCGACCCGAAACCTCTTCGATGTGGGCCTTGAGTCGTTGCACGCTCTCGGGCAACGAAACCGAAGCGTCAGTCCCGTCGTCAAACCCCGGAAAAGCCTCCCCGGGCACCTCCAGGACGATCGAGGCGTACATCGCCAGGAACCTGCGGTAGGTGTCCCAGGCGAAGCGCTCATCGCCGGAGGCCCTCGCCAGCCCCAGCACCGTCTCGTCCGTCAGGCCCAGGTTCAAGATGGTGTCCAACATGCCCGGCATGGAGACCGGAGCGCCCGAACGCACTGACACGAGCAACGGGTCGGCCGGATCCCCGAACTTCCGTCCCATCCGCGCACCGAGCTCGGCCATCGAGGCGCGCAGTGCTCCGTCAAGGTCGGCCGGCCAGCCGCCCTCGCGATACGCGCGACACACGGGTAACGCCACCGTGAAGCCCGGCGGTACTGGCAGCCCCAACGCCCGCGTCATCTCGGCAAGACCCGCCCCCTTGCCACCGAGCAGGGACTCGAGTCCGCGCGCTGGAGCCTCGTGGGGGTGGTCGAAGAAGAAGATCTGCTCGGCGGACACCAGCGGTCCTGCTGTCTCGGCCTCGTGTTTCATCATGCCACCCTGACTGGAGTTGACCTTGTCATCGCGTTTCGGCGGGCCGCCAGCTCGCGGGCCTCGTCCCAGCTCCCGCCCCTGGAGATAAGTGCTCGGTACTTCATGATGTCGCCTCGGCGGTTGAGCGTCAGGGCACCGGTGAGCCGGTCGCCCTGACGGAAGAGAGCGGTGAAAGCGTCGCTCTCCCAATCCCCGTGGACGATCTGTGGGTGACCGTCCGGCAGTCCGGCGAACTGGATCCGTTGTCTGTACCAGTCGGACCAGAAGTAAGGGACGTGGCGATAGCCAGTAGCGTTGGCGGGCTCGAGCATGTTTCGCGCGGCGTGGCTGGCCTGGTCTCCTGCGTTGGTCCAGTGCTCAAGCCGCAGGGCGACGCCGAGGTCGGGATGGTGCCAGCGCGCCACGTCGCCTGCGGCCCACACTCCGGGAGCGGCGGCCAGGGTCTCGTCACAGACGACCCCATCGTCCAGAGCCAGTGTCGAGGACTCGAGCCAGGCGGTCACCGGTGCCGCGCCGATGCCGACCACGACGAGGTCGGCGGGCAGAACGGTCCCGTCCGTCAGCGCTACTCCTTCGACGCGCTCGTGGCCGACGAGGCCGGCCACGCCAACGCCGCATCGCAGGTCGGTGCCGTGCCGGACGTGCAGCGCGGCGAGGGCCCGGCCGGCCTGCTCGCCCACCGCGCGGACCAAGGGCGTTGCCTGCGCCTCGACGATGGTGACCGGCAGTCCGCGCCTGCGAGCCGCCGACGCCACCTCTGAACCGATGAAGCCGGCCCCGATGACCACAGTCCGGGCACCGGTATCCAGGGCCGCCCGGATAGCGGCTGCGTCGTCCAGCGTGCGCAGGGTGTGGACGCCTCCGAGCCCTTCAGTACCGGGAAGGGTGCGAGCCTGGGCTCCAGTCGCGATGAGCAGGGCGTCGTATGCCACCGGCATGTCATCGACTTCGACCACCTGCTGATCGACGTCGAGTGCTGTTGCGGCGGCACCCAAGCGGACGGTGACTCCCAGACCATCGATCAGCTGACGTTGGTCCATCAGGTGAGGAGGGCCCGTCACCACAGATCCGCCGATGAACTCCTTGGACAGCGGCGGCCGGTCGTAGGGCAGGTGCTCCTCGGCCCCGATCAGGGTGAGTGGCCCCCGGTGGCCGAGCCGGCGCGCGGTCTCGACGGCTCGCACGCCGGCGAGAGAGGCGCCCACGACCACGATACGGCGGGGCGCCCCGCTGAGTCTCGACATCGATGCTCCTGGGCTGGTCGGATCAAGCAACAACTGCACGGGTCACATTTGGTACGTCCTTTTAGAATGGTTGACAGGTTAGCGCCGACTCTGGCTTGATGGAAGAGGTGGCGTGCAGTGGCGCACGCCCAGCGATCACGGAGGCGGAAATGGCCCTTGCAGCCGAGGACATCGACCTGATGGACCTGGCGCGGTTCGTGCGCGGCGAGGAGCGCGCTCTCTTCGCTGAGCTGCGGGCCGCTGACCCGGTCCACTGGAACGATGAGGGAGGCTCAGGCAAGGGCTTCTGGAGCCTC
The DNA here is from genome assembly GCF_000576575.1 of Intrasporangium chromatireducens Q5-1. Classification (GTDB taxonomy): domain Bacteria; phylum Actinomycetota; class Actinomycetes; order Actinomycetales; family Dermatophilaceae; genus Intrasporangium_A; species Intrasporangium_A chromatireducens. Next base: position 15,801 of record NZ_AWQS01000050.1, read on the forward strand.
ACGCGCTACGCCGACGTCAAGGCCGGCGCCGAGGACGCTCTGCGTCTCTCCTCCGCGGACGGCACCCAGATCGTCAGCCGCCGCGTTGAGGGAAAGCTCAACAGCCTGCACAACATGGACGATCCCGAGCACGCCAAGCTTCGCCGGATCACTGCACCAGACCTGCGACCGAGCAAGGTCCGTGGCTGGCAGGGGGTCGTTGACGACGTGGTGAGCGAGCTGCTCGATGACGCCGAGGCGGCCGACGAGTTCGACCTTGTCGACATGGTCGCCGCACGACTGCCCATGCTCATCGTTGCCCAAGTGCTCGGAGTGCCGCGTGAGGACGCACCGCAGATGGTCGACTGGGCCAACCGCATGCAGAGCGCCGACCCCGACCACCTCGCCGACGAGACCGCAATGCAGCAGGCACGTGACGAGGCGATGGACTACTTCAGGGCCCTGACCGACAAGCGGCGGGAAGACCCGAAGGACGATCTCATCAGCGTCATGGCGGGCGCCCAGAAGGATGGTGCACCACTGACGTGGGAACAACTCGCGGCCTACTACGTGCTTTTCGTTGCCGCCGGCAATGAGACGACGCGCCACCTCATCTCCGGAGGCACCATCGAGCTCGACGCGGACCCGGTCAACTGGATGCGGATGAAGGACGATCCTTCGCTGGTCACGACTGCGGTCGAGGAGATGTTCCGGCATGTCACTCCGGTCTCGTGCATGCGGCGCACAGCGACCAAGGACATCACCCTGCACGGCAAGGACATCGCGGCCGGCGACAAGGTCGTCCTCTGGTTCTCCTCAGCGAACTGGGACGAGACGGTCTTCGACGACCCACAGGCGTTCCGGATCGACCGGACGCCGAACGAACACCTCACGTTCGGGTGGGGATCGCACTTCTGCCTCGGGGCACACCTGGCACGTGCCGAGATCCGCGCTCTCTACAACGAATGCCTCCGTCGGAATCTCCGCCTCGAGGTCACTGGCGATCCGATTCGGCTGCGGCACAATCTGTTCCGCGGATGGACCCACGTCCCCGCCAAGATCTCTCGGATCGGGGCCTGACCGATGACTTTGACCCGGGCCCGAGCTGCGCTGAAGTCACTCAAGGTGCCCGAGCGGTCGGTCTTCATCGACGGACGCTGGGTGGCCTCCTCAGAGCCGGGCATCCCGGTCATCGACCCCTACGACGAGACTGTGATCGGGACCGTCCCCGAGTCCGGGGCCACGCTGGCCACAGAGGCCATGAGGGCAGCGGCCGCCGCCTTCCCAGCGTGGAGTGCCACTGCTCCCAAGGAACGAGCCGATCTCGTCGACCGACTCGCGGACGAGATCGAGGGGGTTGCCGATGACCTCTCCGCCCTGGCGACATGCGAGATCGGCATGCCGCTGAGGGATGCCCGCGGTGGCCAGGTGGCCCTCCCTGCCGCCGTCACCCGCACCTTCGCCGACCTCGGCCGGACCCTCGAGTGGGAGACGCGTGACGCGTCCGGGACGACGGTCACCCTCGAGGCCTCCGGCCCCGTTCTTGCGGTGACTCCTTGGAACTTCCCCGTGCACCAGATCATGGCCAAGCTGGCGCCAGCGCTCGTTGCAGGGTGCACGGTCGTGCTCAAGCCCTCTGAGCTGACGCCGTTCAACGCCCTTGCCATCGCGCGCCTGTCCGACTCCGCTGGGATCCCGCCCGGCGTCGTCAACGTCGTCACGGGTACGGGACCGATCACCGGAGAGGCGCTGCTGACGGCGCCGGAGTGGGAGGTGGTGTCCTTCACGGGCTCGCTCGCCGTAGGACGTCACGTCGGAGCCGTCGCTGGGTCGCGGGTGGCGCGAGCGACCCTGGAGCTCGGCGGCAAGTCACCGGCCGTCGTCCTACCGGACGCGGACCTTGACGCAGCTGTCGCGGCGACCGTGCACAACGCCTTCGTCAACGCCGGACAGAAGTGCAATGCGCCGACCCGCCTCTATGTCCCCGAGCTCCAGCGCGAGCGCCTCGTCGAGGTCGCCGTGGCCACGGCATCCAGCTACCGTGCCGGTGATCCGCTCGACGCTGATACCACCCTGGGCCCTCTCGTCTCGCGGGCGCAGCTTGACCGGGTGCACGGGTTCATCGACCGGGCCCGTGCTCACGGGGCGACGATCCGACCTGCGTCCGTGGATCTGCCCGACCAGGGTTACTTCATCGCTCCAGTCGTTGTCACCGGTGTCGCGGACGACGCCGAGATCGCCCGGGAGGAGGTCTTCGGCCCGGTGCTGACGGTGCTCGGTTATGCCGAAGTCAACGAGGCGATCGAGCGGGCGAACGACTCGGACTACGGGCTCTCCGCGGAGGTTTGGGCCGGCACGACCCATGAGGCCGCCCAGACGGCGCGACGCCTTCGGGCCGGTCAGGTGCGCGTAAATGGCCAACGCACTCCGATGCCGCCCGTGTCGCCGTTCGGCGGGTTCCGCCGCTCGGGTCTCGGACGCGAGCTTGGTCGCCACGGTCTCGAGGAGTTTCTCGAAGTGCGATCGATCCTCGGCGATCCCCGCTAGATCGACAGCGTCAGACCAAGCCTGAACCGCAACAGCCGAAGGAGCCAGGCGTGCGAGCAGCAGTCGTATGGGAAGCCGGTGGGCCATTCGAGGTCCGCGACGATGTCGAGCGGCGGGATCCCACAGAGCATGAGGTCGTCGTCCGAATCCGAGCGGCCGGTCTATGCCAGACGGACCTGTCCCTCGCTGGCGGCGCCTTCGGGCAACCGATGCCCGTGGTCCTCGGCCACGAGGGAGCTGGTGAGATCCTCGCGCTGGGCTCGGCGGTGACCGGAATGTCGGTGGGGGACCGCGTTCTCGTCAACTGGGTGCCCTCGTGCGGGCGCTGCTACACCTGCGTCCGCGGACAGACCCACATCTGCCGCACGCGGCGCCGCGCGAGCGAGCAGGGACTCAGCCGCGACCTCGTCGCCGGGGGCCGCGAGATCACGGTTGGCATGGGGACGGCCACGTTCGCCGAGGAGGCCATCCTCCCTGCCAACGGCGTCGTCCCGCTGCCCGACGACGTGCCCTTCACCGTCGCCGCCCTCATGGGCTGCGCGCTGCCCACCGGGATAGGCGCCGCAACCCGGGCCGCCGACGTGCAACCAGGCGACACCGTCGTCGTGGTCGGGTGTGGCCCAGTCGGTCTGAGCGCGATCCAAGGCGCTCGGATCGCTGGTGCCGCAACGATCCTCGCCGTCGACCCGACGTCCGCGCGCCGGAATGCAGCCTCCCGCCTTGGCGCGACGCACACCGCCACCCCGGAGGAGTTCACGGCCGGCGGTTTCCCCGACGACCTTGATGCCGGAGGTTTTGACATCGGCATCGACGCCGTCGGGCGCGCCGCCACGATCCGTACCACGTGGAATCGTGTCCGTCGCGGCGGCAGCGTCGTGGTCGTCGGCGCCGCCGCGGACGGAGACGTCCCCTTCACTGCGCAGGAGCTCTTCCACGAGGAGAAGGTCATCCGAGGCAGCTTCTTCGGCTCCGGGGATCAGCGCCGAGAGGTGCCGCGAATGAGTGATCTCTGGCGCCGTGGACTCCTCCACATCGAGGGGATGATTGAAGCGTCCGTCGACCTCGCGGAGATCAACGACGTCGCGCAGCGCCAGCGTCGCGGTGACATTGTCCGAGCCGTCTTGACGCTTTGAGCTGACGGCCGCCGGCATTCGATACGTATGTATGCCGACTACCGCGGTATGGGATGACCGCGTAATCGCCCCGAACTTGGCGTTCGTCGACTCGTGGGGCCCCCCGCAAGTGCACCCACTCACGCCGTCCGCCTGTGCCTGGATCCAGCGGTCACATCGGCGGACGGGTGTCGCGTTCAGCCCGCACTACTCCGGGGAACCCTGACGGCGCGGTCGATCCGGACCGTGACCGACACGGCGGCGCTGCCGGTTTGTGCGGCCTGCGCGGCGTGCGCCCCGTCCGTAGGACGCAAGTCCATGGCTCCAACACCGGTGCGCCGGTGAGCGGCTGCGGCGGCCTACTGGCCGCGTCACCGACCAGCCGCTTCGCCGCCCCCGGTGAGCCGCATGAGCCCTCGCGCAACCGCTCTCCCGCGATCACCGGCGAGGCCATGCGCGCCGTTAGGACACGTCAGTAAATAATCACGTCAATTGGTCTGCGGGTGGCCATGATGGGGTATGGCCATTGCAGAGGAGATCGTCGAATCGCTGCGGGCGAAGTTCGAGGCGGTGCTGCCGCATCTGGACGAGCGCGGTCAGCGGCTGGTGCTGGGCGCGGAGGCACGAGCGTTGGGACACGGCGGGATCGGCGCCGTGGCGCGAGCCTCGGGCACGTCCCGGTCGAGGATCAGCGCTGGGGTCGCCGAGCTGGAGTCGGGTCGGGAGCCGTTGGGGCGGGTGCGCCGGGAGGGCGGTGGCCGCAAACCGGCCGAGCAGGCCGACCCGGGACTGGTGGCCGCGCTGCTGGCGCTGGTCGAGCCGACCCGGCGCGGGGACCCCGAGTCGCCGTTGTGCTGGACGACCGTCTCGACCCGCCATCTGGCCGACCAGTTGGCCGCGACCGGGCACCGGGTCAGCCACGAGACGGTGGCGAAACTGTTGCACGCGCAGGGGTTCTCGCTGCAGGCCAACGCCAAGACCATCGAGGGCGGCCAGCATCCGGACCGGGACGCGCAGTTCGACTACCTGAACGAACAGGCCAAATCGCACCTTGGGGCGGACCAGCCGGTCATCTCCGTGGACACCAAGAAGAAGGAACTCGTCGGGCCGTACAAGAACCGCGGGAGCGAGTGGCGCCCGGCCGGAGACCCCGAGCAGGTGAAGGTGCACGACTTCATCGACCCGGCCCTGGGCAAGGCCAACCCGTACGGCGTGTACGACCTCGCCGCGGACACCGGATGGGTGTCCGTGGGCACCGACCACGACACCGCCGCGTTCGCCGTCAACACGATCCGCTCCTGGTGGCAAGCCGTCGGCGCCGAACGTTACCCGGACGCGACCCGGCTGATGATCAGCGCCGACGGCGGCGGCTCCAACGGGTACCGCACGAGGCAGTGGAAGACCGAGCTCGCCACGCTGGCAGCCGAGTCCGGCCTGACCATCACCGTCTGTCACCTACCGCCGGGCACCAGCAAGTGGAACAAGATCGAGCATCGACTCTTCTCCCACATCTCGATGAACTGGCGCGGCAGACCCCTGACCAGCCACGAGGTCATCGTGGGCACGATCGCCGCCACCACTACCCGGACCGGGCTTTCGGTGCGCGCCGAACTCGACACGAATACTTACCCGGTCGGCGTGAAGATCCCCGACCAAACGATGCGCGACCTCGAGACCAAGCACATCCTGCAGCGCCACGACTTCCATGGGGAGTGGAACTACAGTGGGGTTTCGCACTCTGCGGTTCGGTTATGCGGCGTAGGCGAGCGTGTCGAGTAGGGCTTCGGTGATTTTGGTGTTGTCGGGCTCGGAGCGCGACATGGCGGTAATTCGCCCGGACCACAGGGCTCGTCGTAGCGCGGCGAGGGCGTCGAGGAAGCTGGGTGTGGCTTTGTGTCGGTACCAGGGCCGGGGGGTCCAGGTCCGGCCGTCGGGATGAGTTTGCAGGTACCAGGACCAGGTGGCCGCGTGCAGCCAGAGGGAGAGCGCGGCGGCGCGTTCGGGTCCGCGGCGTTTCCAGGACTGGGGGTTCTGGCCGCCGAGGTCTTGCTTGGTGTCGCGGAAGCAGATTTCGATCGCCCAGCGCGCGGCGTAGCGCCCGATGATCTGGGCGGCGCCGGCGTGCGGGTCGGTGGTGAAGAAGTAGTCGTCCGGTTCCACGCCGTCGGGGTCGCGCACGATGACCAGCCGGACCAGTCTGGTCTTGTTGATCCGGTACCAGAGCACGTCGGTGACGTGGACCAGTTTGGTGACGGTGGCCCCTCGCACGTCGACCTGCGCCGTGGTGAAGGCTCGGGCGGGCAGGGTCTTGGACAGCTGCGCGGGGGTGGGCAGCCGCGCGCCCTTCGTGCGGGGCCGGCCGCGTTTGCCGGTGCGTGCTGGCGCGGGCTCGTACAGGGCCGCGTCGCGGCGCATTCGGCAGGTCAGGTGGACCCGGTCGGGTAGGTCGCGGGCCAGGGTGGCGTAGGCGCCGTCGGCGCACAGGTGCAGCTCGCGCCCGGGCAGCCAGCCGGCGATCTCGGTCAGCATCGTGGCGGCGTGCCCGATCGTGGTGGTGGTGTCCTTCTTGCGGTGCACGCGCATGTTGACCGGGACCGCGATCGGGCACCCGCCCCAGGGCGGGCGCACCTGCAGGGTGATCACGACCAGGTTCAGCCCGCGCGCGTAGACCACCTTGGCCAGGGTGGAGCGGACCGCGTCGCGGAAGGTCCCGGCGCCCTCGATGTGGCGGCCCTCGTGGTGGAAGAGCGTGTCGTCACAGGCCAGTTCGACGGTACCGGTCGCGGCGAACCGGGCGACCAGGTGGGTGGCCAGCGACTGCCAGAGCCGGGGCATCGCCCACGCGCCGTCGCGCACGAACCGGTGGTACGCGTCGTGCGCGCGGCGTCCGGCCGGGTCGGCGACGGTGATCATCGCGGTGATGGTGCGCCGTCCCGGCGCGCACACCCAGCCGGTCATCAGGTCGGTGAAGATCGCGAAGCTCGGCGCGGTGAAGCCCGCGCGGGCCAGTCCGAGCAACGCCAGGAAGCCGGTCACCGTGCCCGGCGGGCGGCGGCGCGGCGCGCGAGCAGCTCGGCGAGTCCGGCGCTGCCCTGTTCCTCCAGCTTGGACTGGGCGGCGCGGTACCGCGCGACCGCGGCCCGGACCCGCTCCACCTCCTCGGGCGCCAGCATCACCGTCTTGTTGCGCCCACCGACCGAGTAGGTCAGCACGGTGGCCTCGTGCAGGTCCTGCCCGTCGGCACAGCGGCATGTCCGTGTGCCGCAGCGGCGCCGTTGCACCACCACGGAGCCCCGGATCATCCGCGGGAACCTGCTCGAACCGTTGGGGGACATCGCCGCACCATCCTCTCACCTGCACGTGTGTCGCTTGCAGGTTAAGGATCTCGTAGACCCGCGTGAGTGATGGGGACCTCCAGCGGCGAGTCGTCGCTCAACTGCAGTGGCGCACGGGCCCGGTCAGGTCAACCGAAAAGTGCGAAAGTCCACAACTACACGATCCACCCCGAAAATGCGCGTGTTGAAAACTGACACTCCCTAAGCCTCGATCCGTGGACCGACAGTGAGCGGATCGGTGAGTTCGGCGTGGCGGATGTGGAAGTGCCTTCTGGGACAGGAGGATCG
>NZ_AWQS01000051.1 GCF_000576575.1 Intrasporangium chromatireducens Q5-1
GGCCTGGACCCGCTCGTCGGTTGCGACAGACACGACTCGATGATATGCGTTACGCGTTACGCGTTACACGTATCATCAAACCATGGGCACTAAGGCTCGCATCACGCCGGCGGCACTGCTGCTGCTGGGCATGGACTCCCTGGTTAGCGAGGGTGGAGTCGTGTCCCGCGCCAAGTGGGTGGCGCGCGCACTGGTTGAAGAGATGTCTGCAGCGATGCCGCCGGGCGAAGCAGCCAGTTCCGTGGATAGGTACCGCGATCCTCAGCGCGGCGTGACTGACAAGGCAGTCGCGCGGGCGACGAATGAACTCTTGCGCACAGGATTCATCGAACCGCGAGGCGTGGGTTCCGAGGCGGTGTGGGTGATCGCGCCGCGTAAGGAAACCGATGTCCGTCGCCTATGGGCAGTCTTGACCGCCAAGGAGCGCAGCGCCGTCCACGAGGCTGCTCATCGCACGTTCGCCCTCGAGGTCGCGTGGTCGAAAACACCCCGCGCTGCTGCGCATTCCAGTTGAGGCACCTCGACATCGGAGACGATCCGGCGCCAACCACTTCCGCGGTTCACAAGCGTCGACATCCTCACCTCCCCCGACCGAGTAGCGCGGCTCGAAACCCGAATCCGCCTGTTCGGGAGGTGGACGAATGGAGCCTCCCAGATGCCATCCTCTATCTGCATCCAATCAGCGACCATGGCGCGCGCCAATGCATCGTCCATTTCTCGTGCTGACTGAAAGCGCCTCGACGGAATCGCATTAGTTGCTTTTGCGATGATGCGACGTAGAGACTTGGGTGTCCAAACAGGCAGGCTTAGGTCGGCAACTCGAACAGGTAGCCACCCCTTGAGTAGCCGCTCCTGGATCATGGCGGTCGAGTAGTCGGAATACGGAAAGTGTCCGCCGATCAACTCACGCAGCACAAGGCCGACGGAAAAGACGTCGCTTGATCTGTTGAGGAGGCCCGTTAGCGCGAGTTCCGGTGGGCTATATAGTGTTGGGTTGTTGAGTGCTGGCACCTCCCCATTCGAGTCGAACAGGCCAGCTAATCCCAGGTCCGCAACCTTGGCCCTAGTGTGATCACTGGAAAGCAGGATGTTGCCGCTCTTAACATCTCTGTGCGCTATTCCGTGGACGTCGTGAAGTTCAGCAAGGCCCCGAAGAGTTGCCTGAATTATGCCAATGCTCTCCGTCACAGTGAAATGCTCGCCTCGCAGTAGGGCGTCGGTGATGCTGCCCCTCTCGAGGTAGGGAGTCACCAACTCAATGACTTGCATTGGCATCGGGTAGCCGTCGACGCCGGCAGCAGCAACGATCTTCAGGATGTTCGGGTGATCGATCATCTGCAGCGTTGCTGCCTCAGGAAGCACGTCGTCGTGCTCGATGCCGGAAATGTCGATGCGCTTTCCGACTCGATGGCATCCAAGGATGGGATCCCACCAGAGCCGCACCTCATTGATCCCCCCGGGGATGCTTTGCAGGCACTCGAACTCAAGACGCAATATCTCTACGTGCTGACGGTCGCCTGGCTGTGCCCCGTCCGCCTGAGCATTCACTTGGCACCGTCCGTCGCAATGAGTGTCGCGGCGGCAGCAAAGGCCTCGGCCATGCCGGTCGTCCAGTACGTAGGAATCACTGACAGGCCCAAAGAGGCGTGGTTCACGGACTTCACATCGGTGGCAGGGACGGCGAGTGTCTTTCCGATCTCACTGGTTTTGATCTCGCGGTACGGCAGGGACAGTTCCGTGCAGGCGAGCATGACGCTGCAGACAGCTGAGATCCTGGAGTAGGCGTCCTTATATTTCCATCCCGAGTACGCGCGGGTGGCCACCAGCCCGACCGCCTCCGCCTTGCTGGCACGCAGCGCCTGCATCACCCGGTTGCGTAGATCAGCTAAGGCCAATGCGTCGTCGAGCCCAGAGTTGACGGTCAGTCGAACCGACAAGGACGGTATTGCGGATCCGAGCTCGCTGGAGTCCGCCGCCTCCGAGATCGCGATAAACGTATGACCTGACTTGATGTTCACCCCTGCTGCGCGCACTAGACCATTGTGGGGCACGTGCACCACGGAGACGCGGATTCGCGACCCTCGCGGCGAATCTCAGATTCACTCCACGCAGATGCAGGTCGAGAAAGCTGGGGCCGCCAGCATCACGCGACGCACGACTGCAAGGGGCACCGGAGACAGGACGACCTTGGTCAGCCGGCGGAGCCGCGCGCTTCGACCCGACGAACGTGACCGGTCCGATGACAGCCCGGCCCCGAGTCTGTGAGGACTTTCTGTACTGGCTTAAACGCGCCTCCGGCGCGAAAGAGCGCGGGACCCCGCGATGGGGACCCCGCGCTCCGGCGCTGGCGCGCCTACGCGCACCCCACCGCACCCCGCGCTATCGGGCGGCTGAGGGCGCTCCGGTCAGTTCTCAGTGCCGCAGCAGCCGTCCGCACACCCGGCCGGCGACGCCGCGGTCTCGCTGCCCTGGTGCAGGGCCGCGTTTGGGGCGCAGCAGCTGTCGCCCTTCCATGCCTCTCGGCCCTCCTTGACCGCAACTGCGGCGATTACCAGAGCCGCCACAGGGTCGGCCCAAGACCAGCCAAACAGGGAGTTGACCGCGAGCCCGACGAGCAGGACGGCAGACAGGTACGTGCACAGGAGGGTCTGCTTGGAGTCGGCAACCGCGGATCGTGACCCGAGTTCACGCCCGGCCCTGCGCTGCGCATACGACAGGCCAGGCATCACCAAGAGGCTGACGGCGGCGAGCACGAGGCCCACCGTGGAGTGTTCCGCCTCACCAGCGCCCACCAGCGACCGGACCGCCTCGACCGTGACATAGGCAGCGAGCGCGAAGAACGACCAAGCGATCACTCGGAGGGCCACCTTCTCCCTCGCCTCGGGGTCGCGACCCGAGAACTGCCAGGCGACGGCGGCCGCGGACGACACCTCGATGACCGAGTCCAGGCCGAAGCCGATCAAGGCCGTGGAGGATGCGGCGCGGCCGGCCCACAGGGCGATGACTGCCTCGATGACGTTGTACGTGATCGTTGCCGCGACCAAGAGTCGGACCCGGCGCGCCAGGACCGCACGGCGCGCCAGGACCGACGGGGACGAGAGCTCAATGAACGCCATCTGGATCAGCCCGCCAGTTCGCTGACGTCGACCGGGGCGCACATCGGATCGACGGTGAGCACCACGCTGAGCAGGTCACTCAACGCGTGTCCGACCTTCGCGTCTGCCAGCTCATACCGCGTGCGTCGACCCTCGGGGACGGTCACCACGAGACCGCACCCGCGCAGGCACGACAAATGGTTCGAGACCCCCTGCCGTGAGACGCCCAGCCGGTCAGCCAGGTCGCTGGGGTACGCGGGGCCCTCGAGCAGTGCGAGGAGAATCTGCGTGCGGGTCGGGTCCGAGAGCGCGTGCCCGAACCGGGCCAGCACCTCACCGTGGGTTGCAGCCATCATGAACACCACAGTACATGGGTGGCTGAATCCATCGGCAACTGGATCGAGTGGCGGGCTCACGTCGCCTGTGACCGTGCGCCGCCGACCCGACGCTCCACTGTCCGCCCGCCTCCGGACCGCCTCAAGGCCGCTGCGCGTCACTGCGTGATGGCCTCCGGCCAGCCCTGACCCGGCCACTCCGGCAGGCTCCCCTGCTCCGCTATCGGGTCGGTGGCTCCGTGTGCTCATCCTCCGAAACCGATTCGGGCTTGCCTGCTTCAGGCGTCGAGCATCGCCTTGTCCTCGGCGGACCACGCACTCTTGTGGCCGCGCGGAAAGACCCAGCGGAAGAGCCGCAGCCCGGGGCGATGACACCAGCAGTCGCCGGCACACCCGCACGAGACGAGCCCCAACCGTTCCCGCACCAGACCTACGACAGCAGCCCCGAGGTACAGACCCACGGCGATCCCCAGCAGGCGTCTCACGACAACACCTCAACCAGCTGCTCCACCGTCGGAGAGCCCGCGCGACCATCCGGTGTGGTGAACACGCGACATGCCAGCGCCGGGCGCTCCTCACCAGAGGCGAAGGGGTCCCGACCGTCGATGACGATGGTGGGCGACCCGATGAAACCGAGACGCTCAGCCTCCTCCGTCGTCTCCACCAGGACACGATGAACCGGCTCGTCACCTCGACCCACGCTGACCAGCGCCGAGCGAAGCCGCTCCTCCGCGACAGTCCAGTTCGGACATCCATCGAAGTACAGCAGTCGCACATCCATGGATCCATGATGCGCCCCAAGGTGTCGGACGGCTGCAGCCAGGTCATCACGGTTCGTCGCGCCCTCCCGGCCGCCTGACAGACTGCCTGACGACGCCTGGTCACGAACGCCGCCAACCACACACACCAGTGGACTGTGACCGCGGTGCGCACGACCCGAACCAGTCGCCCGATTGACCTTTGCAAGCAGGGGGTTAGGGGTTCGAGTCCCCTTGGCTCCACCATCTCGTGACCCCGTCCTTCGCGACGGGGTCCTTTTCTTTTCCATGCGTATGCCGCAGAGCTCGCTGGCGCTGGCCGCTGACTGCTGGCCTGGGTCGGGAGGCGTCACCTCCGGGACCGCCGGACGACCACGAATCGCCCTGGGACGGGATCCGGGCGGGGGCTGAGCACGGCCGGCGACACCGAGCGCGAATGGTGGTCGTCGTTGGACACGCTCGGTCGACGCGTCTCACCGGATCACAGGCACTGGGAAGCCGCCGAGTAGCGGCGTACCGCCGAGCAGGGCCACGCTGGTGGCATGGACGCCACTGACGCAACTCACCGTTTCAGGCACCGGTTCCTGCCCCAGACGGTCGCCTTTGTGACGGGCGAGTCGGCGACGGCGATGCCGGTCGAGCTCGACCGCCTCGACGTCGCCCGTCCCATGGTCATCAGCACCCCGTCGGCCCATCTCATGGCGCGGCGGATCTTCGACGGGACGGAGGTGGCGCTGTGGTGGGACGACGTGGTGCAGCACGTGCCGGCCGATCTCGTCGACAGCGCGACCGAGGCGGCCCGGCACGCCGGTGTCGACGGACTCGTCACGATCGGGGGCGGCTCGGCGACCGGCCTCGGCAAAGCCCTCGCCAAGGAGCTGGACCTGCGCCTCGTCGCCCTGCCGACGACCTACTCAGGGTCGGAGTCGACGAACATCTTCGGGATCACCAGGGACCGGACCAAGGTCACCGCCGTCGACGACCGGGCCTTGCCCGCTGTCGTCCTCTACGACGCGGACCTCGCTGCCACGATGCCCCACGACCTCGCCGTTGCGTCCGGCATCAACGCGCTCGCGCACTCGGTCGAGGCGTTCTGGGCGCCCGGGGCCGACCCGATCAACGATGCCCTCGCGCAGGAGTCGATCAGCCTGCTCGTCGCCGGTCTCCACGCCACCGCGACCGACGCGCCGGACCGGCTCGGCCATGAGCGCTGCCTCCTCGGCGCCTACCTGTCCGGCGTCGTGCTCGCGTCGGCCGGCTCGGGTCTGCACCACACGATCTGCCACGTCCTCGGTGGCGCCTTCCGGATGCCGCACGCCCTGACCCACGCGGCGGTGCTGCCCCACGTCGTGGCGTTCAACGCCCCACCCGGGTCCCCGATCGCGGGGCGACTGGCCGCCGCCTTCGGCGGGAACGACCCGACGGAGGTGCTCGCCGGCATCGCCGCGCCCCTTGGCGGCTCCGTCGCGCTGGGTGAGCACGGGCTGACCGAGGACGACGTCGAGCACGCGGTGGAAATGCTCTCCGGCTCCTCGCTCGAGGACAACCCGCGGCCCGTCTCCCGGGAGGATCTCGTGCGAATCATCGACGGTGCGCGCACGGGTGCCAAGCCGCAGCCGTCACGATCCGGCAACCTCTGAGAGTTTCCTGTGGCGGCCCTCGCCGAACCGGTATAGCGTGACGTGGGCGACGCCATCATCTGCTCGTCGCCAAAGCGTTCCCAACTTGTCGCCGAGTCGCTACACTCGGAGACAGCGAAGGGTTGGGCCCGCACGAACCGCGCCCAGCCCTTCTGCATGTGCTGGCTCGCACTGTCCCCCTGTCTGTGCGAGCCAGCTCAAGCGGAGAGGGACCAGGCCACGTGGCCGGGTCCCTCTGCTGTGTCCGCATGGCCCCGTGGGTCGGGAGCCGCTGGCAGGCGCGGGTCAGACGCCCCGGCCGTTCTCGTCCTCGTCGGCCGCCTCGTCATCCAGCTCGTCGGCGGCCACCTGGTCGGCGTCCATCTCGGCGTTGCCCGCGCCGCCGACGCCGGCGCCGCTGCCTGTGACACCGCCGTCCACGCCGCTCACCGTCTCGGCCGGCGCGGTCACGCCGACAGACGCGGTCCCGGCCGCGCCGCCGCCGAGGAGGTCGGACTCACCCAGCTCGCCGGTGTGGTCCTTCGCGTCGACGAGGCCACCGACCCGCTCGGCAGCCCGGTCCTTGAACGACGGTGACGTCGGGTCGGTGAGCGGCGTCGCCCACGGGTCCTGCGTCTGCTGCTTCTGCCGGAACGCCGCCACGGCGGCAACGATGGCCGCGACGAGGCCGATCCCGATGAGCCACTTGCCCTTGGAGCGCCGCTCCTTGACCGTCGCCTCGCCCTTGAGCACCTTGAGGGCGCCGCGCGCGCGCTCGTTGCCGACGTGTGCGGTCTCGCGGGCGTGCTCGACGTATGGCGCCGCCCCCTCCTTCGCCTCGGAGAGGCTCGCCGCCGCTGTCGTGATCGCCGCGGACACCTTGGGCAGGACGTTCTCGAGGAGCGTCGACTGCGCCGCCTCGACCTTCGGTCGTGCCCGGTCCACCGCCTCGTGCACGGCCGGTGCCGCGGCCTCCTTGGCCATGGTCCACCGCTCGCGCGCCAGGTCGGACGCGTCGTGGAGCGTCGGGCCGGCTGCCTCGCGCAGCGTCGCGGCGACGTCCCGCAGCGAGGCGGCCGTCTCTCGGGCGGTCTCGCGCGTGCTCGCGCTGACGTCGCCGGCGCCCGACCGGGACGACGCGGCGAGGTCCGCAGCCTGATCGGCGACAGCGCTGGCCCGGTCGGCGAGGACCGCCGCGGTCGCCTTCGCGCTGTCCTTGGCGCTGCTCATCTGCTGCTGGATGGTGCTGCCGGCGTCGGCAACCCGGTCGGTCATACGGTCAGTACGGGTCCTGCAGAACATCAGTCCTCCTTGGTCCTCGGGTTCCTTACCCATCCTGCCGTGGTCCGTCACTGCTCACTTCTGCGGCGCTGGTCACCCCCGGACCAGCCTCCGGCGTCGCGCCCGCCTCGGACGCAGCCGCCTGCGGCGCAGCCGTCACGTCCGGCGTCGCCGGCACATCGGGCGTCACCATCGCGTCCGGTGCCGCGGCGCCGGTCAGGTCGGGTGCCGTCAGGTCCGGCTCCGGCACGAGGTGCGGTGTCGCCGGTCCGGGAGCGGTCGTGCGCGGCTCCGGTCCGGGCACCTCATGGACGGGGCGGCCCTCGGCGACCTTGTCGACCCCCCGGGCCACCTGTTCCTTGGCCTTGCTGATCTTGTCGCCGTACTTGCCGCCGGTCCGCTCATCGATCGCGTGCCCGGCCTTGTCCGCGAGATCCTCGATCCGCTCGCGGTTCTCGTAGGCGAGCTCGCCCGCCTTTTCCTTCGCCTGCTGCGCCGCGACCTTGGCCTGCTCGGCGAGCTGGTTCGCCTTCGTCTGCAGGTCCAGCTCCTCGGCCTTCTGCTTGAGCTTGTCCAGGAATGACATCGTCGTCTGCCTCCTCGGCGCCTCGGGTGGGAACTCCCACGGTCCGACCCTAGAACGTCCCGTCCGTTCGTGGCAGTTCCACAGCCATTCCGTATGCCGACGCACGGGAGCTCACGGCCGCGAGCGGCCTGCGCCCCCGCAAGCCCACGCTGCCTCGCGACGTGGCTCAGCGGCATACGGCTGGCGTGAAAGGATTGGGCCCATGAAGGCAACCCTGCACACGAACCACGGGGACATCCGCGTCGAGCTGTTCCCCAACCACGCGCCGAAGACGGTCGCCAACTTCGCCGGCCTGGCCAAGGGCGACAAGGAGTACAAGGACGAGGCCGGCCGGTCCAACCCGACCCCGTTCTACGACGGGCTCATCTTCCATCGGATCATCCCGAACTTCATGATCCAGGGCGGCTGCCCGGTGGGTCAGGGCTTCGGCGGCCCGGGCTACACGTTCGACGACGAGATCAGCCCCGACAAGAACTTCAACCAGCCGTACATGCTCGCCATGGCGAACGCCGGCAAGCGGATGGGCAAGGGCACCAACGGCTCGCAGTTCTTCATCACCGTCGCCCCGACGCCCTGGCTGCAGGGCAAGCACACGATCTTTGGCGAGGTCGCCGACGACGAGTCCCGCAAGGTCGTCGACGAGATCGCCGCGGTCAAGACCGGCGCCAACGACAAGCCCGTCGAGGACGTCGTCATCAACTCGGTCAGCATCGAGGACTGAGACAGCCTTGGCGGACAACGGAACTGGTGGTCAGCCCCCGACCCAGTCGTGGGGGGCTGACCACCTGCCTGCCGCCCCGTCGGTGTGCCCGCGGCACCCCGACCGGGAGGCGTATGTCCGCTGTCAGCGCTGCGGCCGGCCCGCCTGTCCGGAGTGCCAGCGGCCGGCTCCGGTCGGGATCCAGTGCGTCGACTGCGTCCGGGAGGCCGCTCGCTCCTCGCGTCAGACCCAGACGGTCTTCGGCGGTCGGGTGACCGACGGCCGCCCGGTCGTCACCTTCGCGCTGATCGCGATCTGCGTCGCGGTCTTCCTCGTCCAGTGGGTCTCGCCGAGCTTCACCGACGACTTCGCGTTCCGGCCGGTGCAGGGCTGGGTCGAGCCGTGGCGGTTCATCACGGCGATGTTCCTGCACTCCCCGGGCTCGCTGATGCACATCGGCTTCAACATGTATGCCCTCTACGTGCTCGGCTCCTACCTCGAGCCGCTCATGGGCCGCGCCCGGTTCCTCGCCCTCTACCTCGTCAGCGGCATCGGTGGCCAGGTCGCCCTGCTCCTGCTGGCGGGCAGCCCCACCGTCGCCGGCCTCGCCGCGGGACAGGACCGAGCCTGGATCACCCCCGTCGTCGGCGCGTCCGGCGCGATCTTCGGCCTCTTCGGTGCCCTCATCGTGCTGAACCGCCACCTGAACCGGTCGGTCGCCGGGATCTACGGGATCGTCCTTATCAACGCCGTCCTCGGCTTCATCATCCCCAACGTCGCGTGGCAGGCCCACCTCGGCGGCTTCGTCGTCGGCCTCGCCGGCGCCGGCGTCATCGTCCTGGCCCGTCGGCGCACCCTGCCGGCGCTCGCCTGGTCGGGGCTCGTCGGTCTCCTCGTCCTGCTCGTCGCCGTCGCGGTGGTCAAGTACCTCACCGTCCCGGACATGATCCGCGAGCTGACGGCCTTCCGCGCTGGCTGAGGTCAGGCGCGCTCCTACCGAATCGGGTCCGCACCCGAATCGGTAGGCCCGGCGCCCCGCCGTCCCCTACGGAATCGGGTCCGCACCCGAATCCGGAGGGGGCGGCGCTCGACATCCGCGGCTCCTTGTCAGTAGATACCCTAGGGGGGTAGAGTGTCAGGCGAGGCAGACGAAAGGACCAGCCATGGCCGACTCCGAGACTGCGGTGGAGCAGGTGGCCCGTGACGAGGCGCCGAAGCACGAGCACAGCTACATCCACAACAAGACCAAGGACGACTACCTCAAGCGGCTCCGCCGGATCGAGGGGCAGGCCCGCGGTCTGCAGCGGATGGTCGAGGACGAGCAGTACTGCATCGACATCCTGACCCAGATCTCCGCGACGACGAAGGCGCTGCAGGCCGTCGCCCTCGGCCTGCTCGACGAGCACCTCAACCACTGCGTCCTCGAGGCCGCCCACCATGGCGGGCCCGAGGCGGACCACAAGATGCAGGAGGCGTCCGAGGCGATCCGTCGCCTCGTCCGCTCCTGACCCCGCAGGATCCACCCCATCAGGAAAGGCGCTCCACCATGAGCCAGACCGCCAGCTACACCGTCTCCGGCATGACCTGCGGCCACTGCGTCGCCTCGGTGACCGAGGAGGTCCAGGAGATCCCGGGTGTCGAGAACGTCGACGTCGTGCTCGACACCGGCGCCCTCACCATCACCAGCGCCGACCCCATCGACCCGGCAGCGGTCAGGGCCGCCGTCGAGGAGGCCGGCTACCAGCTCGCCTGAGAGCCAACCCGGCACCCGCGTCCGGTTAGGCGCGGGGCCGACTCAGCGTCATACCAGCGAAGTGAGGCAGAGATGAGTTCCGTGACCGAGCAGCTCGGTCAGCCCGCCACCCACGACATCGAGCTCGCGATCAGCGGCATGACCTGTGCGTCGTGCGCGAACCGCATCGAGCGCAAGCTCAACAAGGTCGACGGTGTCACGGCGACGGTCAACTACGCGACGGAGAAGGCGAAGGTCACCTTCCCCGAGTCCCTTACGCCGGGTGACCTCGTGCGCGTCGTCGAGGCGGCGGGGTATGCCGCTGAGCTGCCGCCCCCGCCCACCGCACCGTCCGCTGCGGCTGGGTCAGCGGACACGGCCGAGGTGACCACGGCCGACGAGCGGGTCCGCTCGCTCCGGCACCGGCTGCTCGTCTCGGCTGCGCTCAGTGTGCCCGTCATCGTCCTCGCCATGGTGCCGGCGCTGCAGTTCCGCTACTGGCAGTGGCTGTCGCTGACGCTCGCCGCCCCCGTCGTCGTGTGGGGCGCCTGGCCGTTCCACCGGGCGGCCTGGGTCAACCTGCGCCACCGCACCACGACGATGGACACGCTCATCTCGATGGGCACCCTGGCCGCGTTCGGCTGGTCGCTCTATGCCCTGTTCCTCGGCACGGCCGGCATGCCCGGGATGACGCACCCGTTCGAGCTGACGATCAGCCGCTCGGAGGGCGCGGGCAACATCTACCTCGAGGTCGCGGCGGGCGTCACGACGTTCATCCTGGCCGGCCGCTACTTCGAGGCCCGGTCGAAGCGGCAGGCCGGTGCGGCGCTGCGTGCCCTGCTCGAGCTCGGCAGCAAGGAGGTCGCGGTGCTGCGCGACGGGCCCTCCGGCCCGGTGGAGCAGCGGATCCCGACCGACCAGCTCGTCGTCGGTGACCGCTTCGTCGTACGACCGGGCGAGAAGGTCGCGACCGACGGAGTCGTCGAGGAGGGCACGTCTGCGGTCGACGTGTCGATGCTGACCGGTGAGTCGGTGCCGGTCGAGGTCGGGCCGGACGACGCCGTCACGGGTGCGACGGTCAACGCCGGTGGCCGGCTCGTCGTGCGCGCCACCCGCGTCGGTGCCGACACCCAGCTCGCCCAGATGGCCCGCCTCGTCGAGGAGGCCCAGAACGGCAAGGCACAGGTCCAGCGCCTCGCCGACCGGATCTCGGGCATCTTCGTGCCGATCGTCATCGCCCTCGCGCTCGGGACGCTCGTCTTCTGGCTCGTGACCGGGGCCGGTGCGACCGCCGCGTTCACCGCCGCCGTGGCGGTGCTCATCATCGCCTGCCCGTGCGCCCTCGGTCTCGCGACTCCGACCGCCCTGATGGTCGGCACGGGTCGCGGCGCCCAGCTCGGCATCCTCATCAAGGGTCCCGAGGTCCTCGAGTCGACCAAGCGCGTCGACACCGTCGTCCTCGACAAGACGGGCACCGTGACGACCGGCACGATGACCCTGCTCGACGTCGTGCCGGCCGACGGCGAGGACCGCGACACCGTGCTGCGGATGGCCGGCGCCCTCGAGGACGCCTCCGAGCACCCGATCGCCCAGGCGATCGCGGACGGCGCCCGGGACCGGCTCGGCACGCTGCCGGCGGTGAGCGACTTCGCGAACGTCGAGGGACGTGGCGTGCAGGGCGTCGTCGCGGACGACGAGGGCGACCGCTCGGTCGTCGTCGGCCGGCCGAGCCTGCTCGCCGACTGGGCGCAGGCCCTGCCGAGCGAGCTCGAGGAGGCTCTACGGTCGGCGCAGGCGAGCGGCGGCACGGCCGTCGCGGTCGGCTGGGACGGCGCGGCGCGCGGCATCATCGTCGTCGCCGACGCGGTCAAGCCGACCTCGGCCGAGGCGATCCGCCAGCTGCGCGAGCTGGGCCTGCACCCGGTCCTGCTCACCGGTGACCACGAGACCGTGGCCGGGACCATCGCGGCCGAGGTCGGCATCGACGCCGACGCCGTCATCGCCGACGTGCTGCCCGCCGACAAGGTCGAGGTCGTGCGGCGCCTGCAGGCCGAGGGCAAGGTCGTCGCCATGGTCGGCGACGGTGTCAACGACGCGGCGGCGCTCGCCCAGGCCGACCTCGGCCTGGCGATGGGCACGGGCACCGACGTCGCCATCGAGGCGAGCGACCTGACCCTCGTGCGCGGCGACCTGCGCAGCGCAGCCGACGCGATCCGGCTCTCCCGCCGGACGCTCGGCACGATCAAGGGCAACCTGTTCTGGGCGTTCGCGTACAACGTGGCGGCGCTGCCGCTCGCGGCGGCCGGCCTGCTCAACCCGATGCTCGCCGGGGCGGCGATGGCGTTCTCGTCGGTCTTCGTGGTGAGCAACAGCCTGCGGCTGCGCGGCTTCCAGCCGCTGACCCGGAACTGACCGAGCAGGAGGCACCGCGTCGCGTCGGAGCTTCACGTCGAGTGGCCCGGCACGTCGCGCTGACGTGCCGGGCCCTCGACCGGGCCCTCGACCGGGCCCTCGACCGGGGCCGGGAAACGGGGCCGGTCAGAACGGGTACGGCGCGTGCCCGTCCTGCTGCACCGTGACCCAGCGGGTCTCCGTGAAGGAGTCGATGCCCGCCTCGCCGCCGAACTTGCCGTAGCCGGAGTTCTGGATGCCACCGAAGGGCGCCATCGGCTCGTCGTTGACCGGCTGGTCGTTGACATGGACGATGCCGGTGCGCAGCCGCTGGGCCACGGACAGCCCCTCCCGCAGGTTCTCGGTGATGACGCCGGCCGTCAGGCCGTACTGCGTGTCGTTGGCGAGGGCGACGGCGGCGTCGACGTCGTCCGCCGTGTAGACGGTCGTTGCGGCCCCGAAGATCTCCTCGGTGTGGATCCGCATGTCCGGCGTGATGTCGGTCAGCACCGTGGCCGGCACTACCCGGCCGTCCGGCTTGCCGCCGCCGGCGAGGACCCGGGCGCCCTTGTCGACCGCGTCCTGGATCTGCGCCCACTGCCGGTCGGCAGCCGCCTGGTTGACCTGCGGCCCGATGACCGTGTCGGGCCTCGTCGGGTCGCCGGTCGGCAGGTCGGCCACCTTCTTGGCGAAGGCCTGGCTGAACTCGTCGGCGATGCGACGGTCGACGACGACGCGGTCGACCGACATGCAGATCTGGCCGGCGTTCATGAAGGCGCCGAAGGTGGCGGCGTTGACCGCGTAGTCGACGTCGGCATCCTCGAGGACGACGAGGCTGTTCTTGCCCCCGAGCTCGAGCACCGCCGGCTTGAGGTGCTGGGCGGCGAGGGTGCCGATCGTCCGGCCCACCTTCGTCGAGCCGGTGAAGTTGACGTTGCGTACGCGCTCGTCGGAGATGAGCGCCTCGACGACCTGGGGGCCGTCCGAGCGGTCGTTCGTCACGACGTTGAGCACACCGGCCGGCAGGCCTGCCTCGAGCAGGATGTCGGCGATGAACAGGCCGCAGGCGATCGGCGCGTCCTCGCTCGGCTTGAGCACGACGGTGTTGCCCACCGCCAGCGGGATCGCGACAGCACGGGTGCCGAGGATGAGCGGCGCGTTCCACGGCGAGATCGCCGCGCACACGCCATACGGCTGACGGACGCCGAAGGAGAGCTTGCCGGGCATGTCGGTGGCGAGGATCTGCCCCTGGGTCGCCGTCGTCGCGGCAGCGGCGGAGCGCAGGATCCCGGCCGCGAGGTGCGCGTTGAAGCCGGCCCACGACGACACGCCGCCGACCTCCTCGGCCATCAGCTGGATCGCCTCCGGCGTCCGCTGCTCCATGAGGTCCGCAGCCCGCGAGAAGATCCGCGCCCGGTCGCTCGGCGGCATCGCAACCCAGCCGGGAAACGCTGACTCGGCCGCATCGACGGCGCGGGTCACGTCTTCCGGACCGGCGGCCGCGACCTGCGCGTAGGGCTCGCCCGACCACGGGCTGATGTCATCGGCCGTGCGGCCGGAGGCGGCGGGAACGTGCTCGCCGTTGATGATGAGCTGACGGGTGACGGCCATCGGTGGCTCCTCTCCCGGGCGGGAGCCGACCCGCTCGGACGTGCGGACGTGGGGTGTCCCTCGACGCTACCCCCGAGGGCCGCCGGCCCGTGTGACAGGAGTGACAGCGGACTCACTCGAGGGGCAGGTCGCGTCTGCCGGGGCTGGTGCGACAGAGTTGTCCACACTGGGGACAACTCCTGTGGACGTAGTTACAGCGATGTCATTCATCCCCAGCTGTGGACACACCCTGTGGACGGACCGACCGCTCGACGCGGCGAAAGTGACCGGTCGACGGGGGCCGGGCGGTCAGCGCCACCGCATCGTCATGACGAACCCGGCGAGCAGCAGGACGAAGCCGACACCGAGGTTCCAGGCCCCGAGCGCGGAGACGGGGTAGCGGTACTCGGTCACGTAGTAGACGACGATCCACAGCAACCCGACGATCATCAGCGTCACGAAGGTGGGGGCCCACCACGTGGGGTTCGGCTCGACCGCCTTGCTCCGCTGAGGCTGGGTGTATGCCGCCGCCTTCTTGTCGCGGCCTCTCGACTCGGGCACTGCACGCTCCTTGGGTCAGAATGGTGCGACCAGCCTAGATCAGGACCGAGTGCAGACAGTGGGGACGACCATGCCAGACGACGTCGAGCCGGCGCGCGACCCCGCCGCGCCCGCCCCCCGCCGGCGGCTGCGCACCTGGACCGTGCTCGTGCCGGTCATCACCGCCGTGGCGGGGCTGATGTTCGCCATGAGCTTCCGCGCCGCCCAGGGCAGCGACCTGCGCGCCGACCGCGACCTGCCCCAGCTCATCCTCGACGCCAACGAGCGGGTCGAGGCGCAGGCCGCCCGGCTCGACACCCTCCAGCACGAGGTCGACGGGCTCTCCAAGGCCCAGGCCCCGCGCGACGCCCGCCTCGGGGCGCTCACCGACAAGGCCGATGCGTACGCCCGCGAGGTGGGCCGCACTCCCGTCTCCGGCCCCGCCCTCACCGTCACCCTGACCGACTCGAAGGTGAGCCTCGACTCGCTGCCCGCCCAGTTCACCGGTGACGACATCGTCGTGCACCAGCAGGACGTCCAGGCGGTCGTCAACGCGCTGTGGGCGGGCGGCGCGCAGGCGATGATGATCCAGGACCAGCGCGTCATCGCCACGAGCGCGGTCCGGTGCGTCGGCAACACGCTCATCCTCCAGGGCCGGGTCTACTCGCCGCCCTACGTCATCACGGCGATCGGGGACACCGGCCGGATGCAGCGCGCGGTGACCGCCGACCCGACGATCCAGATCTACCAGCAGTATGTCGCCGCCATGGGCCTCGGCTGGGACATGTCGGTCGAGCGCCAGGCGAAGTTCCCCGCCTACTCCGGCTCCGTGGAGCTGAGCCACGCCCAGGTCATCCCCTGAGCGGCCGGACCCCCGCCCCGACCGGCCGGTCTACCCTTCCGCCATGGGCCCGCGCATCCTCGTCGTCGACAACTACGACAGCTTCGTCTACACGATCGTCGGCTACCTCGAGCAGCTCGGCGCGGACTGCGACGTCAGGCGGAACGACGCGGTCGCGCCCGGGGACTCAGCGGCATACGACGGCGTCGTGATCTCCCCCGGCCCCGGGACCCCGGAGCGTGCGGGCGTCTCGGTCGACCTCATCCGTGCGTGCGCGGCCGAGGCGCGGCCGCTGTTCGGGGTGTGCCTCGGCCACCAGGCGCTCGCCGTCGCCTTCGGGGCGACGGTCGGCCGCGCCCCCGAGCTGCTGCACGGCAAGACCTCCGAGGTCATCCACGACGGCACGGGCGTGCTCGAGGGGCTGCCGTCACCGTTCACCGCAACGCGCTACCACTCGCTCACGGTCGAGCCGGCCAGCCTGCCGGCCGACCTCGTCGCGACCGGCCACACCGAGTCGGGCGTCGTGATGAGCCTGCGACACCGCGAGCTGCCGCTCCACGGCGTGCAGTTCCACCCGGAGAGTGTGCTGACCCAGGGTGGCCACCGGATGCTCGCGAACTTCCTGAGGCTGTGCGGCGACGACGGGGCCGTCGGCCGCGCCGAGGGGCTCAGCCCGCTCGTCAGCGCCGCCATCTGACCCCGACCCACGCTGACCAGCGGGGCGGCCTCAGCCGTTGCCGCCGCCCGGCTTCGTCTCGCTCGAGGTCGGGGGCGGCGTGTCGGTCGGCGTCGAGGGCGGCGCCGTCACCGTCTCGGTCTGAGTGATCGTCTGGGTCGGGATCGGCGACTGAGCCACCTCGACCTTGATCTTCGAGCCGACCTTGACCGCCTCGCCCGCGTGCTCGACGCTGAGGACCTCACCCGGCGTCTTGTCGGTGGAGTCGACATACGTCGGCACCGGCGTCACGTGGTAGTCGTTGGCCAGGCGCGTCGACACGATCGTCCACTGCTGTCCGACGAGGTCGTCGGGGATCTCGACCTTGCCGGACGCGAGGTTGAGGGTCACGCCGGAGCCAGTGTTGACGCTCTGGCCGACGGCGGGGTCGGTCGAGACGACCTTGCCCTTGTCCTGCGTGGGGTCGTTGACGTCCTTGGTCCCGGACACGGTGAGGCCGGCATCCTGGAGGGCCTGCTTGGCGGTCTCCTCCGACATCCCGGTGACGTCGGGCACCTTGACCGTGTCGGGGCCCGTCGAGACGACGTAGCTGATGGTGCTGCCCTCGTTGACCGTCTGGCCCTGCGCCGGGTCCTGCTTGAAGACGGTGCCCTTCTCGGCGGGGTTGGCCTCCTCGGTGGCGGAGCCCTTGAGGTGCTTCTGCGAGAGTGCCGACTCCGCCTGCTGGGCGGTGAGCCCGACGAGGCGCGGCACCGTCGTCGTGACGACGGGCGGCTGCTGGTTGCCGAACCACATCGCCGCGAGCCAGCCGACCCCGGCGAGCAGGAGGATGACGAGCAGCGTGATGAGGGCGGCCTTGCCGCCGCTGCCCTTGCGCTCGGCCCGGGCCACGTCCTCGGGCCGGCCGACTGCCGGCATGCCGGCGGTGTTGTCGGCGACCTGTCCCACCCGCGTCTGCACGACCGTCGGTGCGCCCGGGCTGGCATAGGCCGCCGGCATCGTCTGGGTCGTCGCGGCAGCGCCCAGCGCGGCCGCGGCGCCGAGGGCGGCGTTGCTGATGGGGCGGCCGGTGCGGACGTTCTCGAGATCGCGGTGGAAGGAGGCGGCGTCCTGGTAGCGGGCCTCCCGGTCCTTGGCGAGGGCGTGGAGGGTCACGGCGTCGAGGTCGCCGCCGATGCTGGGGTTCCACACGCTCGGGGGCTGGGCCTGCTCGCCGACGTGCTGGTAGGCGATGGCGACCGGCGAGTCGCCGGTGAACGGGGTGCGTCCGGTCAGCAGCTCGTAGAGGACGCAGCCGGTCGAGTAGAGGTCGGATCGGGCGTCGACCGTCTGGCCCTGCGCCTGCTCCGGGGAGAGGTACTGGGCGGTGCCGACGACGGCCTGGGTCGCCGTCATCGTCGCGGCGGTGTCGGCGACGGCGCGGGCGATGCCGAAGTCCATCACCTTGACCTGGTCGCTCGTCGTCAGCATGACGTTGCCGGGCTTGATGTCGCGGTGGACGATGCCCATCCGGTGGCTGTAGGCGAGCGCGTCGAGGATCCCCTCGGTGAGCCGGATCGCCTCCGCCGGCTCGAGCGGCGCCCCCTGCACGAGCCGGTCACGCAGCGTGATGCCGTCGACGTACTCCATGACGATGTAGGGCAGCGGCACGACCGAGCCGCCCGGTGACTCGACCTCGTCCTCGCCGGAGTCGTAGATCGCGACGATCGCCGGGTGGTTCAGCCCGGCGGCCGACTGCGCCTCGCGACGGAAGCGGGTCAGGAAGTTGGGGTCGCGCGCCAGGTCGGAGCGCAGCATCTTGATGGCGACGGTCCGGCCGAGCCGGGTGTCGTGCCCGAGGTGCACGTCCGCCATGCCACCTCGCCCGATGAGCCGGCCGACCTCATACCGTCCGCCCAGGACGCGTGGGGTGGTGCTCACGCCGTCCACCTCTGATCGTTCTGACACTGCCCGGTCCCATCCGTGTGCGTGCTCTGCGGGTCTGGTTTGAGGGATTGTCTCCCACGAGTCGTCACCGGCCCAGCACCGCCTCCATGACGGCGCGGGCGATCGGGGCGGCCACGCGGCCGCCGCCCACCTCGCTCCGCGTGACGCCACCGTCCTCGACGATGACGGCCACGGCGACCTTGGGGTCGTCCGCCGGTGCGAAGCTGATGAACCAGGCGTGCGGCGGCTGCTTGGGGTCGTGCTGTGCCGTGCCGGTCTTGCCCGCGACGCGAACTCCGGGGATCTGGGCCCGGGCGCCCGAGCCGTGGTCGACGACCGAGACCATCATGTTCTTGACGATGTCGGCGGTGCGGGTCGAGACCGCCTGGGACAGCTCCTGCGGTTGCGGCGCGCCCGAGATGATGTCGAGGTCCGCGCTGCGCACCCGGCCGACCAGGTAGGGCGTCATGACTCGCCCCTGGTTGGCGATCCCGGCGGCGACCATGGCCATCTGCAGCGGGGTCGTCCGTACGTCGTACTGCCCGATCGCCGACTGGGCCGCCTGGGGGGCGTTGAGGTCGGCGGGCACGCTGCTCGGCACGACACGCATCGGGATCGACAGGGTGTCGCCGAAGCCGAACTTCGCGGCCTGGGCACGCAGCTTCTCGCCGCCGAGCTGCATCCCGAGCGAACCGAAGGCGGTGTTGCACGAGATCTCGAGGGCGTGGACCAAGGTCGTCTTGTCGCCCGGCCCGCACGGCTGGCGGTTCTCGGTGGGCAGCGTGGCGTCGGTGAGGGGCAGGTCGAGCACGGCCGGCCCGGGCACCTGCGAGTTGGCGTCGGTGACGATGCCGTTCTCGAGGGCCGCCGCCGCCGTGACGACCTTGAACGTCGAGCCCGGCGGGTAGAGGTCGTCGATGGTCCGGTTGAGGAAGGGCTTGTCCGGGTTGGTCGAGAGCTTCTCCCACGCCTTGGCGGCCTTGCCGAAGTCGTGGCTGGCGAGGGCGTTGGGGTCGTACTGCGGGTGGCTGACCATGGCGAGGATCGCGCCGGTCTTGGGGTCGAGGGCCACCACCGCCCCGCGGCTCTTGCCGAGCGCCTGGTCGGCGGCCTGCTGCGCCTTGGGGTTGATCGTCAGCTCGATCGTCGCGCCCGACGTCTGCCGCCCGGTGATGAGGTCGGTGACCCGGCGCACGAAGAGGGTGTCGGCCTGCCCGGTCAGCAGGCCGTCGGCTGCGTGCTCGAGGCCGTACGGGTTGCCCACCGCGAAGGAGTAGAAGCCGGTGACCTGCGAGTACAGCTCCGCGGAGGGATAGGTGCGCAGCCACTTGTACTGGTCCTTCACGGCGACCGACTCGGCGATCGGCTTGCCGGCGACCATGATGCCGCCGCGCTCGCGGGAGTAGTTGTCGAGCAGGGTGCGCTTGTTTGCCGCCATGGCGGCCAGGCTCTGGCTCTGGAAGAACTGGATCGACGTCGAGGCGACGAGCAGCGTGACGAAGAGCAGGGCGATGACGACGGACAGGCGCCGGACCGGTGCGTTCACGGCAGCTTCACCACCTGGGTCGCCTCGGCGGCAGCGCCGCCGCGGGAGGGTGGGAGGACGACGTCCGGCATCGGCCGCCGGGCCTGGTCGGAGATGCGCAGCAGGATCGTCATGATGACCCAGTTCGCGAGCAGGGAGGACCCGCCCAGCGAGAGGAACGGTGTCGTCAGGCCGGTGAGCGGGATGACCCGGGTCACGCCGCCGATGACGATGAAGACCTGGAAGGCGACGGAGAAGGACAGGCCGATGGCGAGCAGCTTGCCGAAGCCGTCGCGGACGCCGAGCGCCGTGCGGATGCCGCGCTCGACGAAGAGCAGGTAGAGCACGATGATCGCGACGGCGCCGAACAGCCCGAGCTCCTCGCCGAGACTGGGGAAGATGAAGTCGCTGTCCGCGAACGGAGTCAGGTAGGGCCGCCCGGCTCCGAGGCCTGTCCCGGTCAGGCCGCCGGCGCCCATGCCCCACAGGCCCTTGGCCAGCTGGTCCGAGCGCTCCAGGCTCGACGCGGAGAACGGGTCGAGCCAGAGGGTCACCCGGGTCTGGAAGTGCGAGAAGGTCGACAGCGCGAAGGCGACGGCGGCGGCGAAGAGGGCCAGGCCGATCGCGATCCACGAGACCCGCTCGGTCGCGACGTAGAGCATCGCGACGAAGAGGCCGAAGAAGAGCAGCGCGGTGCCGAGGTCGTTCTCGAAGACGAGGACGAGCACGGCGAGCACCCACGCGACGAGGATCGGGCCGAGGTCACGTCCCCGCGGGAAGGTGAAGCCGAGCACCTTCTTGCCGGCGAGCGACAGGACGTCGCGGGCCTCGACGAGGTAGCCGGCGAAGAAGACGGCGAGCGCGATCTTGGCGAACTCGCCCGGCTGGAAAGACATCCCGCCGATCCCGATCCAGATCCTCGACCCGTTCACGGTGCGGCCGAGGCCGGGCAGGAGCGGCAGGACGAGCAGCACGAAGCCGATGAGCAACGACCAGTAGGTGAACCGGCGCAGCAGCCGGTGGTCGCGCAGCACGACGACGACCGCGATGGCGAGCGCGACCGCGACGGCGGTCCAGATGATCTGGCGGTAGGCGTTGCCGTCGGCGCCGAGCCGACCGGCCGCGAGGTCGAGGCGGTGGATCATGACGAGGCCGAGGCCGTTGAGGCACGTCGTGATCGGCAGCAGCACCGGGTCGGCGTAGGCGGCCCGCCAGCGCAGGACGACATGGACCACGACGGCGAGCAGGACGAGGCCGCCGGCGACCGGGACGATGTTGGCCGGGACGGTGCCGCTCCGGTTGAGGTCGACCGACACCCAGGCGAGCAGGACGATCGCGATGGCGAGCAGGAGCAGCAGCAGCTCGAGCCCTCGCCGGGGGCGGGGCGCGACGGACTCGACGGTCGTCGTCACTTGCGCACCTCCGGCATGGGCGGAGGCGTGTAGAGGGTCGTCGCGGTCGGACGTGGGGTCGCGCTGTGGCTGGGGGTGGGAGTCGGTACGCCGCTGGGCGTGGTCGCCGGCACGGGCGTGCTGCCGCACGTGGTGCCACTCTCGGCGAGGGCCCGGCACCGGTCGGCCTCCTGGCGCAGCCGGGACACCTTCGCGACGGCGTCCGAGAGGCTGACCGCCGGGATCGCCCCGTCGACCGCGCCCTGGACGTCGACGGGCAGCTGGCTGACCGTCACGTCGCTGCGCATCTCGACGTGGTGCAGCGAGATCGGGCCGAGGTCCTGCGAGACGCCGCGGAAGATGGTGACCCGCCCGGCGTCGGCCGCGACGAAGTACTGAGTCTGCGACCAGGCGTAGGCGGCATACCCGCCGGCGACGAGGACGGCGAGGATGACGATCGCCCCGAGTCCGCGGCGGATCGTGCGGCTGCGCCGGCTGCGTGCGGTGCCCTCCTCGGCGAGCTCGACCGGGTCGTCCTCGTCCTCGTCGTCCTCGGAGCGGCCGGTGGCCTCCCGGGACAGGGCGGCCGCCTTCGCGGCCGGGCTCGTCGGGATCGCTCGGGTGCGCGCCCGGAGCCGGCTCTGCGCGGCACCGACCACCTGGGGCGTCGTCGACGTCAGCACCGTGTCGGACGGGACGACGTCGGCGACGATGACGGTGACGTTGTCGCGGGTGCTCGCCTTGAGGGCGACCTCGATGCACCGGTCCGCCGCTTCGGCCGGGGTCTTGGCCTCCTTGACGATCTCCTCGATGACGTCGGCGCCGACGAAGTCGGACAGGCCGTCGGAGCACAGCAGGAGTCGGTCCCCGACCTTCGCCTCGCGCAGCGAGGTGTCCGGCTCGTCGTCGGGCTGGCCCGTCATGACCCGGGTGACGACCGAGCGCTGGGGGTGCCGGCTCGCCTCCTCGCGGGTGATCCGGCCCTCGTCGACGAGCTGCTGGACGAAGGAGTGGTCCTTCGTGATCTGGGTGAAGGTGTCGCCCCGCAGCATGAAGGCGCGGGAGTCGCCGATGTGCGCCATCGCGATCTTGTTGCCGGCGCGGAGCAGGGCGATGGTGGTCGACCCCATCCCGGTGAGCTCGTCGTTCTCGCGGACGGCCTTGGTCAGCTTGGCGTTGGCCCGCCGCAGCGCCCGCTCCAGGCGCGCGACGGCCTGGTCGGCGCCGACCGCCTCGTCGTCGAGCGGGGCCAGCTCGCCCACGATCATCGACGAGGCGACGTCGCCCGCGGCGTGCCCGCCCATCCCGTCGGCGAGGACGAGCAGGTTCGGCCCGGCATAGCCGGAGTCCTCGTTGCGGGACTTCGGGCCGAGGCCGAGGTCGGAGCGCGCGGCGAAGCGCAGGGCGATGGGCACTGTGATCAGCCCCGCAGCTCGATGACGGTCTTGCCGATGCGCAGGGCGGAGCCGACCTCGACCGGACGCGGGGCGGTCAGGCGCTCGCGGCCGAGGTAGGTCCCGTTCGTCGAGCCGAGGTCCTCGACCATCCAGCCGTCGCTGCCCGGATAGATGCGGCAGTGCCGGCCCGAGGCGTAGTCGTCGTCGAGGACGAGGGCGCACTCGGGGTTGCGGCCGACGAGCACGCCGGAGCCCCGCAGCGGCAGCGAGGTGCCGGCGAGCGGACCCTCGGTGACGACCAGGTGCGTCGGCGGGCCGCCCTTGCCGCGGCCCCGGCCGCG
>NZ_AWQS01000052.1 GCF_000576575.1 Intrasporangium chromatireducens Q5-1
GCAAGCGGCTTGACACAGGGCTTCTCATGCCTCCGCCTTGGCCATCTCGCCCTTCACACCGTCGCCAAGCTGGTCCCACGCCTTGTCGAACTTGTCCACACCCTCACGCTCGAGCAGCTCGACGACGTCGGTGTAGGAGATGCCGAGCCGGTCGAGCGCGTCGAGGACCTCGCGGGACTCCGCGTAGGTGCCGGTGACCGTGTCGCCATGGACGTCGCCGTGGTCGGCGACGGCCTCGAGAGTCTGCTCGGGCATCGTGTTGACGACGCCCGGAGCCACCAGCTCGGTGACGTAGAGCGTGTCCGGGTAGGCCGGGTCCTTGACCCCGGTCGAGGCCCAGAGGGGCCGCTGCACCCGTGCCCCCTCGGCCTCGAGCGACTTCCACCGCGGGGTCGAGAACACCTCCTCGAACGCCTCGTAGGCGAGCCGGGCGTTCGCCAGACCGGCCTTGCCCCGCAGGGCTTTTGCCTCGTCGGTGCCGATTGCGTCGAGGCGCTTGTCGACCTCGGTGTCCACCCGGGAGACGAAGAAGGAGGCCACCGAGGTGATCGTCGACAGGTCCTTGCCCGCCTGGTGGGCCCGTTCCAGCCCCTCGAGGAAGGCGTTCATGACACCGCGGTAGCGGTCGAGCGAGAAGATGAGCGTGACGTTCACACTGATGCCTTCGGCCAGTGTGGCCGCGATGGCGGGCAGGCCCGCCTCAGTCGCCGGGATCTTGATGTAGACGTTGGGTCGGTCGACGGCCTCGAAGAGCTTCTTGGCCTCCTCGTTGGTCCGGTCGGTGTCGTGGGCGAGGCGTGGGTCGACCTCGATGGAGACGCGGCCGTCGATGCCGCTCGTGCGGTCGAAGACGGGCATGAACAGGTCACAGGCGTCGCGAACATCCGAGGTCGTGAGCTCGAAGACGATCTCCTCGGCCGACTTGCCGGCCTTCGTCAGCGCCGTGAGGTCGGCGTTGTAGCGGTCCCCCTTGGACAGCGCCGCCTGGAAGATGGACGGGTTGCTCGTCACACCGACCACGCACTTGTCCTCGATCAGCTCCTTGAGGTTGCCGGTCTCGAGCCGGTCGCGGGAGAGATCGTCGAGCCAGATGGACACCCCGGCGTCGGTGAGGGCCTGCAGGTTCGGGTTGCTCATGGTGCTCACTTCCCCTTGCTCACGGCGGGCTTGCTCTCCGCCGTGCTCGTCGAGCTGGACACGTCGGTGTCGCCACTCGACGCGCGCTTGCGTGGATTGGTGTCGGTCACACCCGGCGCCTCAGCGGGCGCAGCTGCGGCCTTGATGGAGTCGCGCGCCGCCTTGACGACCGCCTCCGTGGTGATGCCGAACTCGCGGTAGAGGGTCTTGTAGTCGGCCGAGGCGCCGAAGTGCTCGATGCTGATGGTTCGACCGGCATCGCCCACGAGGTCGTGCCACCCGAACGAGACGCCGGCCTCGACGGAGACCCGGGCGCGTACGTGCGGGGGCAGCACCTTCTGCTGGTAAGCGCGGGGCTGCTTCTCGAACCACTCCCGGCACGGCATCGACACGACACGCGTGGCAGTGCCGCGCTTCTCGAGGCGCTGCGCCGCCTCCACGGCCAGCTGCACCTCGGAGCCGGTCGCGATGAGGATGACATCGGGGCTGCCGGCGCGAGACTCCTCGACGAGGACGTAGGCGCCCTTGGCGACGCCCGAGACGTTCCCCATCGTCGACCGGTCGAAGGTCGGGACCGGCTGACGGGTCAGGGCGAGGGCCGCCGGCCCGTTCGTGTTGGCGAGGATGGCGCCCCACGCGGCCGCCGTCTCGTTCGCGTCGGCGGGACGCACGACGTCGAGGCCGGGAATCGCGCGGAGCGCGGCGAGGTGCTCGATCGGCTGGTGCGTCGGACCGTCCTCGCCGAGACCGATCGAGTCGTGCGTCCAGACGTAGACGACGGGCAGCTGCTGCAGGGCCGCGAGCCGTACGGCTGGGCGCATGTAGTCGGAGAAGACGAGGAAGGTGCCGCCATACGGCCGGTTGAGACCCTCGAGCGCCATCCCGTTGAGCATCATCCCCATGCCGTTCTCGCGGATGCCGAAGTGGAGGGTGCGTCCGTAGGGTCCGCCCTTCCACTCCCGGGTCTGCTTGCTCGTCGGGATGAAGGAGGGCTGGCCCTCCATGGTCGTGTTGTTCGACTCGGCGAGGTCGGCGGAGCCTCCCCACAGCTCCGGCATGACGTCGGCGAGGGCGCTCAGGACCTTCCCGGAGGCGGCGCGCGTGGCGATGCCCTTCTCGTCCGCCGGGAACTTCGGCAGCGCCCGCTTCAGACCGGTAGGCGGCTGGCCGCTGACGACGCGGTCGAGCAGCTCGGCGCGGTCGGGATTGGCCTTGCGCCAGGCGCGGTAGCCCTTGTTCCACTCGCGGTGCTCGGCCTTGCCGCGCTGCACGACCTCGCGGGCTCGTTTGAGGACGGCCGGCTCGACGGCGAAGGACTTCTTGGGGTCGAAGCCGAGGACCTCCTTGGTGGCGGCGACCTCGTCGGCCCCGAGGGCCGAGCCGTGCGCCTTGCCGGTGTCCTGCTTCGTCGGTGCGGGCCACGCGATGATCGTCCGCAGCACGATGAGGGTCGGCTGGTCGGGGTGCTTGTCGCCCGAACGGATGGCGGCGAGGAGCGTGTCCACGTCCTCGACGTACTCGGTGCCGTTGCCGTTGCCGCGCCAGTCGACGGTCTCGACGTGCCAACCGTAGGCCTCGAAGCGCGCTCCCACGTCCTCGGAGAACGCGATATCGGTGTCGTCCTCGATGGAGATCTGGTTCGCGTCGTAGAAGACGGTGAGGTTGCCGAGCTCCTGATGGGCCGCCAGCGAGCAGGCCTCGTGGCTCACGCCCTCCTGCATGTCACCATCGGACGCGATGACGTAGATGTGGTGGTCGAACGGGCTCGTCCCCGGCTTGGCGTCGGGGTCGAACATGCCGCGCTGACGGCGCTGGGCCATGGCCATCCCGACGGCGGAGGCGAGGCCCGAGCCGAGCGGCCCGGTCGTGATCTCCACTCCCGCCGTGTGGTGCACCTCCGGGTGGCCCGGCGTCTTGGACCCCCACGTCCGCAGCGACTTGAGGTCGTCGAGGGTCAGGCCGTAGCCGGACAGGTAGAGCTGGATGTACTGCGTCAGGCTCGAGTGACCCGCCGAGAGGACAAAACGGTCGCGCCCGAGCCAGGTCGGGTCGGTCGGGTCGTGACGCAGCACGTTCTGGTAGAGCAGGTAGGCGAGCGGGGCGAGGGACATCGCCGTCCCGGGGTGCCCGTTGCCGACCTTCTGCACCGCGTCGGCGGCGAGGATGCGTGCCGTGTCGACGGCGCGGATGTCGAGGTCGGTCCACCCTGCCTTTTTGCTGACCGGCAGCGCGAGCGACGGATCCCGCTGGGCCAGCAGGTTCTTCGTCGCTCTGCGTGTCGTCTTCGCCTTCGTCGCGGTGCTGGTCACGAACGGGTCTCCTTCTGGCAAGGGGATGCGCGTACTGCACCGAGACTAGTCCTCGGCGTGTTGCGCAGCACACGCGGCACACGAGCACGGCCGTGCGCGGGAGCGGTCGGATTCCCCTGCCCGTACCCAATCCTCCGGGCAGTGGTCGGCGGGGTCCTCCGCACGAGGACCCTCGGGCTAGACTTTCGCGGAGTGCCGCGTGCGCGGTGCCATCAGCGAGACAGCAATCGAGGACTCTTCAGTGACAACCGTGGACCCCCGTGAGGACCTTTCGGTACTCCGAGGCCCCGGCGGCAGCGGCTTCCGATTCATGGCCGGCCAGTACATCTCGTTGATGAAGCCGCGGATCATCGAACTGCTGCTCATCACGACGATCCCGGTCATGTTCCTGGCCGACGGGGGCGTGCCCAACCTGGGGCTCGTCGTCGCGACCCTCATTGGCGGCACGCTGTCCGCGGGGTCGGCCAACACGCTGAACTGCTACATCGACCGTGACATCGACGCGGTCATGCACCGGACGAGCAAGCGGCCCCTCGTCACGGGCACCGTCAGCCCTCGCGGCGCCCTCGTC
Organism: Intrasporangium chromatireducens Q5-1; assembly: GCF_000576575.1. Lineage (GTDB taxonomy): Bacteria > Actinomycetota > Actinomycetes > Actinomycetales > Dermatophilaceae > Intrasporangium_A > Intrasporangium_A chromatireducens. The sequence goes on from NZ_AWQS01000052.1 coordinate 4,018, forward strand.
TTCGGGCTGGCGCTGGCCGTCGTGTCGACGCTGTGGCTGGGCCTCCTCGTCAACTGGCTGAGCGCCGGGCTCGCGCTTCTGGCGGTGCTCGGCTACGTCGTGGGCTACACGCTGATCCTCAAGCGCCGCACCAAGCAGAACATCGTCTGGGGTGGGGCCGCCGGCTGCATGCCGGTCCTCATCGGCTGGTCCGCCGTGACCAACACGGTCAGTTGGTCGGCCGTGATCCTGTTCTTGGTCGTGTTCTTCTGGACGCCGCCGCACTATTGGCCGCTGTCGATGCGCTACCGCGACGACTACGCGTCGGTCGACGTGCCGATGCTGCCCGTGGTCGAGCGCTTCGTCGTCGTGGCGAGGCAGATCGTCCTTTACTCCTGGGCCATGGTGCTGACATCCCTCGCCCTCGTCGTGGTGCAGCCGATGGGGTGGGTCTACACCGTCGCCGCACTCGGTTCGGGGGCCCTGTTCCTGAGCGAGGCGCACCGCCTGTTGGCCAAGGCACGGGCCGGCGCGCCCGAGAAGGTGCTGCGCCCGATGCGGCTCTTCCACTACTCGATCACGTATCTGACGCTGCTGTTCATCGGCGTCGCGATCGACCCCATCTGGCACCTGGCGCTGCCCGGCCTCCACTGAGGTCGCGACCGGAGTTCGGGCTCACTCGACGTGCGGGAACCGGAGTTCGGGCTCACTCGACGTGCGGAGGGGTCAGACCGGGTTGCTGCGCAGGTCGAGCACCCCGTAGGCGAGCGCGACAACGAGCGCAGTCGCACCGAACATGTGCGCCAGGACGAGCACCTCGGGGAGCGCCGTGAAGTACTGGACGTAGCCGATCACGCCCTGCAGGACGGTGACGAGCAGGACGACGTTCCACGCCCGGTTGGCGCGCCCGTCCTTGGCCGTCAGGCGGACCGCAACGAGGCTCGCGATGACGAGACCGCAGAAGAACATCACCGCATCGGCGTGCATCCACGAGACGAACCGCGGGTCGAAGCCGGTGCGAGCCGGGGTGACGGCGTCTCCTGAGTGCGGACCGGAGCCCGTCACGACGGTGCCGAGGACGAGGACGACCGTCCCCATCGCGGCGGTGGCCAGGGCCAGCAGGCGCGCGAGCGGGTGGACGAGCAGGTCGCCGGGGCCAGACTCGGTGTCCTCGGCGCCCCGCACGAGCGCCGTCGAGAGCGCCACGAGCACCATCGAGAGGAGGAAGTGACCGGCGACCGAGAACGGGTTGAGGCCGGTCCGCACGGTGATCCCGCCGAGGACAGCCTGGGCCACGACGCCGGCGAGCACCCCGTAGGCGACCCAGTGCATGGGCCGGCGTCGCGGCCAGTGCGTCACGACCGCCCAGATCGACAGCAGCGCCAGGATGCCGACCAGCCCGGTCAGCGTGCGGTTGCCGAACTCGATGAACTTGTGGATCCCCTGCTCCTGGTGGGGGACCGGCACGAACGACCCGGGCACGCACTCCGGCCAGGTCGGGCAGCCCAGCCCGGATCCGGTGAGCCGCACCACCCCGCCGGTGACGACGATCAGCCCCTCACCGATGAGGTTGGCGAGGAGGATCGGGCGCACCCAGGAGGCACGCGCGGCAGGCAGGCGGCGAAGGCTCGCTCGGACGGTGGTCGACACGCCACGAGGGTATGCCGCTCACCTCCGTCCCGCGGAATCGGCACCTTCTGGTTCGCCGCTCACCCGGGTTTGAGGTATTGCGACGCATTCGCCGGATGCGCGGATACCTCAACCCAGGCCTAGTCGCGCCACTTGAAGAAGCGGCTCGCCAGGGCCGTGCAGACGACGCCCCACACAACGAGGACGAGCGCCCCGGTCCAGTGGAAGGACCCGTGGACCAGGGCGTCGCGCATGCCGTCGGCGAGCCCGGCGCTGGGCAACCAGCCGGTCGCCACCTCGGCCCAGCCCGGCAGCTGTGTCCGCGGCACGATGACCCCACCGAGGGCGAGGAACAGCACCCACACGAGGTTGGCGAAAGCCAGGACCGCCTCGGCGCGGAGGGTCCCCGCCATGAGGAGGGCCAGGGACACGAAGGCCCACGTGCCGAGGACGAGGAAGAGGACGGCATACCCGATGCCGGAGGCCGCGGGACGCCACCCGAGCGCGAGGCCCAGGCCGCCGAGGACGACGACCTGGATCAGCTCGACCACGAGGGTCGCGACGACCTTGGCCGCCATCAGTCCGCCCCGGCCGAGCGGCGTGACGCCGAGGTAGCGCAGCACCGAGTAGCGCCGGTCGAAGGCGGTCGCGATGCCCTGCGAGGTGAACGACGCCGAGATGATGCACAGGGCGAGCACCCCCGGAACTGCCAGGTCGATCCGTCGGCCCGTGCCCAACGAGGGCACGCTGGAGACTTTCAGGGCGACCAGGACGATGGCCGGCAGGACAAGGGAGACGAGCAGCTGCTCGCCATTGCGCAGCAGCGTGCCGACCTCGAAGCGGGACTGCGCGAGCACGCGGACCCGCGGGGTGGCGGCAGTCGATGGCCTGGTGACCGTGGTCATGCCCGGCCCTTCCTCGTCAGCCCGAAGTAGAGGTCCTCGAGCGAGGTGCCGTCGGTGACCGCGTCGAGGGGTCCCTCGGCCACCGTCCGCCCGGCGTTCATGATGACGAGGTGGTCGGCGAGGTGCTGGGCCTCGTCGAAGGAGTGCGTCGTCACCACGACCGACCGGCCCGCCTCGCGCTGCTCGCTGATGATGTCCCACACGTCGAGTCGGCCGTGCGGGTCGAGGCCGGCGGCCGGCTCGTCGAGGAAGAGCACCTCCGGCCGCCCCAGCAGGGCAGCGGCGAGGGCGAGGCGCTGCTTCTGGCCACCGGAGAGCCGACGCACGGTCGTGCCCGCGAAGTCGGTCACGCCCAGCCGTGCTGCGACGGGGTCGACGTCGGCCGGGTCGGCGTAGAGCTCGGCGAGGTGCCGCAGCAGCCGGATCGGCTTGGTCCCGTTGGGCAGCCCGCCGCTCTGCAGCATCACGCCGACGCGAGCCCGGTGGTCGGCGTCGGCGTGCGCGGGATCGGCCCCGAGGACTCGGACCGTGCCGGAGTCCGGGCGCTGCAGGCCGACCGCGCACTCGATCGCCGTGGTCTTGCCCGCGCCGTTCGGCCCGAGCACGGCGGTGATCCGTCCGGCCGGAGCAGACCAGGTGAGCCCATCCAGAGCACGGACCGGGCCGAACGCACGGCGCACGTCATCGAGTGCCACCGCTGCTGTCATGACTGATGAGTCTAGGCTCAGGGGTGCACGATCCCCGGGACGGGGGCCACGACGACCATCGGAGAGCACGACCCGTGAAGATCGACCCCGCAGCCCGGCCCTTCACCGCCATGGCGGCCGTGCCGACGCTCGTCGCGGCCGTGGCCCGGCGCCCCCGGCTCACGGCCACGCTCGGTCTGCTGACGGCCGGGGTGACCCTCTTCTTTCGCGACCCCGACCGGTCGCCGGACCTCGCACCGGTCGAGGACCCGGACGTCGTGCTCGCCCCGGCCGATGGCGTTGTCGTCCATGCCGGCCCGGCCCAGCCCGACGTGAGCCCGCCCGGCCAGTGGCAGCAGGTGAGCATCTTCCTGTCCCTGCTCGACGTCCACATCAACCGCGCGCCCTACGGTGGCCGCGTCCTGTCGGTCACCCACACCCCCGGCCGGTTCCTGGCCGCCTACCGTGCCGCCAGCGGTATGAAGAACGAGCGGACCGAGATCGTCGTCGAGCGACCCGCGCCCGGCGGTCCACGTCGCGTCGTCTACCGCCAGATCGTCGGACAGCTGGCCCGGCGGATCGTCACGCGGATCGCGCCGGGGGACCACGTCCCGACGGGCGCCCGGATCGGCCTGATGAAGTTCGGCTCGCGGATGGATGTCTTCCTGCCGATGGACGTCACCCTCGAGGTGGCCCCGCGGACCCGGGCCATCGGCGGCGAGACGGTGCTCGGCCGTTTCGGCGCAGCCGCCGGGGAGCCCCGGTGACGGCCGAAGGAGGCCGCCGGACCGGGCGGCGCCGCACGATCCGGCCCGCTCGCGGCTGGCGCCTGGTCTCCGTCTCGGGAGCCCGGGTCGTCTCCCTGCGCCGGCTCGACCCCCGCACCCGGGCCCGCGTCATGCTGCCCAGCCTCTTCACGCTCGGGAACATGATCTGCGGGTTCTCGTCGGTCCTGCTGTCCTTCCAGGGCCGGTTCGGTCTCGCGGCCGCGCTCGTCGCCGTCTCGATCGCCCTCGACATCTCCGACGGTGCGGTGGCCCGCAAGGTCGGCGCGATCACCCCGTTCGGCCTCCAGTTCGACTCGCTGGCCGACCTCATCTCCTTCGGCATCGCGCCGGCGGTCCTCGTCTACACCTGGGCGCTGCCGCAGTACGCGCACCTCGCCTGGTTCGGGGCGATGTTCTGGCTGGCCTGTGCCGCCTACCGCCTCGCACGCTTCAACGTCACGATCGACCCGCTCGCCGACAAGCGCTACTTCATCGGCCTCCCCAGCCCCGGGGCCGCGGGCGTCGTCATCGCCACGGTCTTCGCCATCGACGGCCCGCTCTACGGGTGGGCCCCCGTCCTGCCCGTCGCGGCGGGGGTCCTGCCGGCCGCGCTGATGGCGACCTCCTTCCGGTTCCGCTCGTTCCGCTCGCTCCTGTCCCGGGACCACCTCGCCCTCACCGGAGTCCTGGTCGCGGCGGTCATCGTGGGCCTGCTCCTGGCGCCCGGCCACACCGGCCTCGTCCTCGCCTACGGCTACGTGCTGACGAGCCCTCTCGGCTGGCTCACCGCCCCACTGCGGCGCCGCTGGTTCGGCCCGGACGCCGTCGCGCCGCCGCGCCACGCGATGCCGTCGGTGCTGCTGCCGATCGCCGACCCGGAGGCCGCCGACGAGGAGGAGCTGCTCCTCGACGGGGACGACCCGACGCGGTAAGGAGGGCCTTACTGGAGCTCGGCGCGGAATTACGTCACAATGGTGTGGTGTTTTTCGCTGAGCAGCTGCCACGGGTGGAGCGGGACGGCGACGCCGTCACCCCTCTCGAGTCGCGCACGCGCTCACGCGTCCTGCACCTCGTGTCGACCGACGGGCCGATCACGGCGGCAGAGCTGGGCCGCGAGCTCGACCTGACGCCGGCGGCGGTCCGCCGCCACCTCGACGCCCTCGTCGAGCAGGGCGCCATCACCGAGCACGAGCCGGTCGGCGCACGGCGGGGCCGTGGGCGTCCTGCCCGGGCCTACGTCGTCGCCGCGGCCGGCCACCGGGCGCTCGAGACCGACTACGACGCCCTCGCCGTCGACGTGCTCCGCTTCCTCAAGGAGCAGGTCGGCAGCGGGGCCGTCTCGGAGTTCGCCCGCGAGCGCATCGCCGCCCTCGAGGAGCGGTACGCCGCTCGCCTCGCCGAGGCGGGCGACGACCCGTCCGCCCGCACGGAGGCGCTCGTCACGGCCCTCACCGAGGACGGCTTCGCGGCCACTGCCCGCCCGGTCGGGGCGGGCGGACTGACCGGGGTCCAGCTGTGCCAGGGCCACTGCCCCGTCCAGCAGGTCGCCGCCGAGTTCCCGGCCTTCTGCGAGGCCGAGACCGACGCGTTCTCGAGGTTGCTGGGTGTGCACGTCCAGCGGCTTGCGACGCTGGCTGGTGGGCACCACGTGTGCACGACGTTCATCCCGACTGCCGAGCTGGCCCGGAAGCCCCGGGTTGGTTCGGGTGTTGACCAGGAGACCGATCACATCACGGAAGGGTTCTCTTCATGAGCACCAACATCGAAGAGCGCAATCCGGGTCTGAAGGACCTAGGGCGCTACGAGTACGGCTGGGCCGACAACGACATCGCCGGCTCCTCGGCCCGCCGCGGGCTCAGTGAGGAGGTGGTCCGGGACATCTCCGCGCGCAAGAGCGAGCCCGAGTGGATGACGAAGCTGCGGTTGAAGGCGCTCACCCTCTTCGAGCGCAAGCCGATGCCCGCATGGGGCTCGGACCTGACCGGGATCGACTTCCAGAACATCAAGTACTTCGTGAAGTCGACCGAGAAGCAGGCCACCTCGTGGGAGGACCTGCCCGAGGACATCCGCAACACCTATGACCGGCTCGGCATCCCCGAGGCCGAGAAGCAGCGCCTCGTCGCCGGCGTCGCCGCGCAGTACGAGTCCGAGGTGGTCTACCACCAGATCCGCGAGGACCTCGAGGCGCAGGGCGTCATCTTCCTCGACACCGACAGCGCGCTGCGCGAGCACGAGGACATCTTCCGTGAGCACTTCGCGACGGTGATCCCGGCCGGCGACAACAAGTTCGCCTCGCTCAACACGGCCGTGTGGTCGGGTGGCTCGTTCGTCTACGTGCCGCCGGGCGTGCACGTCGAGATCCCGCTGCAGGCCTACTTCCGGATCAACACGGAGAACATGGGCCAGTTCGAGCGGACGCTGATCATCGCCGACGAGGGCTCCTACGTCCACTACGTCGAGGGCTGCACCGCCCCGATCTACAAGTCCGACTCGCTGCACTCGGCGGTCGTCGAGATCATCGTCAAGAAGAACGCCCGGGTGCGTTACACGACGATCCAGAACTGGTCGAACAACGTCTACAACCTCGTCACCAAGCGCGCCACCTGCGAGGAGGGCGCGACGATGGAGTGGGTCGACGGCAACATCGGCTCCAAGGTCACGATGAAGTACCCGGCCGTCTTCCTCATGGGCGAGCACGCCAAGGGCGAGACGCTCTCCATCGCGTTCGCCGGCGAGGGCCAGCACCAGGACACCGGGTCCAAGATGGTGCACGCCGCGCCCAACACGAGCAGCTCGATCGTCAGCAAGTCGGTCGCCCGCGGCGGCGGGCGCTCCTCGTACCGCGGCCTCGTGCAGGTGCTCGAGGGTGCGTCGCACTCCGCCTCGACCGTGCGCTGCGACGCCCTGCTCGTCGACACCATCAGCCGGTCCGACACCTACCCCTACGTCGACATCCGCGAGGACGACGTGTCGATGGGCCACGAGGCGACCGTGTCGAAGGTCAGCGACGACCAGCTGTTCTACCTCATGTCCCGAGGCATGGCCGAGGACGAGGCCATGGCGATGATCGTGCGCGGGTTCATCGAGCCCATCGCGCGCGAGCTGCCCATGGAGTACGCCCTCGAGCTGAACCGCCTCATCGAACTCCAGATGGAAGGAGCCGTCGGCTGATGAGCCTGGTGGCTGACACGTCCCGCCCCGTCGATGCCGTGACCGCGGCCGGCAGGGCCCACACCGACTCGGCCGCGGCCTTCGTCCCGGACAAGTCCCGTGCCGAGCGCACGGCCTCGTTCGACGTCGCCGACTTCCCGGTCCCGAGCGGGCGCGAGGAGGAGTGGCGCTTCACCCCGGTGAAGAAGCTGCGCGGCCTGCTCGAGACCGGGGCGACCGGCCGGCTCCGGTGGGAGACCGTGCTGCCCGAGGGCGTGACGCTCTCGACGCTCCCGGCCGCCGACGCCCGTGCGCTCGGCCTGCTGCCCCCGCAGGACCGGGCCGCGGTCGTGGCGGCGGACGTCGACACGGTGACGCTGCTCGACATCCCGGCCGAGGCCGAGCTGTCCGAGCCGGTCCGCATCCGGCTCGTCGGCGACGACCTCGAGCAGCGCGTCCACGAGCACCTCGTCGTGCGCGCCGGGCACCACGCCAAGGCCACGGTGCTGCTCGCGCACCGTGGCTCGGCGCAGTACTCCCAGCTCGTCTCGGTGCTGACCGGCGACGCCTCGGACGTCACGCTTGTCTCGGCCCAGCGCTGGGAGGACGACGCGATCCACCTCGCGCAGCACGACGCCCTTGTCGGGCGTGACGCGACCTACCGGCACATCTCCCTCACCCTCGGTGGCCAGGTCGTCCGGCTCAACGCCAACGTCCGCTACGCCGGGCCGGGGGGCGACGCGACCCTGCTCGGGGTCTACTTCGCCGACTCCGGCCAGCACCTCGAGCACCGGTCCTTCGTCGACCACAACACGGCCCACTGCAAGAGCCACGTGACCTACAAGGGCGCCCTCCAGGGCGACACGGCCCGCACCGTCTGGGTCGGCGACGCGCTGATCCGCGCCGAGGCCGAGGGCACGGACACCTACGAGCTGAACCGCAACCTCATCCTCACCGACGGCGCCCGCGCCGACTCGGTGCCCAACCTCGAGATCGAGACGGGCGAGATCGAGGGTGCCGGCCACGCCTCGGCGACCGGACGCTTCGACGACCTGCAGCTGTTCTACCTGCAGGCCCGCGGCATCCCCGAGGACGAGGCCAAGCGGCTCGTCGTGCGCGGCTTCTTCGCCGACATCATCCGCGAGATCCCGCTGGCCGACCTGCGTGACGAGGCGACCGCGGCGATCGAGCACGAGCTGGCCACCACGGAGTACGCCGCCTCGACCACGTCCACCAGCACCACCCTCGACCGCACCAGCAAGGAGAACTGACCCGCATGAGCACGCTCGAGATCAAGGGACTCACCGTCTCGGTCCAGACCGAGGACGGCCCCAAGGAGATCCTGCGCGGGGTCGACCTCACCGTGAACTCGGGGGAGACCCACGCCATCATGGGCCCGAACGGCTCCGGCAAGTCGACGCTCGCCTACAGCATCGCCGGACACCCCAAGTACACCGTCACGGGCGGCACCGTCACCCTCGACGGTGAGGACGTCCTCGCGATGTCGGTCGACGAGCGGGCCCGCGCCGGCCTCTTCCTCGCGATGCAGTACCCCGTCGAGGTCCCCGGCGTCACCGTGAGCAACTTCCTGCGCACCGCCAAGACCGCGATCGACGGCGAGGCCCCGAAGCTGCGCACCTGGGTCAAGGACGTCAAGCAGGCGATGAACAACCTGCGGATGGACCCGGCCTTCGCCGAGCGCAACGTCAACGAGGGCTTCTCCGGTGGTGAGAAGAAGCGCCACGAGATCCTCCAGCTGCAGCTGCTCAAGCCGAAGATGGCGATCCTCGACGAGACCGACTCGGGCCTCGACATCGACGCGCTGCGCATCGTCTCCGAGGGCGTCAACCAGGCCAAGGACGAGACCGACCTCGGGGTCCTGCTCATCACCCACTACACCCGGATCCTGCGCTACATCCAGCCGGACTTCGTCCACGTGTTCGTCGACGGCCGGATCGTCGAGGAAGGCGGCAAGGAGCTCGCCGACCGCCTCGAGGAAGAGGGCTACGACCGCTTCCTGACCCAGGCCAGCGCCTGAGCGTCGCGAGCGGGACGAGACGAGAGGGTGGAGCCGAGATGACCACAGCCGCAAGGCCGTTCACGGATCGGGAGGTTGCCGCGATCCGCGGTGACTTCGCCATCCTGACGCGTGCGGTCCGCGACGGCCACCCCCTCGTCTACCTCGACTCCGGAGCGACCTCCCACAAGCCGCGCGCCGTCCTCGACGCCGAACGCGCCTTCTACGAGCAGCACAACGCCGCGGTCCACCGCGGCGCGCACCTGCTCGCCGAGGAGGCGACCGACGCGTTCGAGGCGGCCCGCGCGACGGTGGCCGGGTTCATCGGGGCACCGGACCACGAGCTGGTGTTCACCAAGAACGCGACGGAGTCGCTCAACCTCGTCGCCTACGCGTGCTCCAACGCGGCACCGACCGACGACCCGAAGGACCCGCGGTTCGTGCTCGGACCGGGCGACGAGATCCTCGTCACCGAGATGGAGCACCACGCCAACCTCGTGCCCTGGCAGGAGCTGGCGCGCCGCACCGGGGCGACCCTGCGGTGGATCCCGCTCGCTGGTGACGGGACGCTCGACCTCGCCGGGCTCGACGGGCTGCTGAGCGAGCGCACCAAGGTCTTTGCCGTCACCCAGGTCTCGAACGTCCTCGGCACCGTCAACCCGGTCACCGAGCTCGCCGCCCGCGCCCACGCGGTCGGAGCCCTCGTCGTCGTCGACGCCTGCCAGTCGGTCCCGCACCTGCCGGTCGACGTGCAGACCCTCGGCGCCGACTTCATCGCCTTCAGCGGCCACAAGATGTACGGCCCGATGGGGGTCGGCGTCCTCTGGGGTCGCAGCGAGCTGCTCGAGGTCATGCCGCCCTTCCTCACCGGCGGCTCGATGATCGAGCTGGTCACGATGGAGCGCTCCACGTGGGCGCCGCCGCCGCAGAAGTTCGAGGCGGGGGTGCCCAACGCCGCCCAGGCCATCGGGCTCGCCGCCGCGGTCCGGTGGATCGACGAGGTCGGCATCGACCGGATCCACGCCCACGAGGGCGCCCTCGCCGAACGGCTCCTGTCCGGCCTCGCCGAGCGGCCGTGGGTCCGCGTGCTCGGCCCGGCCGCTGGTCGTCCCCGCGGCGGGGCCGTGTCGTTCGTCATCGCCGACGTCCATGCCCACGACGTCGGGCAGGTGCTCGACGACGCCGGCGTGGCGGTCCGGGTCGGCCACCACTGCGCGTGGCCGCTGCACCGGGCGCTCGGCGTGCCGGCGACGACGCGAGCCAGCCTCGCGGCCTACAACACACCCGCGGAGATCGACACACTGCTGGCGGCGCTCGACCGCGTCCCGGCCATCTTCGGTGTGGCGGAGGCGAGCTGATGGACCTCTACCAGGAGCTGATCCTCGACCACTCGAAGCAGCCGCACCACGCGGGTCTGCGCGAGCCCTTCGACGCCGAGGTCCACCACGTCAACCCGACCTGCGGCGACGAGGTGACCCTGCGGGTGACTGTGGACGGCACCGGCCTCGACGGCATCATCCGTGACGTGTCCTACGACTCGCAGGGCTGCGCGATCTCCGTCGCCTCGGCCTCCGTCCTCGCCGACGAGGTCATCGGCCGCACGGTGCAGGAGGCGCTCGACACGTTCGCGGGGATGCGCGAGATGCTCACCTCACGCGGCAAGGTGACCGGCGACGAGGAGCGGATCGGCGACGGTGTCGCCTTCGCCGGTGTCTCGAAGTACCCGTCCCGCGTCAAGTGCGCCCTGCTCGGCTGGACGGCCTTCACCGACGCGCTGATCCGCGCCGGCGTCGACGCGCAAGCCCTCACTGACCACACCACCCAAGGAGTGACCCCATGAGCCAGATCGCCACCCCGCCCAACGTGGCCGACGTCGAGGAGGCCATGCGCGACGTCGTCGACCCCGAGCTCGGCATCAACGTCGTGGACCTTGGCCTCGTCTACGGCATCACCGTCGACGGCCAGGGCCACGCCGTCATCGACATGACCCTGACCTCCGCCGCCTGCCCCCTCACCGACGTCATCGAGGACCAGGTCGACCAGGCCCTCGAGGGCCTCGTCGCGTCGCAGCGGATCAACTGGGTCTGGATGCCGCCGTGGGGCCCCGACAAGATCACCGAGGACGGCCGCGAGCAGCTGCGCGCCCTCGGCTTCAACCTCTGACGCACCGGTGACGCGGGTCGTCGAGGTCGCTCCCGAGCGCCTCGACCGATGGCTCGCCGGCTTCGCCGACCGTCACGGACCCGCTGACGCCACCCGGGAGCAGACCCCGGGTGGCGTCGTCGTGCGTGCGGTGGCCCGCGATGGATCCGTCGCTGTCGCCACGCCGTTCGCCTACGACCCGCTCGCCCTCGTCCTCCTCAGACGGGGCGGGTATGCCGCTGGGCTGGCTCGCTCCGGGCGGCTCGCGCACGCGAAGGTCGGGTCACGCCACGTGCAGGGCCGCACCGCGGCGGGCGGCTGGTCGCAGCAGCGCTACGCCCGGCGCCGGGCCAACCAGGCGGACGAGCTCGTCGCCGCCGTCGTCCGCCACGTCCAGCGGGTGGTCCTCGTGGAGGGGACGGACGCGCCCGAGGGGGTGAGCGGCATACCGGCCGGACTCGTCGTCGGCGGCGACCGCGCCCTCGTGCGCGACGTGCTGTCCGCGCCGACGCTGGCCGCGCTGCGCGCCCTGCCACGTCGGGAGCTGTACGACCTGCCGGATCCGACCCGGGCCGTCCTCGAGACGGCCCTGCGTCGCGGCCGCGCCTATCGGGTGGAGCTCACCGAATCACCCCTACCCCCTCCCCGCGAACGGTGTGTTCGGGGGTGAAACCGATGGTGTACCACCGTGTTCGCTCACTACCACCCAGTTCGGCCCGGTCTCCGCGCCGTCACTCGACGCTCGGGACGCTGAACGTGTCGCACTGGTTGAGGTCGCCGGTCTGGTAGCCCTGCATGAACCAGTGCTGCCGGGCCGTCGATGACCCGTGCGTCCAGGTCTCCGGGGTCACCCGGCCCTGGGCCGACCGCTGGATCCGGTCGTCGCCGACGGCCGAGGCAGCGGAGAGCGCCGACTTGATGTCGCTCTGCGTGATCGGCTTGAGCAGCGTGTTGCCGTCGGCGTCCTTGGTCTCCGTTGCGTGCTTGACCCAGGTGCCGGCGAGGCAGTCGGCCATCAGCTCGGTGCGGACGCTGCCCGAGTTCGCGCCCTGCGGGTCCTGCTGCGCCTTGTTCAGCAGCCCGAGGAGGTCTTGGATGTGGTGGCCGTACTCGTGTGCGACGACATACTCCTTGGCCAGCTGGCCGCCGTCCGCGCCGAACCGGTTCTGCAGCTCGTCGAAGAACGACGCGTCGACGTAGACCTTGCCGTCGAGCGGGCAGTAGAAGGGACCGACCTGGGCGTTGGCGGTGCCGCACCCGGACGGCGTGGAGCCGGAGTAGATGACCGTCTTGGTGGGCTGGTAGTTGACGTTGTACTTGGGCAGCTCGTTGCTCCAGTAGTCCTGGACGCTGTTGACCGTGGCGATGACGAGGCACACGTCGTTCTTGTTCGCGTCGGCACCCGTCTTGCACTGGGAGAAGCTCGAGTCGGACACCTGTCCGCCGGCTGCGACCTGGCCCGGTTGGAGCTGCTGCGAGGGCAGGCCGCCACCCGTCGAGCTCGAGTCGCCGACCCCGCCACCGCCGAGAATGCTCTGGCCACCGAAGATCAGCATGACGATGAGCAGGATGAGACCGCCGATCCCGCCACCGACCTGGATGCCGCCGGGGAAGCCACCACCGCCGCCGCCACCACCGCGTCCGGCCTCGACCTGGGACGTGTCGAGCCGGGCGTTGTCGTTGAAGGTCATCTCGTGCTCCTTCGGCGTCAGGACCTCGTGGCCCGCCAGTACCCGCTCACCCTAGTGGCGCAACGACGGGACCCGGCCCAGGACCGGCGGACGCTCAGGAGAGCACCACGGCGTCCGGGTAGGCGGTCGTCAGGCGCATCCGGACCGGGACGGTGTCGCCGACCGCCGGGGGCGCCACACCCTCCGGGAGCAGGAGCAGGCTGCACTGCATGTGCGGGGGCTCGGCGAAGCGTGGCATCACCCCGCCGACCGTGAAGGGCGACCGCACCCGGTGGGCCGCCTCGAGGGCGCCCTCGGCGACCGCGATGGCCCGCTGCCGGACCGTCGCCGCGGCCGCCGGCGACTCCATCGCGACCCCGTGCGACGTCCCGCCACTGACGACCACCAGGTGGCCGGCGGGCTGTGGCCGCTGCCGGTAGCCCACCCGCTCGCCCTTGGCGATCGGCCGTGCCTCGAGGACGTGGGCGCGGACCTCGTAGGCGGCCTTGTCGCCGAGCCACAGGTCCGTCCCGACGCGGGGCCGGAACTCGCGGTCGGGGAACCGCCGCTGCAGGTCGGCCAGCTCGGCCGTCGTCACGTGGGAGAGGAACCAGGTGCGGTTGTCCGGGACGGCCTCGACGAACCGCGAGATCTCCGCGACGTGCCCCGACCCGAGCGGCAGGTGCAGCGTCACCCCCTCGCCCCGCGCGGTGGTCACGAAGCCGGGGAGCGAGCTGAGCGGCATACCGAACCGGCCCATCGAAGTGAGCCCCTCGACGACGACGCGGGCGTCACCCTGCACGGACCGCAGGTCCGTCAGGTCGTCCGGCGCGGTCACGGTGTGGACGACTCGGGTGTCGCGCAGCTGCGGCAGGTCGTGGTGGATCGCGGCTCGGTAGGGCTCGAGGACGAGCACGTCACGCGCGAAGGTGCCGAGCGCCCCGGGCAGCTCTGCGTAGGTGCCGACCGCGACCATCGGCACGCCGAGCCGCTCGGCCTCGGCGCAGAGCAGGTCTCGCCCGAACCCGTAGCCGTTGCCCTTGATGACCGGCACGAGGCCAGGGCGCTGCCGCAGGGTGTCGGCCTGGGCGTCCCGCCACCGGGCGCCGTCGACGTGAAGGTTCAGCGCCACCGGGTCACCGCCGCTTCATGTAGAGGTCGAACGCCTTGTACAACAGGCGGTTGAGCGGCAGGTCCCACTCGCCGGCCAGCCGCACCGCCTCTCCGCCCGTGCCGACCTTGAAGCGGATGAGGCCGAACTGTCGGCTCTGCTCGTCGACGGTGTTGGTGATGCCGCGCAGGTCGTAGACGGTGGCTCCGGCGGCGAGCGCGTCGCGCATCATCTGCCACTGGACCGCCGTCGAGCCCTGCAGCTCCCGCTTCGCCGCCGTCGAGGCGCCGTAGGAGTACCAGGCGTGCTCGCCGACCCGGATCCAGATCGTCGCGGCGAGCACGTCCCCGTCGTGCTCGGCGAGGTAGACGCGGATCCGGTCCGGGTCCTCCTCCGACATCTCGGCGTACATCCGCTCGAAGTACTCGAGCCCGCGAGGGGTGAAGCCGTCCCGCTCGGCGGTCTCGACGTAGACCTTGTGGAAGGTCGGCACGTCGGCCGCGTCACCGACCCGGACGGTGACCCCGTTCTTCGCGGTCTTCTTGATGTTGCGTCGCCACAGCTGGTTCATCCCCTTGAGGAGGTCCTCCTCGGTGCGGCCGGCGAGCGGCACCTGGAAGACGTACTCCGGCTGGCCCGCGCTGAAGCCCTCGTCGGAGGCGAGGTGGCGGAAGCCGAGCCGGCGCAGCAGGTCGACGACCGCCGTGCCGACGGGCTCGACCACATCGGGCGTCGCCTCGTCGTAGCGGTGGATCGCCGGGTCGGCGATGGCCGCCTTGATCGTGGCGGTCTGCCACCGGTGGGTGGGGACCGGCGGCCCCATCCGCAGCGCGAACGCCTTCTTGTCCTTGAGGTGGTCGCGCAGCGCGCGCAGGTGCTCGACGAGCCGCGGTGACGACCAGTCGAGGCACGGGCCCTCGGGCAGGTAGGCGAGCGTACGCCCGATCCGGGGCAGCGCCCGGTGCAGCACGAGCGCCGCACCCACCTGCTCCTCACCCTCGAACCAGCCGATCGACTCGGCCCGCCAGTCCTGCTTGACCCTGCCCCAGGCGGGCGTCTGGAGGAAGCTCGCCGACGGCTGGGTGCGCAGCCAGGCGAGGTGCTCGGCGGCGCTGATGTCGCGGACGGTGATCGGGGCGTTCACGCTGGCTCACGCTACCGGAGGGGCCGCCAAGGTCCCGTATGCCGCTCAGCCCGCTTCTCGCCGCCGGTGCGGTCCCGCTGCGGCGCGGAATCGGATTCGGCCCGGTGGCGTTGCGCTGGCAGAATAGGGGAGTTGTCCGGCCGCTGACGAAGTGCGGCACAGAAAGGGGATTGCCGTGATCGTCGCGACCGGGATCGAGTTGCGTGCAGGAGCGCGACTGCTACTCGAGGACGCCAGCTTTCGGGTCGACCGGGGCGACCGGATCGGGCTGGTGGGCCGTAACGGTGCCGGCAAGACGACACTGACGAAGGTGCTCGCGGGGGAGGGCCAGCCCGCTGCCGGCACGGTGACCCGGACCGGCCCGGTCGGCTACCTGCCCCAGGACCCCCGGACCGGTGACCTGGAGATGCTCGCGCGCGACCGCATCCTGTCGGCCCGCGGCCTCGACGTCATCATGCGGCGGCGCGCCGAGGCGGAGCAGGCCATGGGCAGCGACGACCCGGACGCCCGCGAGCGTGCGATGCGCCGCTACGCCCGGCTCGACGTCGAGTTCGAGAACGAGGGCGGGTATGCGGCGGAGTCCGAGGCCGCCTCGATCGCGAGCGCCCTGGGGCTCGAGGAGCGGATCCTCGCGCAACCCCTGCGGACGCTCTCCGGTGGCCAGCGTCGCCGCGTCGAGCTGTCGCGGATCCTCTTCTCCGGCAACGAGACCCTGCTGCTCGACGAGCCGACGAACCACCTCGACGCCGACTCCATCGCCTGGCTGCGCGAGTACCTGCGTGCCTACAAGGGCGGACTCATCGTCATCAGCCACGACACCGGGCTGCTCGACGCCGTGGTGACGAAGGTCTACCACCTCGATGCGAACCGGTCCGCCCTCGACGTCTACAACGTCGGCTGGAAGACCTACCTGCAGCAGCGCGAGACGGACGAGAAGCGCCGCAAGCGCGAGCTCGCGAACGCCCAGAAGAAGGCGGGCGCGCTGCTCTCCCAGGCCGACAAGATGCGGGCCAAGGCGACCAAGGCCGTCGCCGCGCAGAACATGGCGCGGCGGGCCGAGCGGCTGCTGGCCGGCGTCGAGGGCGAGCGCCAGCACGACAAGGTCGCGAAGCTGCGCTTCCCCAAGCCGGCGCCGTGCGGCAAGACGCCGCTGCGGGCCAGCGGGCTGTCCCGGTCCTACGGCTCGCTCGAGGTGTTCACCGACGTCGACCTCGCGATCGACCGCGGCTCGCGGGTCGTCGTGCTCGGCCTCAATGGTGCCGGCAAGACGACGCTGCTGCGGATGCTCGCCGGCGTCGACGCGCCGGACACCGGCGAGGTGGAGCCGGGTCACGGGCTCAAGCTGGGCTACTACGCCCAGGAGCACGAGAACCTCGACGTCGACCGGTCGGTCCTCGAGAACATGAAGTCCGCCGCTCCGGACCTGGGGGAGACCGAGGTCCGCAAGGTCCTCGGGTCGTTCCTCTTCTCCGGTGACGACGTGGCGAAGCCGGCCGGCGTGCTGTCCGGTGGGGAGAAGACCCGGCTGTCGCTCGCGATGCTCGTGGTGTCGAGCGCCAACGTCCTGCTGCTCGACGAGCCGACGAACAACCTCGACCCGGCCTCGCGAGAGGAGATCCTCGGCGCCCTGTCGACCTACGAGGGCGCCGTCGTCCTGGTCACCCACGACGAGGGGGCGGTCGACGCCCTCGAGCCCGAGCGGATCCTGCTGCTGCCAGACGGGGTCGAGGACCTCTGGGGCCCGGACTACAAGGACCTCATCTCCCTGGCCTGACCTTCTCCGTCGAGTGAGCAGGTCGTCACTCGGGTCACCTGAGGCTGTGCGACGGGTGAGGTGGCGCGCCCACTGGACGGGGCGGTCCCAAGGGTCGAGTGAGCGGTTGGTTCCACACGTCGTCGCAGGCGGCGGACTGACCTGGCTTGCCCGAGGACGATGCAAGCGAGCAGCGCGGCATCGAGCCCTGCCCCGTTGTCCGGCTGCACCGTCTCGGTCAATCTGGGATACGCGAGGCGTGCTGAATGCAGGTTCGTGCGGTTGGTCTGGCGTCCAGCCGTGCGGCGGGAATGGGTTGGTGGCACACCTCACAGATGCCATAGCTGCCCTGCTCCAGTCGAAGCAGCCCGGCCTCGATGCCGGCGAGACGGTCCCGCGCCCCCTGAATGAGGGCCTCAAACTGTGAGCGTTCGTAGGCGATGGTCTGGCCCTCGGGGTCATGCTCGTCATCGGCATTCGAATCCACCGAGGCGGCAAAGAGTGACTCGAGATTCGTGGTCATGCTCGCAAGTCGGGCCCGCACTTCATCCCGTTCCTCGCGCAATCGCTCGGCCGCGGCCTCAAGTTCAACCTCAACCTCCATCCCGGTGCCATCGGGGGAGTGTCCGACTGGGGAATGATCGGGCGGTCGGGCCATGTCCACAGCCTCCTCCAACGAGTCATCCGACGCCATTGCGACGGTCGGGTTCGCAGACCTACCCGCTCGCGGCTACTTGACGCGGCCCCGAGACCCGCGACTCGGGGCATGAGGGGTCGTGCCCCGAGTGGCGTGAGTTCAACCCCCGGGCTTCGTTTAGGTCTGCCTTGGTCATCACCGACAGGGTTGTCAGGTTCACCTCGTGCAACGTGTTGGCTCCCGGCTCGGATCGGTCGATGGCGCACACTACGGTGTGCACGTTCGCGCCAAGTTCACGCAGGGCAACCGCGGCGTTCCGGACGGCGCCGCCGGTGGTGATGATGTCCTCGATCAGCGTGACCATGCGGTCACCGAAATCGCCGCCCTCGGCCAGCCTGCAGGTGCCGTAGGTCTTGGCCTGTTTGCGGACGAAGATGGCGGGAAGACCCGTCAGGGCGCTGACCATTGTCGCGATCGGGACACCTCCGAGTTCGAGACCACCCAGCACCTGCGTGTCCGAGGGCAAGAGGGAAGCCATGTGCTCAGCTACCAGCTGCAGCAGGTGAGGGTCTCCTTCGAAGCGGTACTTGTCGAAGTACTCGTCGGTGACGGTCCCGCTGCGCAGCGTGAACTCCCCCTGGAGACGACACGTGGCGTCGATGACGGCAGCGAGTTGGCGAATGTCAGTGGGCACGGGTCTCATCGTGCCACTGGGCGAAGGAAGGACCCCCTTAACTGGCCCTTCTGACTCATCCGTGGGTCATTTCC
>NZ_AWQS01000053.1 GCF_000576575.1 Intrasporangium chromatireducens Q5-1
TCGTCGTACACCACGGACCCGGACTTGACCTTGTAATCCTGGAGGGGCTGCCTCGCCCACACCTGGACCGTCTCAGGCAGAGCTCGTCTCAGCAGCGCCGGGTCGCACGTCCGGGCGCGTGGCGTTGTAGGTCGTCGTCGCGGAAGAGAGCAGTACCAGACCACACCCCACGAAGATGGAGCCGACGCCGAGTGCGGCGGCGAGGCTGCCCGCCGCGAGCGGCACGAGGACCTGTCCGAGCCGGTTGCCCGCGAGGCGCACGGACAGGGCCGCAGACCGGTTATTCGCGTCGGCGACCTGCGTCACCCACGTCATGGTCAGGGGCTGGCCGATGCCCCAGAAGAACCCGGCCACCAGCATCGCCAGCGTCAGGACGGGGACGTTCGAGGTCATCGGCAGCGCGAGGATCGCCAGTGCCGAGACGCCTGTAGCCGAGACCAGCAGCCATCGCCGTGCCACGTGCCGCAGCAGCCACGGCATCAGCGCGCGAGAGGCGACTGAGGTCACGGTGCGCGCGGTGAGCAGGGCGGTGACGGTGCCGATGGACAGGCCGATCTCCTGGCCAAGAACAGGCAGATAGGCCATCACGAGGTCCATGCCAGTGAGGACCGCCAAGCTCGAGTAGATCGCCGGCTTCATCCCGCGCGTTCCCAAGATCTGGGTCGCCGTCTGACGCCGCTCGGCGTGCTCGGCCCGGCTCACGTGCTCGTTGGACCGGGCCGCGAACGTGTAGGCGAGCGGGATGGCGACGGCGGACAGGGCCGCAAGGACGAGCAGTGCCGGGGTCGTGACGGCATGGCCAGCCGCGTCGACGCCGGCCGCAGTCGCGACGGCACCGGCGATCGGAAACCCGAGCAGCTGGCCGGTGGAGACGCCGAGCGTGAGGTGTGCAAAGCGGCTGTCGAGGGTCTCCTCGGGGGACCACATCGGGATGAGGCTCTGGCACGCGACCGTGTGCAGCATCTGCCCGAGGCCGAGCAGGGCGCTGGCGGCGCTGAGCACGAGGACGCTGGGGCTCAGGGCCGCCAACAGGACGGCGGCTGCCGAGAGGCCCAGGCCGAGCCGCAATGCCGCGACCCCGCGCCCGCGGTCGACCGCCCGCCCGATTTGGATCGCGACGAGCAGGGGCAGGACCGCGAAGGCTGCAGTGACGACACCCACGGTCAGGGCGTCGCCACCCAGGGCCAGGGCCCGATAGGACATGAGCGTCCGCACGCCTGACAGGACGGCGTGCGAGACCAGCGAGGCCGCGACGATGCAAGGGAACCAGCCGAAGGGTAGACCCCCGCCGCGCCGGCTCAGGACCGGCCCTCGGCGAGTCCGTTCTTTGCAGACCGGCCGCCGTGTGCCCGGAGGTCGGCGTTGCTCTCCCGCAGTTCCCAGGCGTGCATGACGTGCGCGAACATCAGCTGGCGCGCCCGCGAGCCGTCGCGCTGCTCGAGGGCCTCGATGATCTCGTCGTGGTCCTTCGACAGTGAGGAGCTGAAGTCGGTGACCCCCCACAGCGTCACCGACGGCTTGAACCGGGCCCAGAGGAACTGGACCGCCTCGACGACGATGGGCGAGGTCATCTGGTAGATCGTGAAATGCATGTCCTTGTTGAGCAGCGAGAGCTTGGGGGCCGGGACGCCCTCCAGGACCGCCCGCTTGAGCTCGTCGTTGGCCGCCTTGACCTTGCCGAGTGCCGCCTCATCGAGGCGCTCCACGGCAAGCTCGCAGCCGAGCCCCTCCATCTCCGCACGTAGCCGGTAGAGGTCCTGCGCCATCTGTGGGGTCACATCTCGCACCGTCGCCCCGCGGTGGCTCGTGTACTCGATCATCCCGTCTGCCGCGAGCATGAGCAGCGCCTCGCGGACCGGGGTGGGACTGACGCCGTAGCGCTTTGCGATGGCCGCCTGGCGCAGCTGCTCACCGGGGCTGATCGTGCCGGCCTGGAGCTCGGCGCGCAGCCGGTCGAGCACGTACTCGGTGCGGCTCTGGGGGAGAGACCCCGTCTCACTCATCCGTCGTGCTCCTCCGGTCGCCGTCGGCCCTGCCCTGCGTCGGGCGTGCTGAGCGCTGAACCTAGCACACAGCCTCTTTTCAATGGAGTCGTTTGTAGATTCTATAGAATCTATTGACAGGCCAGCAGGGACCTGCTTCTCTTGTCCGCGAGCAGCCGACACCCCCGGCTGCGACTGGTCTGAGGGCCGACATCTCGGCTTCCCCTCTTGAGCGCGACACCCGCCGGCACACCGGCTCGGACACCCACGGACCCTCACCCGCATGGAGCAAGGAGCAACGATGCCCCGCACCTCAATGTCGCCAGAGACAGCCATGACCTCGTGGTGCGTCCTGGACGAGGCAGCCCGGGAGCGTGTCCGACAGCTCGTGGTCGACGCACTCGCGCTAGCAGCTGCGGGCACGGCCAACGACGACGCGCGCCGTGCCCTGGCCGGACTGGCAGCCGTCGCTCCCGGTGAGACGACGGTTCCCTGGACCGACCTGCGCCTCGCGGCGCCCCAGGCTGCGCTTGCGCTCTCCATGCTCATCCACGCGTGGGACTTCGATGACACCCACGACGAGGCCGTGGTGCACACCGCGACCGTGGTGGTGCCCAGTGCCCTCGCGGCCGGCGCAATCGCGCCCGTCCCCGGCGATGGCCTCCTCGGCGCCGTCGCTGCTGGTGTGCAGGTCTTCTCCCGGCTTGCGCGCCTGGTCGGCGCACGGCCCGGCGTCATCCGCACCGCCGGGGTGGGACCTGTGGCAGCGGCCGTGACGGCGGCTCATGTCTTCGGCCTCGATGAGGAAACCACCCGGGCCGCAGCGGCGCTGGCGGTCGGGTCCACCCTCTCCCCGTCCTCCCGGCAGGCTGTCGTCGACGGTTCCGTCGCCAAGCGACTCCAGCCGGGCTTCGCCGCCGCCACTGGGCTCACGAGCGCCGGACTCGCTCGCGCCGGGCTCAGCGGCCCGCACGGCTGGCTGACCGGTGACTTCGGGATGCTGCCCGGCACCGACACGACCTGGGCGCATCTGTTGGCGGGGCCCGCGGAGATCAACGACGTCGCCGTCAAGCCCTATCCCGCATGCCGTTACACCCACGCGGCCCTCGTCGCTGCCCATGAGGTCCACGCCACGCAGCCGACGCTCGGCGCCGGCGACAGGGTCGTGGTTCATGTGCCCGCCGGGGCGGCATACGCGCTCGTCGCCCGTCCGTACGCCGAGCGCGGCGAGCCCCTCGTCGACGCCCAGTTCTCAATTCCGTGGCAGATCGCCGCGATCTGGGCCACCGGCTCCTACGAGCTGCAAACCCTGACCCGACACCTGCACGACCCCCGCATTCCCCAGCTCGCCCGGCAGGTCGAGGTCCGCCAGGACCTGCCCGAGAGCGCGGTCATGTCCGGGGCGCGCCTCGACCTCGTGCGCGACGGCGCCGTCGTCGCCACGGCCGACGCCGACATGCCTGGGGCCGGCGCAGCCCTCCCGCGCGAGGTCCTCGGTGCCAAGGCCCGCTCCTGCCTCGAGGTTGCCGGCGTCGCGGACCCAGGGAGCGCCGTGGAGCGTCTCTTCGACCTGGTGGATGCACTGCCCGACCTCGACGCAGACGCCACCACCCTCGCCCTGCGCGAGCTGAGCCCGGGCGCGCCCATCCAGCAGCGCTGACCACGACCCCGCACAACACCGACGAAGGAACCTCGATGGACTTCACCCTGTCCCCTGAACAGACCGCCTTGGTCGACTCCGTGACCAAGCTGGCCGAGCGCGAGTTCGGCCCGAAGGCCTACACCCGGACCGAATTCGCCTGGGACAGCCTCAAGGTGCTCGCTGAGAACGAGCTGACGGGGCTCACCCTCCCCGTCGAGCTCGGTGGGCAGGGCGCCTCGCTCCTTGACGCCGTACTCGTCATGATGGCGATCACCAAGGTCTGTCCGCACTCCGCCGACGCCTTCCAGGCGGCCAACTTCGGGGCCATCCGCCAAGTTGCCAAGTTCGGCTCGGACCGGGTCAAGGAAGAGGTGCTGCCCCGGCTGCTCGCAGGCGAGGCGCTCGTCACGGCGGGCATGAGCGAGCCCGACGCCGGCAGTGCCCTGACCGACCTCCGCACCAGCGCCCGCTACGACGGCGACGATGTCGTGCTCAACGGCCAGAAGATCTGGAACTCGCATGGCCCGGATGCCACCCACTCCGTGGTCTGGTGCCGTTTTGGCCCGACGTCTCGGGACATCGGCGCGGTGCTCGTGCCTTTCGACTCGCCCGGCTTCTCCCGGGGGAAGCGCGAGCTGCACATGTCCGGTGAATCGCACTGCCAGCTCTACTTCGAGGAGTGCCGCGTACCGCGCGAGTACGTCCTCGCCGATCAAGGCGCGCTGGGCAAGATGCTGTCCATCTTCGGCGTCGAGCGGATGGGTAACGCCTCACGCGCCCTCGCCCTCGCCGAGTTCGCCTATGAGGGTGCCGTCGAGCACGCCAAGGTGCGCAAGGCCTTCGGCAAAGACCTCTGCGAGTTCCAAGGCCTGCAGTGGAAGTTCGCCGACATGCGCGTCCAGCTCGACGCTGCCCGGATGCTGCTGTTCCGGGCCGTCGCGAACGCCGACGCCGGCGCACCTGACAGCACGGAGGCTGCCATCGCCAAGCTCTACTCGAACCAGACCGCGTTCACCGTCGCGAACGAGGCCCTTCAGGTGTTCGGGGCCTCCGGCTACAGCCAGGAGTTCCCCTACGAGTACATCGTGCGGCGCACCCGTGGCTGGATGATCGCCGGCGGCTCGGTCGAGATCCTCAAGAACACGATCGCGGGATCGATCTTCGGACGGCGGTTCGACCAGCGAGCGGGGGCCTCCAAGTGACGGTCACCGAGCGGGACCGGGCCCCGGAGGCGGACCAGGCCGTCGGCCTCACCGACGCTCTCATCGGCTGGGCCCTCGAGGCCGTCGCCAAGCCTCTCCCCGAGGAGGTCGAGCACCATGTGCGCCGGCTCCTCGTCGACTACATGGCCGCGGTCGTCCCCGGCTCCCGCACTGACGTCTCGCACGCGGTCGCGGAGCATGTCGCCGAGAGTTACGGGGCGACCGGTCGCACTGCAACGGCCGTCGGGCTGGGGCAGGTGTCCGCGGCGGGCGCCGCCTTCGTCAACGGAACGAGTGCGCACAGCCTCGAGGTCGACGACGGCTACACCCCGGGAAGCGTGCACCCGAGCAGTGTCGCCTTCCCCTCCGTCCTCGCCGCAGCCGAAGCACAGGACGCCGACCCCGACCGCACGCTGCGCGCGCTCGCGGTCGCACTCGAGACCGTGTGCCGCCTGGCGGCGGCCGGCCACCCTGCGACGTGGCGCAACCACTTCCACAACACGCCGCTGTCCGGTGTCATCGGGGGCGCCCTCGGCGTGGGCGTGCTGCGCGGGCTGTCGTTCGACGACCTGCACCACGCGCTCGGCATCGCCGCCTCGCACGCCGGCGGCCTCTTTGCCTTCCTCGGCAAGTCGGCCGAGGTCAAGCGTGTGCATCCGGGCAAGGCGGCCCGGGACGCCGTCACCAGTGTCGACCTCGCTATCGCCGGGATCACCGGGCCTCGCTCCATCCTCGAGACGGCTCACGGCTACATCGACGCGTTCGCCCAGGACGGCTTCAACGCTGAGACGCTCCTCGGGGGCGTCGGCGAACGCTGGGTCGTCCTTGACTCGTACGTCAAGCCCTACCCCTCATGCCGTCACCTGCATGGCCCGATCGACGCGGTCCTCGCCCTCCGGGCCGAGCACGGGCTCCGCGCCGACGAGGTCGCCTCGGTGACCGTGCGCACCTACACGGTGGCGTCGCACCACGCGGCCGTCGATGCGGACTCGCTGCTCGACGCCCAGATGAGCATCCCGTATGCCGTCGCGACCGCACTCACGCACGACGAGGTCGGTCTCACCGAGTTCGGCGAGCAGGCTCGGGCCAACCCCGCCCTGCGAGATCTGGCCCGTCGGGTCACGGTGGTCGCCGATCCCGACGCCGACGCCCGCTACCCACGACTCCGTCCGGCGACGGTCGAGCTGAGGCTGCACGATGGTCGCGACGTCGCGGTGGAGGTACCGCTGCCCTACGGTGAGCCGGGAAATCCCGTCACCGACGAGGAGATCACCGCCAAGTTCGTCCGGCTCGCCGCTCCCGTCATCGGGACCGCGACCACCGAGGTTGCCGACAAGTTGTGGCGCTTCACGTCCCTCGACATCCTGGCCGACATCGACCTGCTCACGAGGGCCGCGTCATGACCGCGACCACGACACAGACCTCAGAAGTGAGCGTCAGCGCCCAGCGGGTCGGGCAGGCCCTCCTCGCGCCAGCCGCCGTCGCCATCGTCGGTGCATCTGACGATCCCTCGAAGACCACCGCCCGGCCGCTGCGGTTTCTGCGTGAAGCCGGGTTCGCCGGTCGGGTCTATCCGATCAATCCGCGCCGCGAGACGGTCCTGGGAGAGCAGGCTTGGCCCAGTATCGCGGCCCTGCCGGAGACCCCGGACCACGTGTTCATCGTGGCCGACACGAGGTTCGTCGTCGACGCGGTCCGCGATTGCGGCATCGCCGGTGTGCCGGTCGTGACCATCCTCTCCGGTGGCTTCGGCGAGGGGGGAGCCGAGGAGAAGGCGCGCGCCGCCGAGCTCCGCGCTGTGGCACGCGAGCATGGTGTGCGCCTCGTCGGCCCGAACAGCATCGGTGTCGTGAACTCGCGCAACGGCCTCATGCTCACCGCCAACGCCGCCTTCGCCGAGGAGGCACCTGTCGGGACGAGCCTCGTCGCCTCGCAGTCCGGCAGCGTCATCGGAGCCCTGATGACGCGTGCGAAGGCACGTGGGCTCGGCTTCGCGGGCTTCGTCTCCACCGGGTCGGAGCTCGACCTCACCCTCGGCGAGATCTGCGAGCTGACCCTGACCGATCCCCAGATCCAGTCCTACACTCTCTTCCTCGAGTCCCTCGAGAACGCAGGGGACCTCGCCAGGTTTGCCGCCGGGGCCGCGGCTCACGGCAAGCCGACCACGGTCTACAAGCTGGGCCGCAGCGACGCTGCTGCCGCGCTGAGCATGACCCACACCGGCTCCCTGGCCGGCGAGGACGCAGAGGCCGAAGCGTTCTTCAGGGCCTGCGGCTTCGCCCGGGTCGACAACTTCGAGGCGCTCATCGAGGCCGAGGCGCTGCAACGACGTGTCGGGCCACCATCCTCACCGGCCCGCTCTCGCGTCGGTGTTATCACCACGACAGGCGGGGGCGCCGCGATCGTCGTGGACCAGCTCGAGACGCGGGGCGTCAGCATCGCCCGCCCGAGCGCCGCGGTCTTCGAACAGCTCGCTGTCGCAGGGCTGGACGTCGCCGACAACCTCATCATCGACCTCACGCTGGCGGGCACCAGGCATGACCTCGTGCGGGCCGCGCTGCAGGTCATGGCGGACAGCGGCGAGTTCGACCTCATCCTCTTCGTCATCGGGTCTTCCGCCCGGCTCAACCCGGAGCTCGCGGTGAGTGCCATCGCCGAGTCGGCCGCTGGTACTGTCCCGATCGCGGCCTGGCCGTTGCCGGACGCGATCGGCTCGCTCACGCTGTTGCACGAGGCTGGCGTCCCGGCGTTCCGGACGGCCGAGGCGTGTGCCGACGCAGTGGCCGCGGTGCTGCGCCGGCAGCCGAGCGAGCGGCACGTGCTCGAGGTCCGGCACGAGGTGCCCTCCCACGAGCAGGTCGTCGCTCTCGACGAGCTCTCGTCGGGCGTGCTGCTGCGCGAGGTCGGCGCCAGCTTCCCAGCCACGACGACCTGCGGACTGGACGGCGTGCCCCTCGACCCTCCCGTCTGGCCCGTAGCCGTCAAGGCACTGTCCGGCAAGCTCCTGCACAAGTCAGACGCCGGCGGCGTCGTGCTGGGGGTCAGGGACCAGGCCGGGCTCGCCGAGGCGGTCAGCCGGATCGCCGCGAACACGACGGCATATGACCCGGAGCTGGGCATCAGCCACTTCCTCGTCCAGAACATGGCCGAGGGGGTTGTCGCCGAAGCCCTCGTCGGCTACCGGGTCAGCCCATCCGTCGGGCCCCTCATCATGATCGCCGCCGGGGGCACCCTCACCGAGCTCTACGGCGACAGCTCGCTGCGTCTCGCTCCGGTCAGCGTCGCGACCGCCCGTCAGATGATCAGTGAGGTCACCGGTCTGCGCGTTGCGGAAGGATTCCGAGGCGGGCCGGTGGGTGACCTCGACGCCCTTGCCGAGTTCGTGTCGAAGGTGTCGCAGCTCGCCGCCTCCCCGGAGATCGTGGAGGCCGAGGTCAACCCAGTCGCCGTCCTGGAGAAGGGCCGCGGAGTAGTCGCCCTGGACGCCGTCGTTCGTCGGGCCGTCGAGGCCTGACCCGACCTATTGGAAGGACTAGCGGTCACATGGACGTCAAGATCAAGAACCTCTCGCTGACGTACGGCGACTTCACCGCGGTGAAGAACCTCAGTCTCGAAATCGACAACGGTGAGTCTCTCGTGCTGCTCGGCAAGTCCGGCTGCGGGAAGACGAGCACCATGCGCTGCGTGGCCGGGCTGGAAGACCCCTCCGGCGGCTCGATCACCATCGGGGACACCGCCGTCGTCGACGCGGACCGGTCGGTCAACCTGTCACCGAACAAGCGCAACGTCGGGCTGGTCTTCCAGTCCTACGCGGTGTGGCCCCACATGACTGTCCTGGAGAACGTCTCGTTCCCGCTGCGCATGAAGAAGGCCCCGAAGTCGCAGATCCGGGCGAAGGCGCTGGAGACCCTCGAGCTCGTCGGCCTGGCCCACGTCGCCCACAAGGGCGCCAGCATGCTTTCCGGCGGGCAGATGCAGCGGGTGGCCCTGGCACGCAGCCTTGCCATGGAGCCGGCGGTCATGCTCCTCGACGAGCCGCTGTCCAACCTCGATGCTCGGCTCCGCGAGGACCTGCGTGTCGAGCTGCGCCGGCTCCAGGTAGAGCTCGGCCTCACCTCGATCTACGTCACGCACGACCAGGGCGAGGCACTCGCCCTGGCTGACCGGATCGCGATCATGCAGGACGGCCGGATCTCGCAGCTGGCGACCCCCGAGGAGACCTATCGGCGGCCAGCGTCGGCTTCGATCGCCGAGTTCCTCGGCGTTTCCAACATCTTCAAGGTGCAGCCCGCCAGCCCGCTGGACATGCGGGTCCGCCTCGCCGAGCACGACCTCGAAGTCGCACTCGACACCGCGGACGCCATGCTTACCGGCGACGACAGCATCTGCATCCGGCCAGAGCATGTGCGCGTGGCGTCCGGCCCCGCGCCCGCCGGACCGAACACGTGGAACGGAACCGTCCTCGTATCGGTCTTCCAAGGTGCGTACGCGCGCTGTACCGTCCAGGTCGACAACGGCCCGGCCATCGACGTGCACGCAGACGTGCGGGACCTGGCGGAGTTCCATCAGGGCGACCGGGTCCACGTCCGCCTGGACCCCCACCACGTGCGGCTCCTTCCCCAGCACGCGCCCGTCCACGATGAGACCGTCCCCGTGCCGGTGCCGCAGGGGGTGTGATCGATGACTGAACTCGTCGCCTCACCCGGAGCCCGGAAGAGCCACCGCGCCAAGGGTGGCCCCCGACTGCGCCCGGCACGGGTCGTCCCGAGCATCGTGGTCCTGGCGGTCCTCGCCGTCCTCATCCTCGTCCCAGCGGCTCTCGTCGCGCTTGCATCGGTCTCATCGGACGTCCCACGTCCGGGCAACGTCACCGGGGACCTGACCTGGGGCAACTTCGGGGTCCTCGCCGAGACCGGCACACGTCAGGCCATGACGAACTCGCTCGTCATCAGCGTCGTCGCAACGATCCTCGCGTGTGCCATCGGTGCGGGCCTGGCGTTCCTCGCGGCTCGCACGGACATCCACGTTCCGAAGTTCGTCTATCTCGTCGGCCTGATGCCCATGTTCCTGCCGTCGTACGTCGGCGCCCTCGCATGGTCGCTCCTCGGCAGCCCGAACTCCGGCCTGCTCAACATCCTCCAGCGAGACCTCGGGCTCGACCTGCCACTCAACACGTACTCGATCCCGGGGATGATCTTCGTCTTCGCGATCTACTACGCCCCGTACACCTTCCTGCTCATGCACGGCTCGATGTCGATGATGGGCCCGGACCTCGAGGAAGCCGCGCGCGTCCACGGCGCGAGCACGCGCCGGATGCTCTTCCGGGTCTCGTTCCCCCTCGCGATGCCTGCCCTCATCGGTGCCGCCATCCTGACGTTCGTCCTGATCTTCGAGAACTTCCCGGTGGCCCAGGTGCTCGGTTCGCCGGGTGGGATCGACACCCTGCCCACTCTGATCTTCCGCTTGCTGAACGCCACGCCCTCGCGTGGCACCGAGAGTGCTGCGATCTCGGTCGTGCTGGTCGCGGTCGTCATCCTCGTGACCTGGCTGCAGAAGCGGTTCCTCGCCAAGCGGTCCTTCACGACGATCACCGGCAAGGGCGTCCGGCAGAAGAAGGTCGCCCTGGGCAGGGCGCGGCTGCCGATCTTCCTGCTGGTCATCGGCTTCTTCCTCGTCTCCCTGGTGCTGCCGGTCCTCGCCCTGGTCGTCGTGTCGGGCCAGACGTCCCCCTACATGACCTCGCTCAGCGAGCTCTTCGCACCCGGAGGGCTCGAGTTCGGCTCCTACGCCGACGTCGTCGCCTCGGACACGTTCCGCTCCGTCACGGGCAACAGCGTCATCGTCAGTGTCGTCGCGGCAGCGTCGGGTACCGCGATCGCCTTCATCTCGGCCTACATCGTCTACCGGTCCAAGTCCGTGGGACGCACCGTCATCGAGGGCGTCTCGATGGTGCCGCTCGCGATCCCGGCCGTCGTGCTCGGCATGGGTCTGCTCTGGACATGGCTCGTCATGCCGGTGCCGCTCTACGGCACGCTCGCGGTCCTCGTCGTCGCCTTCCTCGCCGTCCAGACCTCGCAGGGCTTCCGTGGCATCGCGGCCTCCATCCTGGCGACAGACCGCGACCTCGAGGACTCCGCCGTCATGCTCGGAGCGTCTCGCATCCGCGCAATCACGGCGGTCACGGTCCCGCTCATGAAGGCGGGTCTGCTCTCCACGTTCGTGCTCCTGCTCATGCTGAGCATGCGCGAACTCACCGTGCCGCTCTACCTCTACACCAGCGACACCAAGATCCTCTCGATCGCGATCTACGACGCGTTCGAGAACGGCGGGGCACTGCGCCAGGCCGCCGCGATGAGCGTCATCTACGTCGTCATCATGTTCGTCCTGTCCTACCTCCCGCGGGTCCGCTCCGGTCGCTGACCCCGGACCGTGGCTCATCGAGCAAAGGAGCTCCAACCATGAAGAACGTCCCTCGTACCTACGTCGCCCTCGCGACCATCGGTGTCCTGGCTCTGTCGGCCTGCGGCAGTGCCTCCGCCGGGAACCCCGGGGCAACGGCGAAGGCCGCGAACGCGGCGGCGGTCGCAACAGACATCCTCAAGATGCCCACGATCGACGACTCGAACGGCCTGGTCCTCGACGGGGAGCTGGTCGCAGACAAGGCGCTGCTCGAGGCAGCTCGGGCCGACAAGGTCGTCTGGTACACCGGGTCGGGCGCAGAGAGCGCGAAGCTCACCGCGGCGCGCTTCGAAGCCGAGACCGGCGTCAAGGTCGAAATGACCCGTATGCCATCCGGAAAGCTCAACGAGCGTGTCCTCAGTGAGGCAGGCGCCGGCCGCCTGTCTGCCGGTGTCGTCACCATCACCGACCCGACGATGGCGGACGGGATGACAGACGGGAAGGTGTTCACCACCTACACCGAGATGCCCTTCCAGAAGCAGCTCGAGGGCATGAAGAACGTCGTCTGGCGCGACGGCGCCTACTACACCTCCTACTACTCGGCGTACGCATTCGCGTACAACAGCAAGGCGGTCAAGCCGGAGGACGCGCCGAAGAAGTGGGCCGACCTGCTCGACGAGAAGTGGAAGAACAAGCTGGGCATCGTCAACGCGGGTGCGGGGGGGACGGTGCAGGGCCTCGCGGCCTTCCAGGAGGACCACCTTGGCAAGGACTACTGGGCCAAGCTTGCAGCCCTGAAGCCACGCATCTTCGACACGACGTCGGTCCAGCTGGAGGCCATGGCGCGCGGGGAAATTCTCGCCGGGACTGCCGGGTTCAACAGCACCTATGGCGCAGAGAAGTCGGGTGCTCCGGTCAAGCTCGTGGTTCCGGATGACGGCATCTCGGGCACGTTCAACATGCAGGGGCTCACGACGACGGGCAGCAAGAGCGCCGCGGCGAAGCTCTTCATGAACTGGACCTGGTCGAAGGCCGGACAGAACTTCGCTGCCGCCCAGGGCTTCGTCGCTGCCCGCACAGACATCGACCAGGTGCCGACTGGCGAGTACCAACTGCCGAAGGCCTCGGACCCGTCGTTCATCGTCTACACGCCGGACGAGGCCCGCACCCGCGGCACCGACATCGTGAGCCGCTGGAACAAGACGTTCAACTTCAGCGGCTGATCGCCGGCCCGTTCTCCCGCAGGCCCGCTCACAAGATGGGCCTGCGGGAGCGGTCCGCCTGCCCGCTGACGGCACACCCAGGCGCCGAGCGGTCACGGTCTGGCGCCTCGATCAACCATGAGGAGACCGACATGAGCGACGAGGTCATTGTCACGCACAGCGGACACGTGCTGCTCGCACGCCTGAACCGGCCCACCATGCGCAACGCGCTCGACGACGCCACCCTGACCGGCCTGTTCGAGGCGCTCGACGAAGCGGAGGCGACCGGAGCTCGTGCGGTCGTCCTGACCGGGGGGGATGCCTACTTCTCCTCCGGCGGTGACGTGCGATCGATGCCGGGTCCGGACGCCGGGCTCTTCGGCCCCGCCCGGCGCCTGGACCGCATCCACGCCCTGATCGCACGGCTGATCGGATCGGACCTGCCGGTCGTCGCCGCGGTCGAGGGGTATGCCGTCGGCGCTGCGCTTGGCGTCGTGCTGGCCTGTGACCTCGTCGTAGCCGCGGAGGACGCCCGCTTCATGGTGCCGTTCGCCGCCCGCGGCCTCACGGCCGATGCCGGTGCGGCGTGGCACCTGACTCGTCGGCTGGGTCACCAGCGGGCGGCCGCGCACCTGCTGCTCGGTGAGCCCCTGCCAGCGACCGAGGCGCACCGGGTCGGGCTCGTCACCCGGCTCGTTCCGGCGGGAACGGTGACGGAGGCGGCGCTCGAGCTCGCAGACCGCCTCGGCAGTGGGCCGCGCGAGTCGAACGCCGTGACGAAGTCCCTGATGGTGCGCGCGACCGCCGACGAGCTGCGCTCCTTCCTCGACGTGGAACGGCTCGGCGTATCGCTGGCCGGCCACGGAGAGGACTCGCGGGAGGGCCGCCTTGCTTTCATGGAGAAGAGGAAGCCGAACTTCCAATGACCACCCCTCCCCTGAGCCACCTTCGTGTCCTTGAGTGCGCCACCTTCGTCGCCGGACCCTCGTGCGGTATGACCTTGGGCCAGCTCGGCGCCGAGGTCCTGCGAGTCGACCTGCCCCAGGGCGGCAGTGACCACCAGCGCTGGCCACTGGCGACTTCCGGTGCCAGCCTCTACTGGGCGAACCTCAACAAGGGCAAGCGCTCCGTCACCATCGACTACCGGCTGCCGGCCGGCCGAGAGCTCGTCGTGGAACTGGCCACCAGGCCCGGCGCCGGCTCCGGCGTCTTCGTCGACAACCTCGTCGGCAGGTCAGCGCTCACTCGGGCCGAGCTCCTTGAGCGCCGCTCCGACATGATCACCATGCGTATCCTTGGGTTCCCTGATGGGCGCCCAGCCGTCGACTACACCGTGAACGCGGCGGTCGGGGTGCCGTACATGACCGGCCTGGCCGGGTCGGGCGAGCCAGTCAACCATGTCCTGCCCGCTTGGGACCTGCTCACCGGGGCCATGGCGGCGGTCGGCCTCCTCGCCGCGGTGACTCAGCGCCAGCAGACGGGGGAGGGGGCGGACCTGCAGATCGCGTTGGCCGACGTGGCCCTGTCCGGTGTGGGTGCGCTCGGCTGGCTCGCCGAGGCCCTGCAGGACGGCCCGCGGGCGGCCCACGGCAACCACGTCTTCGGCAGCTTCGGCACCGACTTCGCCACGAGCGACGGGGAACGGGTCATGATCGTGGCCCTCACCCAGGGCCAGTGGCAGGCGCTGTGCGACGTGACTGGGACCGGGGCGGTCTTCGACGCCCTCGAGTCCGCGCTCGGGACGGACCTGCGCGAGGAGTCGGCACGCTACGAGCTGCGCGAGACGATCGGATCGATCCTGCGCCCGTGGTTCTCCGCTCGGCCCATCGCCGAGGTCCGGGAGGACCTGGACCGGGCCCGCGTCCTCTGGGGCCCCTATCGCACCATGTCAGACGCCGCGGCTCTGGCCCGACAGGATGCGACCTCGGTCGCGTCTGAGGTCGAGCAGCCGGGCATCGGCCGCATGCTCGCCACCACGATCCCTGTCCGGTGGAACGGCGGGACGAGTGCGCCGGCGCCAGCTCCGGTCCTCGGCGCCGACACCGAACAGGTGCTGGCCGAGGAACTCGGCCTCTCCGGCGCAGAGATCGGTGCGCTGCTGCAGAGGGGCGTCGTCGGCGTCCCGGGCCGGGCGGAGGCCTCGTGAGTCGTTCGCCGAGCGTCATGACCGAGCGGGTGCGCCACGCCCTGAGCTTCCTCTTCGTGCCGGGGGATCGGCCGGCACGGTTCTCCCGGGCCACAGCGTCCGGGGCCGATGTCGTCGTCCTGGACCTCGAGGACGGCGTCGGGCCCGACGCGAAGGAGACTGCTCGCCGCCTAGTGGCTGACCACCTGGGCCAGGGACTTCTGGCAGCGGTCCGGGTGAACCCACCCGGCACCCAGGGCCACGAGGCGGACGCGCGGATGTGTGCCGCATACGGCGCGGTCGTCATGGTGCCGAAAGCGGTGGCGGGGCCGGCCCTGGCGGCGCTGGCCCAGTTCGGCGTCATCGCCCTCGTGGAGACCGCTCAGGGCGTGCTCGAGGCCCCGACGATCGCCCGGACCCCCGGTGTGCTGCGGCTGGCACTTGGCCACCTCGACCTCGCCGCGGAGCTCGGGGTCGATAACGATCACCGGCCGGCGATCGATCCGAGCCGCACCGCGCTGGTCCTCGCCTCAGCCGCTGCGGGCCTCTCCGGGCCCGTGGACGGCGTGACCACGGCCATCCGAGACCGGGCGGTGCTCACCGACGACCTCGCTCACGCACGCGGTCTCGGCATGACTGGCAAGTTGTGCATCCACCCGGACCAGGTGGAGCCGAGTCGTACGGCGCTCCGGCCGAGCCCCGAGCAGGTGGCATGGGGCCGCCGCGTCCTCGACGCGTCGCGCGACGGTGCCGTGGCAGTGCTTGACGACCGGATGGTCGACCGACCTGTTGTGGAGCGCGCTCGACGCATCGTCCGCTCCGCGACCGACACCACACCTACATCGAAAGGACAGTCATGAGACCGCTGCTTGAAGGCAGGACGGCCGTCGTCACCGGAGGGGCACAGGGGATCGGACTGGCGATCGCACGCACCTTCCTCGCCGAGGGTGCCAAGGTCGTGGTCGGGGATCTTGACGGGCAGGCGGCGGCCGCGGCAGCGGCCGAGCTCGGCGGCGAGGACACGGTGGTCGGCGTGCCGTGCGACGTGGTTTCCGGCGAGGACGTGCAGCGGCTCATCGACGAGGCGGCCGGCAGGTTCGGCGGCCTCGACGTGTTCGTCAACAACGCCGGGATCACCCGGGACGCGACGATGCGCACGATGACCGAGGACCAGTTCGACGCGGTGATCGCGGTGCACCTGAAGGGTACCTGGCACGGCACACGGCTTGCCAGCGCCCACATGCGTGAGCGCAAGAGCGGCGCGATCGTCAACCTGTCGTCGCTCTCGGGCAAGGTCGGCATGGTGGGCCAGACGAACTACTCCGCCGCCAAGGCCGGTATCGTCGGCATGACGAAAGCTGCCGCAAAGGAGATGGCTCACCACGGGGTGCGGGTCAACGCCATCCAGCCCGGGCTGATCCGCAGTGCGATGACCGAGGCGATGCCGCAGAAGGCCTGGGACCAGAAGATGTCCGAGATCCCCATGCAGCGCGCCGGTGAGATCGAGGAGGTCGCCTCGGTCGCCCTCTTCTACGCCTCCGACCTGTCCTCCTACATGACGGGGACGGTCGCCGAGGTGACCGGGGGGCGTTTCATGTGAGCGGCGCATCCGGCACCGATGTCGTCATCTGCGAACCGCTCCGCACCCCGATCGGAGGCTACGGCGGCAGCCTCAAGCAGGTCAGCGCCGTCGACCTCGGAGTGACCGTCCTCTCCGAGCTCATGGCCCGGACCGGTATCTCAGGCGAGCACGTGGACGACGTGATCCTCGGTCACTGCAACCCGAACAGCGAGGCGCCCGCCATCGGGCGCGTCGTGTCCCTGACCGCCGGCCTGCCGGTCACCGTCCCGGGCCAGCAGCTCGACCGACGCTGCGGCTCGGGGCTGCAGGCCGTGCTTACCGCCGGGATGATGGTCCAGACCGGCGCGGCCTCGCTCGTCGTCGCCGGCGGCACCGAGAGCATGAGCAACGTCCCCTTCTACACTACGGACGCCCGGTGGGGAGCGGCTCGCTCGGGCATGACGATGCACGACGCGCTGGTGCGAGCTCGAGTGACGGCGGGTGGGGCGAAGTATCCCGTGACGGGAGGCATGATCGAGACCGCCGAGAACCTGCGGGCCGAGTACGCAATCTCGCGCGAGGAGCAGGACGAGCTCGCCGTCGAGTCACACCGCCGCGCCGTCGCCGCCCAGCGGGCTGGGCTGTTCGCGGAGGAGCTGGTGCCCGTGACGATCTCGTCACGGCGTGGGGACACGGTCGTCGACGTGGACGAGCACCCACGAGCGGACACCTCGCTCGAGGCGCTCGCCCGTCTGCGACCGATGCTGGGGAGCACTATCGAAGGTGCCACGGTCACTGCGGGGAACGCCAGCGGGCAGAACGATGCCGCAGCGATGTGCATCGTCACGACGCGGGAGCGCGCAGAATCTCTCGGCCTGGACCCGCTCGTGCGGATCGTCTCCTGGGCGGTGGCAGGCACTCCGCCGCGCACGATGGGTATCGGGCCGGTACCCGCCACCGCTCTGGCCCTGCAGCGCGCCGGGCTGACACTGGCCGACATCGACCTGATCGAGCTCAACGAAGCCTTCGCGGCGCAGGTGCTTGCTGTGCTCCGCGAGTGGGGCTTCGGGGCCGAGGACCGGGAGCGCCTCAATGTCAACGGGTCCGGCATCTCGCTCGGGCACCCGGTCGGCGCGACGGGGGCACGGCTCATCGGCTCGCTGGCCCGCACCCTGCGTCGTCGCGAGGGACGGTATGGCCTCGCTACCTTGTGCATCGGTGGCGGCCAGGGCCTGTCGGCAGTGGTGGAGCGGGTCGCGTGAGGGGCCCGCTGGTCATTCCGGACCGCGCCGGCCTCGAGGCGGCTGTCGGGGTTGAACTTGGGCCGGGCCCGTGGCTACGGATCGATCAACAGCGAATCGACACCTTCGCGGACGCGACCGGTGACCACCAATGGATCCACACCGATCTCGGACGCGCCCAGCAGGGCCCGTATGGCCGAACCATCGCCCACGGTTACCTCACGCTGTCGCTGATCTCGTCGCTCGCCGAGGACCTCTATCGATTCGATCTCGGCACGGCGCGGCTCAACTATGGGCTGGACAAGGTCCGGTTCCCGACACCGGTGCCAGTGGGTTCGCGGGTGCGGCTGCGCTGCACCATCGCCGCCGTGACCGAACGGGCCGGTGGCCTGCTCGTGCCCATCGACTTCACCGTCCAGCTGGAGGGCTCGGACAAGCCCGCGTGTCTGGCACGGAAGATGAGCTTGATCCTGACCGGCTGATCTCGGGCCGACGAGGCCGTGCGAAGGGCAGGTATCTCCAACGGGGCCGGCGTCGTGGACCCGGCCCCGTGCGCCTCCAGTGGGAGCTGGATGGTCTGGCTGTCCAACGACGGCTTGACACGACGTGGTGAGCGTTTGCCAATGCCCGACGACCTCGATCCTGGGGATCAGTGTGTCGGGGAGATGGTCAGGGTGGTGTGGGTCGTCCCCGTGTCACAGGTCAGTGAGAGCAGTCGCCTGCCCTGTTCGTCGTCGGTGGCCACAGCTCGGGCGGGCGGCCCGCAGAAGAGCGGCGCGTTCGAGCGGTGCTCGAAGCGGTATGCCGCTGCCTTGTGTCTCGTGAGCCGGGCCACCTCCGCCAGGGAGAGGGTCATCAGCGGTCCGTGTACGACGAGGCCCGGATAGCCCTCGACTCCTGTGGTGTAGGGCCAGTCGTAGTGGATCCGGTGCCCGTTGCTCGTCGCGGCGGAGAAACGCATCAGCCGCACCGGGTCAGTCGCGAAGTCGAAGGCCCGTCCGGCCGTGCCGTGAGGAGCCGAGGGGCGATCTAAGGCTGGGGGAGCAGTGCCGGGCGGGAGGCCTCAGGGTCGCGGGCTTCGCGGTAGACGATGTCCTGTTGCTCGGTGATGGCGAGGACCTCACCGCCGCTCGGCGTCGGCACATGGATCCTGGTCTCGACCACGACGATGACCAGGCGGCCGCTGCGGCCCTCCTTCCGGGTGACAGAGACGACCTCGTCCGTGCGACGCACGGTTGCCCCGACCGGTACCGCAGCATGCAGGACGACGCGACCACCGGCGAACATCCGGCGCGGCAAGCCCGTGTCGGGCATGAAACCGCCGACCGTGGGGTGTCCGTGCCGACCCATGAGGCCCGCAGCGGGCCACGATGGCAAGGCGGCCCAGTGCCAGAGCGGCGGCAACGGATCCCCGATCCCGGGTGTGCCGAGGCCGTCATCGAACAGCGCTGCGAGCGCCTGGACAGGAGCCGGCTCGACGACCTCGTGCGACTCGCGCACTCCGCCGGACCGCTTCATCGGCGCGGTGGCAAGTGAGCCGTCGGGCGCGGTCATGCTGATCTCCTCGGTCAAACAGTTCGCCCTGAACGGGCGGCGGTTAACGAGCTGCGACGTTGCGCTGATCACCGGCTGGCGCCACGTGATCGTCAGGGCCGTGAGATGCGTGATTCTTCCGTGTTTTCAGTGAGTCGGTCTCAGCCGTCTCGACTGGCATGCAAAACCGCAGGCCAAAGAGCGTTTGACCTGCGGTTTCGGGTGGTGGCCAGGGGCGGGGTCGAACCGCCGACCTTCCGATTTTCAGACGCACACATCGCCGCAGGTCAACCGCCGTTTCCACCTCCTCGTGCAACGAGTCGTGCAACCAGCTTTGCGTCCTGCTTGCCGGCGGCCACCATGTCCCACGGGAGCCACGATGAGGGCGCGGCTTGTCCGTCGCCGGGCGCATAGGTGGTCTCCGAGCCGGCCCGCGGTAGCCAACAAGATGTCTCCTCCTTTCCTGCCTGAGGTGCCAACGGCAGCGAAGGGACACGATTGGGGCGCCGCTCCCACGCCTCCGACAAGGGGGAGCGGTCCCATCACGGTTTGAGTCGTAATCCGGTTCCCGGGGCGAACTCCTCATGTGATTCTTTGGGATCTCGCCTGTGATACAGGCTGGGATTGGCGCATACTTGAGTCAGGAGGTGCTGCCATGTCCCTGACGCCGGCCCGGCCTGATCTTGCCTTCGCGAGTGCGGCGGTGCGACTGTCCCCTGCTGTCCTGGTCTCCGAGCTGCGTGAGCTGCTCGGCGCCAAGTTGGTTGCCTATCTGGGTGGCGTGAAGGAGACGAGGGCGGTCCGCCAGTGGGCCGAGGGCACTCGCGAGGTCTCCGGCGCAGAGGACCTGCGCCGGCTGCGGGTGGCCTACCAAGCCGCGAAGCTGATCTCCGCGCGCGACACACCGGCCGTGGTGCAGGCCTGGTTCCAGGGCCTCAACCCGGGTCTGCAGGACCGTTCGCCCGCCCGGGTCCTGCGCGAGGGCGACCTCGATGACGTCGGAGCCCAAGTGCTCGCCGCGGCTCGCCAGTTCAGCGCTGTCGGGTGACCGGGACGGTGCTGCTGTCGACCGGGTCGGGTGATCTGTGCTGCGTTGACGCCGCCGACCGGGACGTTTGGCGGATTGGGTTCGCGCCGGAGCCGTGGGCATGGACGCCGTGGGAGTACGCCGACGGGGGCCGGTTCAACGGACGCTGGGACGACCCCGACGGGATCTGGCGGACGCTCTACGTGGGCGCCAGCCGCCTCGTCTGCTTCCTCGAAGTGCTTGCGCCGTTCCGGCCTGACCCTGCGCTGGCAGCCGAGATGGACGCCATCGACGAGGATCAAGAGGACACCGCAACTCACCCCATGATCGCCTCCGCCCGGCTACCGCGTTCCTGGTGCGGCCCGCGGCGGCTCGGCAGTGGCCGGCTCGCCGGCTGGTTCGTCGCTCCCGGCCATACGGAGTCCTTGCCGACCCTGCGCGCTCGGTTCCTGCGCTTGGCGCGTCACCTTGGGTTACCCGACGTGGACGCCGCCGCGATCCGCGCGGCCGAACCCCGCGCGTTCACCCAAGCCGTCGCGGCATGGCTGCACGACCTCGACTGGCCCGACGGGCAGCCGGTGGCCGGCATCCAGTTCGAGTCGCGCCACGGCGACGACCTGACGCTGTGGGCCAACTTCGAACGATCGCCAGACGAGCCGGTCTCGTCAAAGCTGCACGACCTGACAGACGCGCCCCTCGACGCTGACGATCCTGACCTCGTTGAGGCAATGCGCATCCATCGTCTCGACTGGAGCTGAACAACGCTCGAAGCGCTGGGCGGGGGGCGGCAGCCGGCCGACTCCTCGAAGGGCACCCGTCCCACAAGCGGCGGATAGACGCGGGTACGGACGCACCACTCGCGGCATGTGCGCGCGTCGGCTGGGCAGTCTGTGCTGCCCCTTCCGGGTACGACCGCGTAACGCACGATGAGGCACGGATCTCGGCAACCCCGCTACTCGCGAAACGCCCCCCGGTGCAGCCTTGGCGTGTCGGTAGCGGGTCGGGCGTCGGCGAAGGAGATGATGCGCCCGTGGTCGAAAGCACAGCCGACGATGGCTTGGACAATTTCGAGCGGATAAATGGCAAGCGCGAGCAGATAGATCGTCTGTTGGAGACGTTCGCCCGCGATCGCAGCGAACATGACGCCCGCTGGATGGAAGTCCAAGCGCCTCCCAGGCGGCTTTACCACTACACTACCGTTGACGGACTTCTTGGGATTGTGCGCGCTGGGGCGCTTTGGGCGTCCGACGCGCGGTTCATGAACGACTCATCTGAGTTATCGTATGCAGGCGCCTTGATCAATGAGGTAGTTGAGAGCCGTCTGGCTTCGGTTACGAGTGCCTCGCTGAAGCGGGTCCTGCCCGCACGGCCGGGATTCGCTGATCAATTTGAGTACGGCCGCCGGCCCTTCATTGCGTGTTTCTGCGAGACGGATGATCTGCTATCTCAGTGGCGCGGGTATGGCGCTGGAAGCGCCGGAGTCTCGCTCGGCCTCGATCTGCATATTTTGCCTGTGGCTGGCGGTTTGCCTCCGAACACCTACCTCCGCAAGGTCGAGTACAACGAAGAGAAGCAGCGTGACGCTGTGGCCGTTGTGACCGATGCATGGCTCGCCACCGCAGAGAAGCTACTGGATAGTGGTGTGGAGCCGGATGCGCTGTTCCCTTACCCCGCGATATGGGCTCTGCAAGAGGCTCTGGCGGAATTTCATCTCTGCTTCAAGCACCCGGCTTTCAAAGAGGAGCGGGAATGGCGTCTCATCAAGTTGGTTGATGTTAGGGAAGAGCTGCGACTGCTAGATGATCGGCGAACCCAAGAAATGCTTGCGGCTACGCGGGCGCGCATGGCGGAGCTAACAGGAGAAGCTCAGCCCTCATGGAGCCCGCAGGGCATGCCGAGCACTGCCGAGGGCGTCGAGATTTGTTTCCGATCGTCGCCCATCGGCCTCGTTCCCTATGTGGTGCTCCCGCTTCGAGACACTGCGGGCGTTTTCACCGGGCGGTTGCCCCTATGGGAGGTTAGGCAGGGGCCGACAGGGAACCCGTCGCTGGCAATTGAGTCGCTGGGCGTCTTCCTCAGCTCGCACGGGTACGGCTATCACACCCAAGTCTTGGCCACTGAGGTCCCGCTGCGTACGTAGGGCACCTGCCTGTTGACCGGCGTTCATTTTGCGGATGACGGCGTCATTGGTTTTGCCGATGGTCTGGGTGTGAAACGGCCCCGCTCGCGGTTGGCGGGCGGGGCCGTGGTCGGCGTGGTGACGGGGTGTTCGGCGTGGTGACGGGGCTGGGTTAGTCTGCGCCGGTTTCGGAGATGGCGATGCGCGCGGCTTTCTCGT
>NZ_AWQS01000054.1 GCF_000576575.1 Intrasporangium chromatireducens Q5-1
GGTCAAGGCCATCGCTCAGCCCTCCTGGCTCTCGGTCGAGGTGGGACGGGGCCGCACCGTATGCCGTTCGATCCGCTTGGTCGCCGCCTGCTCGGGGGTCAGGGGCAGCACCCGTTGGACGAAGATGCCCGGCAGGTGGATGGAGTCGGGGTCGAGCTCACCGGGCTCGACCAGTTCCTCGACCTCGGCGATGGTGAACTTGCCGGCCATCGCACAGAGCGGGTTGAAGTTGCGCGCGGACTGGTTGAACACGAGGTTGCCGTGCCGGTCGCCCTTCTCGGCGCGGACCAGGCCGAAGTCCGGACGCAGGGCCGTCTCGAGGACGAACGTCCGCACCTCTCCGTCGACCTCGAAGTCCTGGGTCTGCTTTGCGGGGGAGCAGACGGCCACGTTGCCCTCGCCGTCGTACTTCCACGGCAGGCCCCCCCTCCGCGACCTGCGTGCCGACCCCGGTGCGGGTGAAGAACGCCGCGATGCCCGAACCGCCGGCCCGCAGCCGCTCCGCCAGGGTGCCCTGCGGTGTCAGCTCCACCTCGAGCTCGCCGTGCAGGTACTGGCGCTCGAACTCCTTGTTCTCGCCGACATAGCTGGCGACCATCCGGGCGATCCGCTTGTCCTTGAGCAGGATCCCGAGGCCCCAATCATCGACGCCGCAGTTGTTCGAGATGGCCTCGAGCCCGTCGATGCCGGCGTCATGGATGGCCTGGATCAGCACGCTCGGGATCCCACACAGCCCGAACCCGCCGACCGCCAACGACGCCCCGCTCGCAATGCCCGCGATGGCCTCGTGGGGGGAAGTGACGACTTTGTCCATGGCCCGGACACTACCGCTCGTGGGGCGCCCGCCGAGGGGTGGTCCCCGCCCACAAGGCGCCCGGCGAGGTGGTGCAGGCGCACGTATGCCGCTCACCTCCTCTCGCGGGAGGGCGCGGTGTGCGGGTGGCTGAGGCGCGCTGCTGGAGTGGGTGAGCCAGCCGGTCGAAAGGCGGCGGGTCGAAAGGCGGCGGGCCGCGGACGGACGGTGAGCGCCATACGGACAAATGACACCGGTGTGATTCAGGGTCTCGCTAATTACAGAGCTGTAGTTATCCCAATCGACTTGTTAATTCTGTGACAAGAGTGCATAAATGAGGCGGATCAACACATCTGGGAAAGCAGGGGACATGGCGACGCGACGGCGACGACTCGGGGCGGCTCTGGTCATCCCGACCTTGGGACTGCCGCTGGCCGCCTCACGAGCCGACGCCTACACGCCTCCGCCGCCCCCCACGAAACTGCTGCCCACGGCGCTAGACGTCCTCGTTCCCTACCAAGCGCAGACGGTCTGCGACCCCCTGGCCCGACCGGGGGTCGTCGCGTTCGCCCAGCTGATGACCTCCCACTACGGCATGGGGACCACCTCGCTCATCGGGCGGACGTGTGGGAGCGACATCTCGGAGCACTACGACGGCCGCGCGTGGGACTGGATGCTCAACGTCAACAATGCGCAGCAGGAGGCGGTCGCCCAGTCGGTTCTCACCTGGCTGACCGCGCCGGATGCCCAGGGCCGTCCCGGGGCCATGGCGCGGCGTTTCGGGATCATGTACATCATCCACAACAAGAAGATCTGGCGCGCCTACAACACGGGGCGCCCAGATGCGCCGGCGTTCGGCTGGGGCCCCTACTACGGCGCGTCCCCGCACACCGACCACATCCACTTCAGCTTCACCTACGACGGAGCCGCGAAGGTCACGTCATGGTGGACGGGGGTCGCCCGCACCACCTACCTCACCTCGCTGCCGCCGACGACGCCGGGGGGCACCGTGACCGTCCCGCCTCCCGCGACGACGTACTCGACGCTCAGCTACAACGTCACCTCCGATGCCGTCAGTCGCCTGCAGACGGCGCTCGGCGACCTCCCCGTGACGGGCTGGTACGGACCCATGACGACGGCTCGCGTGAAGGCCTACCAGACCTTCATCGGCGTGCCCGTCACGGGCACGGCAGACGTCCGCACCCAGCAGCAGCTCTTCTCGAAGGGCTGGAGTGCCGCCGCCCGCTTGCCCCGCACGTACGCCCCGGCGTCACCGAAGGCGACGACCTCGCTGGCCGCGCCGAAGGCTGTCGCGCCGAAGGCGACCACCACACTGGCCGCGCCCAAGCAGGCCGCGCCGGCCGCTCCTGTGCCGAAGGTAAGTGCGCCGAGCGCGCCAGCGCCGAAGGGTGCGGCCAAGCCGACACCCAAGCCTGCTGTACAGCCGGGGCCCATCAAGACGGCCTACCCGACGCTGCGCTACGGGATGACCTCGGAGCCGGTTCGGAGGCTGCAGGCCGCCCTCGGAAACCTTCCGACCACCGCGTGGTACGGACCCATGACGACGGCCCGCGTCAAGGCCTACCAGAAGTCCGCCGGGCTGCCCGTCACGGGCATCGCCGACGCGGCCACGCAACAGCTGCTCTTCTCGCAGGGATGGAGGAGCGCGGCACCACAGAAGTATTCGACGCTCCGGTACGGCATGACGTCCGAGTCGGTGCGCAGGTTGCAGGCGGCGCTGGGCACGCTGCCGACGACGGCCTGGTTCGGCCCCATGACGGAGGCAAGGGTGAAGCAGTACCAGAAGTTCATCGGAGTCACGGTGACGGGCGTCGCGGACGCCCACACGCAGCAGGTGCTCTTCTCGAAGGGCTGGGGCACTGCCTCAGCAGTTGCCTTCACGGAGCAACAGGTGCCCGAGGTGCCGGCGGCCCGCGCCTTCGCGGTGCTGCGCCCGCCGACGGTGACCCCGGCGGTGGCGACCGTGTCCACGACGACGGCCTACACGCCATACAAGGACGTTGTCCTCGCCCTCGGGGCGCGGGGGGCCGCCGTGCGCTTCCTCCAGCGCGCGCTGGGCGGGCTCGCCGTCGACGGTGTGTTCGGCTCCATGACCCGACGCATGGTGACGGCGCTTCAGATCGGCCAGGCGATGCCGGCGACCGGTGTCGTGACCCCCGAGGTCTGGGACGTGCTCGAGCAGCGAGACTTCCCGTTCGTGGCGAACCGCGCCACGGTCCTGCGCCCGGGCGACACGGGACCCGCCGTCGCTGAGGTGCAACGGATCCTCGGGGTGCCCGTCACCGGCACCTACGACGCAGCCACCCGCGACGCGGTCAAGGCGGCGCAGGCACGAGGGGGGCTCGCCAGCACCGGCGTTGTGGCCTCTCGGACGTGGTCCCTCTTCGACCGCCTGTCGGCCTGACCGCTCGAACGGCGCGCTGACCACCACTCAGCGGCCGCACGGGGGAGGCACAGCCAGTTAGCGGGGTGTTCACAGCGCTTGGAGTCATATTCGCTCCTGTCTGCGGTCCCTGTCCGACAGGTTCCGGAGGAGCTCACCGATCCGGGAGTGGTTGTCGTCGTCGCTGTCGTGGCCGTGGCGATGCTCGTCTTTG
The DNA here is from genome assembly GCF_000576575.1 of Intrasporangium chromatireducens Q5-1. Lineage (GTDB taxonomy): Bacteria > Actinomycetota > Actinomycetes > Actinomycetales > Dermatophilaceae > Intrasporangium_A > Intrasporangium_A chromatireducens. The sequence goes on from NZ_AWQS01000054.1 coordinate 3,412, forward strand.
TCGTGCTCGGCCGACCACGACTGCGGAACCGGCCGCTTCGCCTCGTCTCTCGAATCGTCCAAGTGCTGCTCAACGCCGATGCGGCTCTCCGACGGCGCATGGTGCTCCGCGCTATTGACCATGCGCCATCCGGACGTCTTCGGGGCCGGCATCATCATGGAGGGCTACTTCCGGCCCGGACTTCGGCCCCAGCTACACCCCCTTCAGCCCTGCGCAGCGCGACCGTACGACCTCCCCGTCTCGCGGCCGGGTCACGACCGCCCGTGGCCCTCTGGGCGTTCGCCTCTCGGCAGGACCACCTCGGCTACCCGACGACGTCCCGGTTCCTCCGGGCCGCGAAACCGTCGCTGTCCATCGTTTCCGTCATCGTCCCGCAGGGACGACATCGGCCCGCGGTCTTCGAGCCGTACAGTGGCGAGGCCCTGGCCCGGCTGGCCCAGACGCTGCCCGGCTTCCGGCCCTGACGTTCAAACCGGGCCTGGGACGAACAAGGGTCCCGGTCCCCAAGGGCCTCAGTCAGTGCGCCGCTCGGTACGTTGCCGTCACGCCCTCCGCGGCGTGGCGAGCGGCAGTGCCAGCGGCCGGCCCACGTGACAGCACTACGGATCCGTCGGCGCACCACGCGGCGAGGGTCGCGGTCAGGGCCTCAGGAAGCGGCGCTGCCACGGCGACCCGGGGCCGCGGCCCCCAAGGGCTCTGCGATGTGACGAGAGCGCCATACGGGGTCGAGGCGCCGTCGGCGACCAGGGCCACGTCGCCGGCCTCGGGGTCGGCGAACGGCGTGAAGACGTCACCGTGGGTCGAGAGCTCACGTGCCTCGTCCACCGCGTTGGGCGCCATACCGGCGTCGGGGTGACTGCGCGCCAGCGCAGCGAGCGTGACGAGCACGGCGTCCCCGCCGTGTGCGGCAGCGCGGGTGGGGTCGTCCGTGACGAGGACGTCTGACTCGATGGCCTCGTCCCCGGTCACCACCGTCGCACCGACCGACCAGGTCGCGAGCGCCCAGTAGGCCGCACGCCAGTGGGTCGGCAGGTCCAGGCCGACGGTGGTGCCCGGCTCCGCGGCCAGGTCGTCCTGCAGGAGGTTGGCCGCCTTGGCCACCCAGTTGGCGAGCACGCGAGCCGACAGCTCGATGCGTTCGCCCTGGGTGGGACCCGGCTCGTCGTCGTACCAGGTCAGGCGGGGTCGGCCGGGGTCGGAGGCCTGCAGGTCGTCCAGAATCTTCGCGGGGGAGAGCACGACGCGAGCCTACGACCGGACCATCACTGGTGGATCGTGGTCCCGGCCGGGGGCGAGGTGAGCGGTTCGTCGTCCTTGAGCGCCCGGAACAGCGCCTTGGCCTGGGCCGTGTTCCACTTGACTGCGACCCCGGCGTTGCGGGTCGGCAGCGACATGGTCTCGATCGGCACCGTGAGCGACAGGCCCTCGTCGTTGCTGACGCTGCGCATGGCCTGCAGGATCCGCACCGCGTCCATCAGTCCTGTCTGCTCCCCGACGATGATGCCGGAGCCGACCGCGTCGGCGAACCCCTTGTACCGCCAGGGGATCAGGACGGTGGCTGGCGTCGCTGCCTTCTTCATGACGGCACCGAGGAACTGTCGCTGCCGGTTGGCCCGGCCGATGTCACCGAGCGGGTCCTCGTAGCGGCTGCGGACGTAGCCGAGAGCGTCCTTGCCGCCCAACGTCTGGCAGCCCTTCTTGAGGTTGATACCGGCCTTCTTGTCGGTCATGTTGCGTGGCACGCAGATGTTGACCCCGTCGAGGGAGTCGACCATGCCGGCGAAGCCGCCGAGCCCGATCTCGAGGTAGCCGTCGATGTGGATGCCGGTGACCTGTTCGACGGTCTCGGTCAGCAGCTTCGCGTCGCCGAAGGAGAAGGCGGCGTTGATCTTGTTGCTGCCATAGCCGGGGATCGGGACGTAGGAGTCGCGCGGGATGGAGACGAGGACCGGTTTGCCGCCGCTCTCGGAGACGTGCACGAGCATGATCGTGTCGGTCCGCTTGCCCTCGGCGTTGCCGGTGGCGTACTCCTTGCGTTGGGCCTTGGTGAGCCCGGCGCGGCTGTCAGAGCCGACGAGGAGGTAGTTGTAGCCCGACGTGTCCGTCGGTCGGGAGCCGCCCGGGATGTTGTCGACGCGGGCCACGTTGTTCCACGCGTTGACCGGCACCCACACCATGAACGCCAACCACGCGACGACGAGGAGAACCACGAGCAGAAGGATCGTGCGCCCCGTCCGACGCCGTCGGCGCGGCCGGGCGACAGGCACATCCGTATGCCGCTCACCGCGGTCCCGCTCGGGGCGCCTAGGGCGCTGGCGCCGGGTGTCGACCACATACGCATCGTCGTTCTCGGGCCGTGCATCCCACCCCGTCTTGGACTGAGTGATCCCGGGCGCTCGGCGCTCGCCGGTGGCACTCGATCTACGGGATCGCGAGCGCCGGGTGTCGACGACGTAGGCATCGTCGTCTACTGGCTCCCGTTCGTCGCGGGGAAGGTCGGTCGGCATCAGGGCAGCTCCGGGTCGGCAGGCAGAGGGGGACTCGGCTGGTCGAGAGTAGCGGCCCCGTCCTCTGCCTCGTGCCTCCCACGCCCGCGTTCGGTGGTGCCGCGTGGCGGCCGGGCCTCGTCCAACGCGAGACGGCGGGCCAGCCGCGTGTACCGGATCTCCATGTCCCGGAAACGACGGAAGGTCGTCACCACGAAGCCGAAGAAGGCGACGACGAGTCCGTACAGGATGAGGTCCGCACCGCGACCAATGCCCACCGCCTGAGCAAGCCGGGTCCAGACCGTCGGGTCGAGGATCGACCAGACGGCAAAGGCGGCAAAGAGCAGCAGCCCGAGGCGCCGCAACGCCTGCGCCTTCTGCCCGTAGGAGATCAGCAGCCGCGCCGCGATGCCCAACGTGACGACGATGAGGATGAGCTGGATCAGGAGTTGCTTCATCGCCAGATCAGCTCCGCGAGGATGTTGACCGCGTTCCAGAGCGACTGGCCCTTGGCCTTCGAGTAGTCGGTGTAGAGGATGTGCACGGGTTCCTCGGCATACCGCACCGGCCGGCCGTCGATGCGCATCGAGCCGATCTGGGCGACGATCTCCGAGGCGTGGGCCATCCGGTTCTGGGTGATGTCGAGGCGCTCGACCACGGGTCGGCTGAGCACCCGCAGCCCGTTGTGAGCGTCGGTGAGCCTGGTGTTCGTGGTCAGGTTGGTCCAGGCGACGGCCAGCCGGAGCACCAGCCGCTTGAGTGCGGTCGCCTCGCTGCGGTCGTCGAGGAAGCGCGAGCCGAAGACGACATCGACATCGCCCTCCCGCAGCCGGGCGACCATGACTTCCACGTCACTCGTCTGGTGTTGGCCGTCCGCGTCGAAGGTGACGACGTAGCGCATCAGGGGGTCGCGGAGGGCGTACTCGAAGCCCGTCTGCAGGGCAGCCCCCTGTCCCAGGTTTCCCGGGTGCCGGACGACGGTCGCGCCTGCGGCTTCGGCCCGGTCGGCCGAGTGGTCCCGTGACCCGTCGTCGACGCAGACGACGTTCGGGAACGTCTCGAGAGCCGCGCTCACGACGTCGCCGATGACCTCGGCCTCGTTGTAGAGCGGCACCACGAGCCACACGTCGTCCATGTCCATCAGAGGTAAGCCTAGAGGGGCACGGCGCGTATGCCGTGCGCATGCCGGTGCCCGTTCGGGAACGACTCCCATCGGCACTACAGTCGAGGACCATGACGATCAGGCGTCGGTCCGCCGTCCCCAAGGCACAGGAGTGGTGACTCGCCGACGCGTTCTGACGGCGATCCGCGTCGCCGTGGCGGTCCTGACCGTCGCCGCCGTGGCGTACGCCGTCGTCACCAACTGGGCCGACGTGTCCGTCCACCTCAGCCGGATCTCGGTCGGGGCGTTCCTGCTCTCGACCCTCGCGGCGCTCGCCGGGACGTGGCTGACGATGCTCGGCTGGCGGGTCCTGCTGGCGGACCTCGGATCGCCCCTCGAGCTCGCCCCCGCGAGCGGTGTCTACTTCGTGGGGCAGCTGGGCAAGTACCTGCCCGGCTCGCTCTGGTCGGTCCTCGTCCAGGCCGACATGGCGAGCAGCCTCAAGGTGCCGCGCCGCCGTACCGCTGTCGCGGGCCTGCTCGCCCTCGGGTTCTCGCTGCTGACCGGGTTCGTCGTCGGCCTGCCGGCGGCGTCCTACCTCATCCGCCGCGAGGCCGACGGCTTCGACTGGTGGACGCTGCTCGCACTGCCAGTGGTCGCCGTCCTGCTCGTGCCCCGAATCCTCAACCGCCTCATCGGCAGTCTGCTCCGGATCCTCCGGCGCGAGCCGCTCGAGCACGACCTGTCGGGCCGGGCGGTCGGCAGCGCCGTTCTGCTGTTCATCCTCGTGTGGGTCACCTTCGGGCTGCACACCCTGTTGCTGGCGCGTGCCGTCGCCGGCCCCGAGCCGCATCCACACTTGGGCGTGGCCGCCCTGACCGGTTATGCGCTGTCCGTCTCCCTGGGGATGCTGACGGTGATCCTGCCGGCAGGGCTCGGCGCTCGGGAGGGACTGCTGACCCTCATCCTTGCGACCGCGATCCCGGTCGCCGCGGCCGGTGCCGTCGCCATCGTCTCTCGCTTCATCGTGACCATCGTCGACGTGTCCTGTGCCCTGTTCGGGTGGCTCTACGCCCGGCGCCACCATCTGCTGGCCGACCGCCGCCGGGAGGAGCTGGCGCCGCGGGCGTGACTCAGACCTCCTGGAGGAGGAAGACGGGGATCAGCCGGTCGGTCTTGGTCTGGTAGTCGGCGTAGGGCGGGAAGCCGTCCACGGCCCGGGTCCACCATTCCTCGCGCTCCGGCCCGCTCAACTCGTGAGCCTGGTAGGTGGCCGAGCGGTTCCCGTCCTGGAGGGTCACCTCGGGGTGCGCGCGAAGGTTGTGCACCCAGAGCGGGTGCTTGGGGCTGCCACCCTGGCTGCCCACGAGCGCGTAGCGACCAGCGTGCTCGACGCGCATGAGGGGCACCTTGCGCAGAGCCCCGGTCCGGGCGCCCCGCATGGAGACGACCACGATCGGCCGGCCCTGCATGAGGACGCCGTCGGTGGTGCCGCGTGCCTCGACCTCGTCGACCTGGTCCCTGACGAACGGGCGCGGGCTCGGGACGTAGTTGGGGGTGTCCATGACGGGGCCAACGCGCTGCGGCGCCACCCCATTCCGTGGCGCCGCGCACCTCGGGGGAGACTGGTCGTCATGACGTCCGGCCGGCTCCGCGTGTGGCGCGCCGATCGGCCGGTCCACCTCGAGGCACAGCTGATGGCCTTCCGGCGCGGGTCGGGTGACCCCACTTCTTGGTATGGCGGTCCCGCCGGCTTCGCGCGGGCAGCGCAGACACCGGCCGGGCCTGGGACGATCCACCTCGTATGCCGCTCAGCCGAGTCGGCCGTCGAGGCGCGGGCGTGGGGCCGCGGTGCGGACTGGTTGCTGGACTCCGTGCCCAGCCTGCTCGGAGCCAGCGACGACCCGACGGGGTTCTGTCCCCTCCATCCACCGGTCCAGGAGGCGTGGCGACGGTTCAGCCATTGGCGGGTGCCTCGGTCCCGACTCGTCCTCGACGCACTCGTGCCGGCGATCATCGAGCAGAAGGTGACGGGACACGAGGCCTTCGCCGGCTACCGCCGGCTCGTACGGCGCTTCGGCGAACCGGCGCCGGGGCCTTTCGCGGATCGCCTGTACGCACCGCCGTCCGCCCGGGGGTGGGCAACCATCCCGTCGTGGGAGTTCCTTCGGGCCGCCGTGGACCCGGCTCGCTCCCGGGCCGTCGTGGCGGCGGCGCGGGTCGCGGGTCGGCTCGAGCAGGTCGTGGACCTGCCCTGGTCACAGGCGCGCCAGCGGCTGCGGGCGGTGCCCGGGGTGGGGGTCTGGACGGCGGCGGAGACCGCACAGCGGGCCCTCGGCGACCCGGACGCCGTGAGCTTCGGTGACTTCCATGTCGCCAAAGACATCGGCTGGGCGCTGGCCGGCCATCCCACCGACGACCGCGGTCTCGCTGAGCTGCTCGAGCCCTACCGCGGTCACCGGTTTCGGGTCCAGCAGCTGCTCGGTTTGGCCGGTCACCATCGGCCCCGCCGTGGCCCACGGCTGGCGCCCCGCACCCATCTGCCCGTGGCCACGGCTCACCGCCGCTGAGCACTGAGGTGTGGCCGCGGGCCGCCTGCACCGCCGACCAGGGGAGCGGTCTGCTGGGACGAGGGGAGCGGTCTGCTGGCGGCAGGGGTGGGCGGCATACGGCCATGCGATCACCCGATGGTCGGGTGCTGCCGTGCTGGGATCGCCACCTGGATGGGCGTCGGGACACCGTCCGTGACGAGCACACCGCGCCCGGGGACTCGCGCGGATTGCACCTCGACCCTGGCTCGGAGCAGCTCCCCGTCGGTGGCAGCGCCCGGGCAGAGGACCACCCCGACGCCCCCGCGGCTGACCTCCGGGACCAGCCCACGAAATGCGGTCGATGCACGCCGCGTGTCGAGAGCGACGGCGACCAGGCCCCCGGCGCTCTCGACGAGTCGAGTCGCCTCCACCAGGGCCGACTCCAGCGGAGTGCCCTCGAGGCGGTCACAGTCGTCGACGAGGACGGCGAGCTCGGGGCGCTCCCGGCGGAGTGCGACGAAGCGATCGCACTCGTCGGGGGCGAGAACGTGGCAGCGGGAATGCCCCTCCAGCTGTCGCAACGGGGAGCGGCGCGGGGCCACGAGCGCTATGTCGCGATCGCGATCCTGTCGGCGCAGCTGCACCGCCAGCGTGTGCAGCAGGGTTGACCGGCCACTGCCGGGCGGACCGAGCACGAGGACTCGTCGCTCGTCACGGCCCAGGTCGAAGCCCAGCGGCACCACGTCGTCGCCACCCACGCCGATCGCGACGTGCTCGCCGGGGGTGGTGGCGGTGGTGGGAAGCTCGTCGATCGGGATGTGCTCGGGGAGTGGCGCCAGCCGCCAGGGACGCTCGCTCACCGGGCAGTCACCGTGCCGACTGGCCACGGCATCGGCAACGGCGCGGGCGAGGGCACCAAGGTCGGCGGTCGGGTCGTCCCCGGGAAGGCTGAGCTGGACCTCGGCCTCGTCCCGGGCGTCGAGCGCGCGGCCGGGCGGTCGGTGACGGTTGGCAGCCGCCGGCCCGATGCCGGCCAGCGTCAGGTCGACCGGGTCCGGCATGTCGAGCAGCAGCCGGCGTTGCAGGAGACTGCCCAGCCGCCCCGAGGCCACTGCCCGGCCGCCGGTCACCACGACGGTCACTCCTCTCGAGAGCCCGTCGCGCACGAGCCCGACCAGCCGTTCGGTGCTCTCGCCCTGGTCCAGCTCGTCGAGTGCCGCAGTGATCGCCTCCCAGCCGTCGACGAGGACCACGGTGCGTCGTGCGGAGTGGATCCCTTCGGTCAGGCGACGGATCGCACGGCGGACACGTTGGACGTCCTCGGTGCCGGTGATCGAACCGCAGTGCGGGAGGGCGGAGAGGCACGCCAGGGTGCCGGGCGTGCCTTCGATGAGGTGCACGTGCAGCTCGCCGGGCGAGAACCGCTCGGCAAGACGCAGCGCCACGGCGATGACCGTCGTCGTCCGGCCGGTCCGCGCGCCCCCAGCGACACCGAGGTGCCCATCCTCGTGGGGGTGCCACGTGAGGGGGCTCTGCCGCTGCTCCGCTGGGCGGTCCACCAAGCCGAGGGGGACGGCCCGGTCGTCGCCGAGCGCCGGTGCGAGCTCGTCGGTTCCACGGTGGAGCTCCGTGGGCCGAACCATCTCTGGCAGGGGCGGCAACCACGGCGAGCTGGGCGGTGGCAGGCGGAGCCGCTCTGCAGCGTCGGTCAGGCTCGCGGCCACCAGTTGAAGCTCGGTCTGCGTTCCGACCGCGGGCTCCGCGCTGATGTCCCGCGGTAGGGGAGCCATGACGTCGCCCCAGCGGAGGCGGCGGACGACCGGGTGGGCGAGGCCGGTCTCGGAGGCAGAACGGCTTGGGTGACCGGCGTGGGCGACCTGGACCGAGACGAGGCGCTCTGGGCCCGCGCGCAGGTAGGCGCGGCCGGCCAGACGCTCTGGTATCGCCGCTGCATCCGGCGCCTCGATGACGTCGTCGCTGTCCGTCCGGTCACGCATGCGAAGGGCGATGCGCAGCGAGACGTTGGCCCGCATGTCGGCGGAGACGATGCCCGCCGGGCGCTGGGTCGCCAGAACGAGGTGGATCCCGAGCGAGCGGCCCACCGCAGCCAGTCGGACCAGGCCGCCGATGAAGTCAGGCAGCTCCTCGGCCAGCACCTTGAACTCGTCCACGACGATCACCAGCCGGGGGAGGGGCTCAGGTGCGAGTCCGAGCTCCTGTCCCCGAGCGGCGAAACGCCGGTAGTCATCGAGGTCTTTGGCGCCCACCCCGGCGAGCAACCGTTCGCGGCGTTTCAGCTCGGCCCCGAGCGAAGTCAGGGCGCGCGCCGTGAGGTGCTCGTCAAGGTCGGTCACGACGCCGACCACGTGCGGCAGGTCGGCGCAGTCCCGGAAGGCGGAGCCGCCCTTGTAGTCGACGAGGACGAAGTTGAGCTCGTCGGGGGGTGAGTGGACGGCGAGGCTGGCGACGAGGGTTTGGAGCAGCTCGGACTTGCCCGCGCCCGTCGTGCCACCGACGAGGGCGTGCGGGCCGTCACGCACCAGGTCGAGGACGAGCGGACCACCCTCGCTGGCACCCAGGACAGCCATCGGGCCGCCATGGCGCCGCGCGCGCCACCGATTCGCGACTGCGGCAGCGTCCAACGGGTCGGCGCAGGTGTCACTGAGGCGGTGCAGTTCGACGAAGTCGACTCGGTCGGGCAGCGCCGGCCCGTCCGGGTCAGGTGTGGCGTCCTCCAGCGGCGCCAGCTCCTCGGACAACGCCTCGGCCCAGGCCCGGTCGGGCAGGTCCGGGACGAACGTGGCGGATGCCTGCCCAGCCCCGTCGAGCCGTGCCGCAGCCCTCGGCCCGGACTCGACGACGACCTGCGCCGCCGCCTCGACCGGCAGGCGGGTGGCGTCCTCGTCCAGACAGAGGAAGTGGATGCCGACCGTGGGCCCACGCTGGAACAGCTCCGCGACGCCGGGCTCCCGGCGCAGCCGCTCGCACCCGTCGACCACGACGACAAGATCGGGCCAGTTGGAGGTGTCGGCCCGGGATCCGCTGCGCTCCGTGACCAGCGCCGTGAGCTCTGCGACCCGCCGCTCAACGGAGTCCCCGTGGGTCAGGTCGCCGATCGCCGCGACACACGTCGGCCCGAGGGGTGCCAGGTGCGGTAGCCGGGCCGTCCACCACCACGCCTCAGCCGCCGCGGCAGCGGCCGTCAGCACGACCAGCCGAAGGGCTCGGGGAGAGTGCCAGGCGCACAGCTGACCGATCATGCTGCGCGCAACCGCGAGGGTCCGGTCCCGGGGCCCGGCCACCCCGAGCACGCCGAGCTCGCGCAGGCGCAGCACTTGGGGCACCTCCAACAGGGGCACGTCAAGCAGGTCGGCCGCGTCGCCGGTGACGGTCGTGCGCGGCTGTTGAGGACCAACCCCCAGGCGCAGGGCGAGATAGTCGGGATCTCCCGGTCGTCGTTCCCACAGGCGGGTGCTCACGGACGACACGACGAGTGCCGCCATCGCGAGATCCGGCGCCTCCTCGTGCCGGACGACGTACTCCCGGTCCAGCGCCTCGCGCAGCGCCGTCTCGGCGCGTCGCCGGCTCGCGGCATGGTCGGCCAGCTGTCTGCGATAGGAGGTCCGACCGTGTCTGCGGTCACTCCACCACTGCCCGAGGAGCATCGCCGGCGTGAGCATGGCGAACAGCATCATCACGGGGGAGCGCAGGACTACCGCGAGCACAACCGACAAGGCCATCGGCACCAACGCCGCGATGAGGGGTAACCGGCTGCCCTGCGGCCTCTCGGGTCGCGTCGGAAACTCGATCTGCGGTATGGGCGGCGTGCTGGAGAACCGCGGCGGTCGGTGCACCCGGCACCTGCCTGCGGCGCTCGTCGTCGCTGCCGGACGCACCGATGCGACGCGGAGGGTCAGTGTCGTCGAGCCGACTCTGACGCGGTCACCGATCCGGACGGTGGTCGGTACACCGCCCAGTTCCACCTCGTTCACGGAGGACGTGTTGGTCGGCGTGAGGGCGCGCACGGTGACCCCGGTCGAGCCGACCGACAGCTCGAGATGGCGGCGGGACACGGTGCTGTCCTCGAGACGGACGGTGCACTCGCCACTGCGGCCGACCACATGTGTACCGCGTCCCAAGGCAACGACGGTCCCAGCACCGGGCCCGCCCACCACGTCGAGGTGGATCAGCGCTTCCGAGCCCAGCGTCATACTGCCGACGGCTGCGCGGCCGAGCGCGAGGGTCGCTCCGTGCAGGAGCGGTGGCTCGCCCAACGGCTGGGCCAGGTCCAGCGGACGGCCACCCGAGCTGAGCACCGCCCCCTCCGCGCACCCCACGCAGCGGTGCAGGTCGTCCACGACGTCGCCGAGGGTCGCGCCCTCGGGCGCCTCGACGAGCACGTCCGTAAAGCCCGCGCTCGCCTGTCCGGTATCGACGACGGTCCAGATCAGGCGCATGGGGTCGCTCCTTTCCCGCACCATGGCAGCAGAAACCGCGGAACTGCGTTCTCGGATATCCACACATGTCCGTCATGGCTGTCGCGCGTTGGCGGTTATCCACAGTGATCGGGTGCCGTTTGCCCCCGCTGAGTCCCCATCGCGCTAGTTTCGACGAGCGCCATCCGCCGTTCCGGGGCAGGATGGCTCGCAGCGAACGCAGGGGGCCTGATGTCGACACACGAAGCGGTCGCCCGGATCGAGGGGGACGTCCGAGAGCTGATCCGTCGCTCCGGCATCGACCCTGCACGCGACCACGCCGAGATGCGTCAGCTCGTGCTCGACGCCGTGCAGGAGTACGACGAACGGTCGCTCCATGGCGGCCTGCCGGTTCTCGGGGACCCCGGCGACGCGGTCCGCTCGATCCTGTCGGTGGTTGCCGGCTACGGCCCCCTACAGCAGTACTTCGACGATCCTGAGGTCGAGGAAATCTGGATCAACCAGCCATCCCGGGTCTTCGTGGCGCGCGGTGGGGCAGCAGAGCTGACGCCGACGATCCTCAGCGCGGACGACGTGCGCGACCTCGTCGAGCGGATGCTCAAGAGCAGTGGGCGCCGGGTGGACCTCTCGTCACCGTTCGTCGACGCCACGCTGCCCGACGGCTCACGGTTGCACGTCGTCATCCCCGACATCAGCCGGGAGCACTGGCAGGTCAACATCCGCAAGTTCGTCGTCAAGGCGGACCATCTCGACGACCTGGTTCGCCTGGGCACCCTGACGAAGCAGGCCGCGACGTTCCTCGAGGCGGCGGTCGCCAGTGGGCTGAACATTCTCGTGGCGGGCGGCACGCAAGCCGGCAAGACCACCCTGCTCAACTGCCTGTCCGCCGCCATCCCTCCGCGCGACCGGGTCGTGACCTGCGAGGAGGTCTTCGAGCTGCGGATCCCGCTTCGCGATGTCGCCGCCATGCAGTGTCGGCAGCCGAGCCTCGAGGGCACCGGCGAGGTGCCGTTGCGACGACTCGTGAAGGAAGCGCTCCGAATGCGACCGTCCCGGATCATCGTCGGGGAGGTGCGCCAGGAGGAGAGCCTCGACCTGCTCATAGCGCTCAACAGCGGGGTGCCGGGCATGTGCACGGTGCACGCCAACAGTGCTCGCGAGGCCGTCACGAAGATGTGCACCTTGCCGCTGCTGGCCGGCGACAACGTCTCGAGCCGCTTCGTCGTCCCGACCGTCGCGGCCTCGGTCGACATCGTCATCCACGTCGCCCTGGAGCGGGACGGCAGCCGCCGGGTGCGCGAGATCGTGGCTGTTCCAGGACGGGCCGAGGGCGACGTCATCGAGGTCGCAGACCTCTTCGTGACGCGGGCCGGCCGGCTCGAGCGCGCTGATGGATTCCCGCCGCACCGTGAGGCGTTCGAACGGGCCGGCTACGACCTCGCAGCCCTACTCGCCCAGGGGCCGCGCTGATGTCGCCCATCGTCGTCGGCACGGTCTTCGGACTCGGCGTGTTCTGCATCTACTGGTCCTTCTGGCCGCAACAGGAGCGGCCGGCGAAGTCGCGTGACGGCGGAGTCCTCGCCCACCTTCGCGACCACCTGACCCAGGCCGGCTACGCAGCCGTCACTCCCGGCAACCTCGTCGTCGGCTCCGTGGTGCTGTTCGTGCTCGTCTTCCTCGGCGTCATGCTCTTCGTGGGGGTGGTGCCCATCGCGCTGAGTTTCGCGCTGATGGCCGGCCTCGGCCCGGTGACCCTGGTGCGGTCTCGCGCACGGGCACGGCGGAACAAGCTGCGTGACCTGTGGCCCGATGCGGTCGACAACATCACGTCCGGAATCCGAGCCGGACTCGCCCTTCCCGAGGCGCTCGCCCAACTTGCCGTTCGGGGCCCGGAGGAGCTGCGCCCCGCCTTCGCCGCGTTCGCCGAGGACTACCGCACCACCGGACGGTTCCACGACTGCCTCGACCGGCTCAAGGAGCGGTTGCGCGACCCGGTCGCGGACCGACTCGTCGAGTCGCTCCGGATCGCACGGGAGGTGGGCGGCAGCGAGCTCGGCACCCTGCTGCGCACGCTCTCGGCCTTCCTCCGGGAGGACGCCCGGACCCGGTCCGAGCTCGAGACGAGGCAGAGCTGGACCGTCGGGGCAGCGCGGCTGGCGGTCGCCGCACCGTGGGTCGTCCTCGGCATGCTCGCGATGCGGGGTCAGTCTCTGGCTGCGTACTCCCGTCCGGTGGGGTGGGTCATCCTCCTCATCGGCGCCGTGCTCTGCGTCGTGGCGTACCGGATCATGGTGTGGATCGGTCGACTGCCCGAGGAAGAGCGGGTCCTCCGGTGAGTGCGTCCGATGCGGTGCTGGTCTGGCTTCCCGGCTCCGGCTGGTCCTGGGCCGGCGCCACGGTGGGAATCCTCAGCCTCGCCGGGATTGCCCTCGTCATCGCCGGCTTGCCGGTGATGCGACGCCCCGGGCTGGACGACCGCCTCGAGCCCTATCTGCGTGACACCGTCCGGCCCTCCCGGCTGCTCGCCACCGCCAGCACGGGTCCAGCCTTTTTCGGGCTGGGCGCTCTCGCCGCACCGTACGTCAAGCGGCTCGGTGCACGCGTCGACGGGCTGCTCGGAGGATCAGCGAGCGTGGTGCGTCGCCAGCTGCGGGCCGGCAAGCCGCCGGACCTGGACGGCTTCAGGGCCGAGCAGGTCGTATGGGGCTTCGTCGGGGCGGTCGTCGCGGTGCTCCTCACCGGCGTGACGGCCGCCAGCAAGGGCCGTCTGTCGGTCGTCATGCTCGTCCTACTGGTCTTTGTCGGAGCGGTCTCGGGAGTCGTTGCCCGCGACGTCCAACTGTCTCGCGTGGCCCGTCGGCGTGAGCAGCGCATGCTGGCCGAGTTCCCCACGGTCGCAGAGCTGCTCGCGCTCGCCGTCAGCGCGGGCGAGGGAGCGACCGGTGCGCTCGAGCGGGTCTGCCGCCTCTCGCACGGCGAGCTGGCGGACGAGCTGCGTCGCTGCCTCGCAGACGCGCGAGCAGGCGCAAACCTGCCCACCGCGCTCGAGGGGTTGGCCCGGCGCACCGGCCTGCTCAGTCTGAGCCGCTTCGTCGACGGCATCGTCGTGGCCGTCGAGCGCGGCACACCGTTGGCCGAGGTCCTGCGAGCCCAGGCCCAGGACGTCCGCGAGGAGGGCCGGCGCGCCCTCATGGAGGAGGGTGCGCGCAAGGAGATCGCCATGATGGTCCCCGTTGTCAAGAGGTACCCTTTTAGACATGAGACACGAGCAGCGGACATTGGCCGCGTATCACGAGGCGGGCCACGCCGTGGCGGCAACCATGCGTGGCGGCTCCGAACTGCTTTCGGTGGCCATCGACGAGGGGAGCAACGGCCACGGCCTGACGCTACACAGGAGCAAGCCGGCTGACGCGCCATTCATCACTTGGGCTGGGCTCTGGGCAGAGGCGCGGCTGACGTGGCCACTGCTGACCCTCGACGGCCTCGACCACGAGGACGGTAAGGGGTACACCTTCGCGGACTACATCACTGGCGTGTGGCTTGGTCAACCGGACGATGCAGAGGTGCTCGGGCGCTACGAGGCCGAATCCCTCATGCCTGAGTTGCTGCCCGCGACCTACTCGACGTGGCACATGCTGATGGAGCGTGAGTGGCCCAATGTGCGCGCGCTGGCCGAGGGGTTGTTGAAATGACGAGCGCCACCATCTATGTGCGGCAGTCTGAGGACAAGACCGGCGAGGCCGCCGCTGTGACGCGCCAACTGGACGAGTGCCGCGAGTTCTGCGCGTCCAAGGGCTGGGCCGTCCGCGAGGTCTTCGAGGACAACGACCGCAGCGCCACCAGTGGGAAGACGCGCCCAGCGTTCGAGGCGCTGCTCGACAGCAACCCCGAGCGCATCGTCGTCTGGCACGTCGACCGCCTCGTGCGCGTGACCCGCGACCTCGAGCGGGTGATCGACCTGGGGGTGAACGTGCACGCCGTCAAGAGCGGGCACATCGACCTCAGCAACCCTGCCGGCCGGGCCGTGGCGCGTACCGTGACCGCATGGGCCACCTACGAGGGGGAGCAGAAGGCGCTACGACAGGTGAGCGCGAACCGACAGCGAGCACAGGCGGGCCGCGTGCTGTGGTCCCGTAGGCCGTTCGGGTTCGACCGCGAGGGGGCCGAGGTGCGAGTCGTCGCGTCCGAGGCGGCCGAGCTGCGCAAGGCCGCGCGCAAGGTGCTGAAGGGCGCCACGCTCGCCTCTGTGGCTGCCGACTGGAACGGGCGAGGCGTCACGACCTCGACGGGTGGCAAGTGGAGCGTGACGGCCGTGAAGCGGGCACTCACGAGCCCTCGCCTCACGGGGCGGGCAGTCTCCCGCGGCGTGGACTACGGAGCGGGCAAAATGCCGCGCATCCTTGACGACGACACGGCCGACCGGCTCAAGGCGCTCCTGACCGACCCCCGACGCAAGGCCGCGCCCTCGACCACGACCAAGTACCTACTGAGCGGCCTCGTCTGCTGCGGGCGCGAGGACTGCGACGACGAGCGCATGTTCGCCACGAGCAACGCCCAGCAGCGCATGATCTACCGGTGCCGGAAGTGTTATGGCGGGCGCGGCATGGACGACGTCGACGAGGTGGTGCGCGCCACCGTGGTGGGCATCTTGAGCCGCCCCGACGCGGCCGACCTGTTCCGCGCGCCCGTCGACGTCAACGCGCTCCGCGCCGAGGTGGTCGAGTTGCGCGACCGGCGCGACGGACTGGCCGAACTGCTCGCCCTGGGGCTCATGACCCGCGAGGCCGTGAAGGACTCAGCGCAGCGGCTCACCGATCAGATAGCCGACCTCGAGCGCAAGATCGACGCGGCCAACGGTGCCTCGCCCGTGACACGATTGCTCGGAGCCGAGGACGTGGCAGCCGCGTTCGACCGCCTCTCCCTGCCGGACAAGCGGGAAGTGATCCGCACTCTCATGACCGTGCGAATTTTGCCGGTAGGCAAGGGAGTTCGCTTCCGATTTGAGCACGTCGAGACGATCCCGCGAGGGCAGGCCGGCGATCGAGACTCGCCCGGCGTATAGCGCTAGTTGGTCATTGCACCGGACTGTCCGCTACTATGGGCGGCACAAGAGAACACCGAGTCAGTCCAAGACACTGGCGGGGCGCGAGGCCCCGAGGCGCGAGGCCATAACCGGGAGAGTCGGGACCGCTCAGGAAGTGGCAGTGGCGCGAGGCCAAGCCACGGAGGCGCGATGCTTCCCGGTTTCCTCTGAAGCCGCCGAGTGACACGAACACCTAAAGAGGGTGACGTGCGCTCGGCGTTCGTGTTTCTCAGGAGCCTTGGAATGCCTCGCAAGACAGCCGCCCCGGCTGGCCGCCGTCACCTCGTGACGATGGAGGCCGCCGCCGACTATCTCGGAGTTCACCCCCTAACCATTCGTCGCCGTATCGCTGCTGGGCGCCTGAAGGCGTACCGCTTGGGGCCGCGCACGATCCGTGTCGACCTCGCCGATGTTGAGGCCCTGCTTCAGCCGGTCGCCACTGCGAGCGGTGATGCCGATGTCTAGGACCGCCGACGCCCGCCGCGACAGCCTGGCCGAGCACGTAGCCAAGAGAGTGGCCGAGTGGCCGCCACTCACCACCGCCCAGCGCGACAGGCTGGCCCTGCTGCTGCGGGGTGAGCCCGCTTGAGCACAAAAAGAATCCGCCCCGCGATGGGCAGTCACGAGGCGGACCCGAAGACGTTTGGCGGCGTCGAGTCACAGTCTACCGCCGACCTGACCGCCCGCGCTCGTCGCCACGACTACGCGCTGCGTGTCGTCAGTGAGCGGGCCGACGGGGTGCTCGTGGTGCAGTTCTACACGAACCTCCCCGCGGCTGAGCGCAAGGTGACGCGGACCCGTGAGCGCGGTCTACGCGCCGACCTGTCCCTCGTGCGCCTCACGGCCGTGCCGTTCGCGGTGCTCGACACCCTTGGGGGTGCGCTGTGAGTACCTGGACAGCGGAGGAAGTGGCTGCAGAGTGTCACGCGGCGTGGTGCGCCGGCTACGACCTCGGGGTGATGCACGCGAACCGCGTTGCGGCTCAGGCGCTCGCACAGGAGTTGCTGAGCGCTCAGGCTGCGGAGTCCCTAGGGCTCGCCCGCCGAGAGGCGACAGAGCGGCACGGGACCGCCTGGGCTGCCCTCGTGTGTGACGAGGAGGTGGCGTAGGTGCGACCGATGTTCGTCTACCCCGAGAGTGCCCGCCATGCCCTCGTCCGGGGCGCGCTGCGGGACTTCCTGCGAGACAACGGGATTCCGGCTCAGTACCTGTCCGCGCGCCGTGGCTGGCTCGTGCGCCGCGACCGCCTCGCTGACCTTGTGGCGAGAGCCGAGCGGGACGGCTTCCACGTCCGAGTGAAGGGAGCGGACCTGTGACGACCTACGACACGACCCACGCAACCGCCGACCAGTACGACGAGGACGGGCGCCCGGTGTCTGGCTCGGGGGAGCAGCACTCCGGTCAGGTCCGCATGGCCTACCGGCTCGCTGCCTCGCATGCTGACCGGCTGCTACATGTCCACGGGATCGGCTGGCACTACTTCGACGGGCAGCGCTGGGCCGAGGACGACAAGGGCCGCGCCCGCCGCGCGGTGCTCGAGGTGCTGCGCGACGCGCTGGCCGATTCCATCGCGGACAAGCAGCTCCGGTCCGACGTCGCCCGCTGCGAGTCCGCCTCGGGCGTCGCCGGGGTGCTCGAGATCGCTGCGGCTCTGGTTGAGTTCGCCGCCACGGTGCGCGACCTCGACGCCGACCCCTACCTACTCAACTGCGCGAACGGGACGCTCGACCTCCGGACGCGCGCCGTCCGTCCGCACGACCCGCGAGACCGACTCACCAAGGTCACGAGGGGCGCCTACGACCCGGACGCCGATACGAGCGTGTGGGATGCGTTCCTCGCCTCAGTGCTGCCCGACGAGGCAGAACGGGACTACCTGCGCCGGGTGATCGGGCAGAGCGTCTACGGGCGGGTGCGCGAGCACCTGTTCCCGGTCCTGATCGGCACAGGCGCCAACGGCAAGGGCACCGCCTACGGCGCGATCACCAATGCGATGGGCGACTACGCCGCGGTGATCAACCCCGAACTGCTCATGGTTCGCGAGCGGGGCGGGATCGGTGGCCCCGAAATGATGACCCTGCTGGGCGCCCGGCTCGTGATTGGCTCGGAGACCGAGGAGGGCCGCAAGCTCGACGAGGCGACCATGAAGCGGCTTACGGGTGGGGACGAGCTCACCGCGCGCCGGCTGTACCGGGAGCCCGTCTCGTGGCAGCCGAGCCACCAGCTCGTCTACGTCACCAACGCGCTGCCCAAGGTCAAGGGCAACGACCCGGCCGTGTGGCGCCGTATCCGCGTCGTCCCGTTCGATGTGGTGGTGCCGCCCGAGGATCGCGACCCGACTCTGCCCGAGACGTTGGCGCTGCACGCCGACGCGGTCCTGTCCTGGGTGATCGCCGGGCACTTCGACTACGAGGACAACGGCGGCATGCGCGAGCCCGCCTCAGTGGTGCGCGCCACGGGCGACTACCGGGCCGACAGCGACGCCGTGGCCCGGTTCGTCGCGGAGGAGTGCGAGACCGGGCCGCATGTGCACGTCACGACGCGGGAGCTGTACGGCGCTTGGCAGCGCTGGGCCGTCAGTGACGGTGCCGAGCCGATGAGCGAGCGCGCGTTCGCCAAGGAGCTGGACCGCCTCGGATACGAGGCCCGCAAGACACGGGCCGGGGCCGTCCGAGCGGGGCTCACGCTGCCCTCTGACGCCGCCTTGGACGAGGGGTGGTGACGCTTGTGACGCTTCAATGTGAACTCTTCACGCGTGCGTGCATGGGAAAAGTTGTCATAGACCCGTCACAAGCGTCACACCTCCGCTCGGATGTGGCCCGATGACCGCCCGCGACGAGTTCAACGCCGACCTGCTCGCCCTGCTCGACGAGGGCCGCTCCGTGCCCTGTGCCGGCCGTGACGAGTGGACCTCGGACGAGCCCGACGAGCGTGCCCACGCGGCCGAGGAGTGCGTCTCCTGCCCGCTGCTCGAGGTCTGCGCGGACCTCGCCACCGAGGAGCGCCACAAGTGGGGCGTGTGGGGCGGCCTCGACCGCT
>NZ_AWQS01000055.1 GCF_000576575.1 Intrasporangium chromatireducens Q5-1
CGGAGTTTGCGCTCACTCGACGGGTGCGGGGGCTAGGGTCCGGTCAGGACGGTCATCCGGTGGGCCGCACGGGTCAGCGCCACGTAGAGCACCCGGATGCCGCCCGGTGACTCCCGGGTGATCTCCTCGGGATCGACGATGACCGTCGCGTCATACTCCAGGCCCTTCGTCGACATCGGGTCGACCACGTGCACTCGAGCCGGCCCCGCGCCCACCTCGCCGTCGAGCGGGGCGAGCTGGGCGGCATACCGATGGGGGGTGATGACGGCGATGGCGCCTTCGACCTCCTCGAGGAGGGACTGAACGGCGGCGCGCGTCGCGGCCAGCGGCTCGGGCCCGAGCGGGCGGACGAGCGGCTCCACGCCGGTCTCGCGGACGGCCCTGGGGATGTCCGCGTCCGGCACCTCGCGCCGGACGACGTCCGCGGCGTACTCGAAGATCTCGCGGGCGTTGCGGTAGTTCGTGTCCATGTGGAAGTGCCGGCGCGGTTGCGCGCCGAACGCCTCGTCGCGCGCCTGCGCCGCCTCGACCGGGTCCGGCCATGAGGCCTGGGCCGCGTCGCCGACGACGGTCCACGACGCGTGCCGACCACGGCGGCCGATCATCCGCCACTGCATGGGGGACAGGTCCTGGGCCTCGTCGACGAGGACGTGGGCGTACTCGTCGGGGCGCCCGAGCCGGCCGGCGAGCAGCTGGCCGCGCGGGTCCTCGGGCACGAGGGTCGACTTCGCCTCGGCGGTGCGGGCGACGGGCTGCACCTCGGTGACGCCGTACTGGCTCAGGTCCTCGAGCTCCTCGATCTCGTAGAAGCCGCGCTCCTCCTGCGGCTCGTCCTGGACCGGGCCGAGGCGCGCTGCGAGGTCGTCGATGAGGGCCACGTCGGCCACCGACCACGTCGCGGTCTCGAGGGCGGTCCGCCATGAGCCGGCGAGCAGCTCCGCCTCGTCGGGGGAGACCGACCGGCGGGCGTGCCGGCGCACGAGGTCGGCGTCGGTCAGCCAGAGCAACACCTCGCGCGGGTCGACCTGTGGCCACCACGCCTTCATGAACGCCTCGACGTCGAGGTGGTCCTCCCACCGGTCGAGGAACTCGGCCTTCGCCTCGCGGTCGCCGCGGATCCCGAGGGAGGCCCACGCCGTCTCGCCGAGGGCTGCCTGCGCGGCTGCGGTCCCGGCGTTGCGCTGGTGCTGCCGGAGCACCTGCGCGCGGACATGGTCGAGCGCCCGGGCGTCGAGGCGCACGGCGTGGCCCGCCACGATGGCGCGGAACTCGGTGGGGGCGTCCGGGACACGGCCGCGGGCGGCAGCGCCGAGCAGGGTGCGGATCCGGGTCGAGCCCTTGATCCGCGCGACCTCGGGCGGGTCGAGCCGCTCGGTGTCGATCGCGTCGACGACGTCGCCGACCGCCCGCAGGATGACGCTCTCCTCGCCGAGCGAGGGCAGCACCCGTTCGATGTAGGCGGTGTACGCGCCCGACGGCCCGACGACGAGGATGCCGCCGGACTCGAACCGGCGCCGGTCGGAGTAGAGCAGGTAGGCGGCCCGGTGCAGCGCGACGACGGTCTTGCCCGTGCCCGGCCCGCCGCTGATCTCCGTCACGCCGCGGGCGCTCGCGCGGATCGCCTCGTCCTGGTGCGCCTGGATGGTGGCGACGATGTCGCGCATCCGCGCGCCCCGCGTGCGCGTCAGCGCCGCCATGAGTGCGCCGTCACCGACGACGACAAGGTCGTCGGGAGCCTCGGGGACCATGAGGTCGTCCTCGACCCCGATGACGGTCGCGCCGCGGCTGCGCAGCACCCGCCGCCGGATGACGTTCATCGGATGGGCCGGGGTCGCGCGGTAGAACGGCTCGGCCGCGGGCGCGCGCCAGTCGATGACGAGCGGCTCGTAGTCGTCGTCACGCACGCCGATCCGCCCGATGTAGCGCACCTCCCGCTCGTCGCCCCCACGGGCCGTATGCCGCTGAGCCGGCTGCTCGCCCGACTGGCCGTTCGCACGGGGCTGGGTCTCCTGCGGGCGCTGCGAACCCATCGCGTGGTCGAGGTCGAGGCGGCCGAACACGAGGCCTTCGTACTGGGTGTCGAGGGCGCTGCGCCGACGTGCCGCGTGGTAGACGAGGGCGTCCCGCTGGAAGAGGCTGCCGCCCTCGGCGTCGCCGGTCTCGACGGTCCGACCGAACTGGCCGCGCGAGAGCCCCTCGGTGTGGACGGCCTCGGCGCGGGTGGCCGCCTTCTCGAGCTCGGCGAGGACCCGGTCGACGTGGGCCTGCTCGATGGCGATCTGCTCGGCGACGACGTCGGGCACGGCGGCGCCCCGGGTTGTGGTGTGCGACGAACTCACGGACTCCCCAGTGGTCTCTAGCTTCACGTGGCTCCGGCCCCGGGCCGTGGCCCGGTGCGTTCCACGGCCCACCCCGTCCGGACGCGGGAACCATTCAGTCTAGTGTCCTGCCATGGCTTCCGTGGCATGCGTCGCCCCGACCGGCGCGCCCCTCGTCGGCCGGACGGTCCGGCTCGACGTCATGGCGCCGGGGGACGCCGCCGGGCTCTTCGCGGTCTACTCCGACCCGGAGTGCTACCGGCACGGTTACCTGATGGCGGCGCCGCACCGGTCGCAGCAGGAGACCGAGGCGATGGTCGAGGCGTCCGTGGCCGCGCGCTCGGTCGGACGCACGGCCTACACGGTGCGGTTGGTGGCCGACTCCGAGCTCGGGGCTGCCGGGACGATCGTGGGGACCAGCTCGCTCGGCGACGTCGACACCGCCCGCGAGCACGTCCACCTCGGCTGGACGATGTACGGCTCGCGCTGGTGGGGCACGCGGGTCAACCCGGAGACGAAGTTCCTGCTCCTTGCCCACGCCTTCGAGACGTGCGGCTTCGGCCGCGTCAGGATCCAGACGGACGTCGTCAACGAGCGGTCCCGGGCGGCCATCGAGAAGCTCGGCGCGACCTTGGAAGGCGTCCTCCGGCGCGACCGGCCCCGGTCCGACGGCTCGTGGCGCGACACCGCCGTCTACTCGATCCTCGCCGACGAATGGCCGGACGTCCGGGCCGGACTGCTCCGCCGCTTGGAGGCCTGACGCCCTAGTCTTGGCGCCGTGAAGGTCCTCGTCCTCGGTTCCGGCGCCCGTGAGCACGCACTGGTCAAGGCCGTGGCGGCCGACCCGGAGGTCGAGGCCGTCATCGCGGCACCCGGTAACCCGGGCATCGACGCGACGGCGCTCTGCGTGCCCGTCGACATCCTCGACGGCGCCGCGGTCGCGGCGCTCGCCGAGCAGCACGCGGTCGACCTGATCGTCATCGGCCCCGAGGCCCCGCTCGTCGCGGGTGTCGCAGATGTATGCCGCTCAGCTGGCTTCCCGGTCGTGGGCCCCTCCGCCGCGGCGGCCCGGCTCGAGGGCAGCAAGTCGTTCGCCAAGGACGTCATGGCGGCCGCTGACGTGCCCACGGCCCGGTGTCATGTGTGCACCACGGTCGAGCAGGTCGAGTCGGCGCTCGACGCCCTGGGTGCGCCCCATGTCGTCAAGGATGACGGCCTCGCGGCCGGCAAGGGTGTCGTCGTGACCGAGTCGACCGCGGAGGCCCTCGACCACGCGCGGGCCTGCCTCGCGAAGGAGGGCGGCTGTCTCGTCGTCGAGGAGTACCTCGACGGGCCGGAGGTGTCGGTCTTCTGCCTCTCCGACGGGACGACGGTCGTGCCGCTCCAGCCGGCACAGGACTTCAAGCGGGTCGGCGACGGCGACGCGGGACCAAACACCGGTGGCATGGGGGCCTACTCGCCGCTCGACTGGGCGCCACCGGGCCTCGTGGCCGAGGTCGTCGAGCGGGTCGCGCAGCCGACGATCGACGAGCTGCGCCGCCGGGGCGCGCCGTTCGTCGGCATCCTCTACGTCGGCCTGGCCCTCACCTCACGCGGGCCGCGGGTCGTCGAGTTCAACGCCCGGCTCGGAGACCCGGACGGGCAGGCCGTGCTCGCCCGGCTCGAGACCCCCCTGGCCCAGCTGCTCCACGCGACGGCGACGGGCACGCTCGCCGACTTCCCGGACCTGCGCTGGTCGAGCGACGCGGCGGTCGTCGTCGTCATCGCCTCGGCCGGCTACCCCGCGTCGCCGCGCAGCGGTGACCCCATCACCGGACTCGACGCCGCCGGAGAGGTGCCGGGCGTCGTCGTCCTCCACGCCGGCACGAAGCGCGACGAGCAGGGCACCCTGGTGTCGGCCGGGGGTCGCGTCCTCGACGTCGTCGCGGTCGGCAGCGACCTCGAGAAGGCGAGGTCTGCGGCATACAAGGCGGTTGACCTCATCGAGCTCGACGGGTCCCACCATCGGACGGACATCGCGCTGAAGGCGGAGCGCGGCGAGATCACGGTCGGAGCGTGAGATGACGAATCCTCTTGGGCTGGAAGGCTTCCAGCACGTGTACTCCGGCAAGGTGCGCGACCTCTACGCGCCACTCGGGCCGGACGGGGCACCCGTCCCCGACCGGCTCATGCTCGTCGCCTCCGACCGGATCTCGGCCTACGACTGGGTGCTCGACACCCCGATCCCGGATAAGGGCGCGGTGCTGACGCGGCTGTCGCTGTGGTGGTTCGACCAGCTCGCCGACCTCGTGCCGAACCACGTCGTGTCGACGGACGTCCCGGCCGCGGTCGCTGGGCGCGCGGTCATCGTGCGGCGCCTCGAGATGCTCAAGCTCGAAGCCATCGCCCGGGCGTACCTGACCGGCGGCGGGCTCGAGGAGTATCGCGCGAAGGGGTCGGTGTGCGGGGTGCCGCTGCCGGAGGGGCTCGAGGACGGCTCGCGGCTGCCGGAGCCGGTCTTCACGCCGACGACGAAGGCACCGGTGGGCGAGCATGACCTGCCGATGTCACCGGCGGAGGTCGAGGAGCTGGTGGGGGCCGACGTCGCCGCGGAGGTGTCGCGGCTGACCCGGGCGATTCTGGCGCGGGGCAACGAGATCGCGGCGGAGCGGGGCATCCTCATCGCCGACACCAAGGTCGAGTTCGGCCGGGCCGCCGACGGGTCCGGGGGGCTGGTCCTCGGGGACGAGGTGCTGACGCCCGACTCGTCGCGGTTCTGGCCGGCCGCGGCCTGGCAGCCGGGGCGGAGCCAGCCGTCCTACGACAAGCAGTTCGTCCGTGACTGGCTCACGTCCCCTGAGTCCGGGTGGTCGAGGTCGAGCGGCGAGGCGCCGCCGCCGTTGCCCGAGCGCGTCGTCGAGCAGACGCGGGCGAAGTACGTCGAGGCCTACGAGCTGTTGACCGGCGAGACATTCTGACGGTGCGGGGGGGCCGCCCTGGCGACGACTTTCGGACCGCAACCCGACTGTCGGTGGTCGAGCGGCCGGTCACGGGCGAGCGGGCGCCGGCTCAGCGGCATACGGCACCTCCCCGATACGAGCCGGGCGCCGTGCGAGCATGTGCGCATGTCTGAGCCCACCGCGTCGCCGAGCGGATTCGAGCGCCTCAAGGTCCGCCAGAAGCTGACCCTCATGGTCAACCGGTACGAGATCCTCCAGACCGACGAGCAGGGAACCGACCTGGGCCTGATCTGCTTCGCCGAGCAGAAGCAGATGGCGTTCAAGGAGCAGGTCACCTTCTACACCGACGCGGCCAAGACGCACCCGCTGTTCGGGTTCACGGCGCGCAAGGTCATCGACCTCGGGTCGGGCTATGACGTGGTCGACGCGGCCGGTCAGCCGATCGGGTGGTTCAAGAAGGAGTTCGCGGCGTCCCTCGGCCGCTCGACCTGGCAGCTGGGCACGCCCGACGGCTTCAGCTGTGTCGGGCAGGAGCGCAACGCGAAGGTGGCGGTGCTGCGGCGCATCTGGGACCTCGTGCCCGTCGTCGGCGACATCCCGGTGCCGTGGCTGTTCCACTTCGACTTCCGCGCCGGCGACGGCGCGATCGTGATGAGCTCGACGAAGAAGGTGGGCCTCAAGGACACCTACTTCGTCGACCTGCCCGGCCAGTCGAACGGCTGGCGGCTCGACTGGCGGGTCGCGGCCGCGATGGCCGTCGCGCTCGACGCGCTCCAGTCGCGCTGACGGACGCGGAGGTATGCCGCTCTGCTGGGTCCTGCTCGGCGGCGCGGTCGTTTGGTCGGCGGGTGGTATCACACTGATACCATGGGGCATGGCACTGACACTGCGCACCGACAGCGAGCTCGAGAAGGCGCTCGACGCGCTCGTGGCGGCCGAGGGTGGGTCCCGGCAGGAGATCATTCGCAAGGCCGTCATCGACTACTACCACCGCGCTGACCTGCATGCGCAGGTGGAGTCGATCGGCGAACGTAACCTCGAGAAGTGGGCCGACGTGTTCGAGCGGCTCAGGCACACGTGACGACCTACCTCGACGTCGAGAGCCTTCTTATCCTCGTGAGACAACTGGGCGTTGGGCCGGTGCGGGACATCGGCCTGCTCTCATCGGCTCTGGGTCGGGCGCAGGCAACGGTGTTCGGTGAGGATGCCTATCCCACGCTGCCGTTGAAGGCCGCGGCTCTCTTGCAGAGCCTCGCTGGAAACCATGCGCTCGTCGACGGCAACAAACGCCTCGCGCTGAATGCCACGATCACCTTCCTGGTGCTGAACGGGTATGACCCCGGCCTCTCTCAGGACGAGGCGTACGACCT
Organism: Intrasporangium chromatireducens Q5-1; assembly: GCF_000576575.1. GTDB lineage: Bacteria > Actinomycetota > Actinomycetes > Actinomycetales > Dermatophilaceae > Intrasporangium_A > Intrasporangium_A chromatireducens. The sequence continues at coordinate 6,628 of NZ_AWQS01000055.1, forward strand.
CATGCTGGAGGTGGCAGCCGGCCTCAGCGACGTCGAGGTGGTCGCCGGGCGGCTCCGAGTCCAGCCGTTGTGACGGGCCACCGGTGCTCCGCCGGTAGACTTCAGGCGTCCCGTCGGACCATCCCCAGGAGACCCACGCACATGGGAAGCATCGTCGTCGACGTCATGCTCAAGCCCGAGATCCTCGACCCGCAGGGACAGGCCGTCGCCGGTGCCCTCCCACGACTGGGGTTCTCGTCGTTCAGCGACGTCCGGCAGGGCAAGCGCTTCGTGCTCACCGTCGACGGTGCCGTGACGGACGAGCACCTGGCCCAGGCCCGTGAGGCGGCCGAGAAGCTCCTCAGCAACCCGGTCATCGAGGATGTCGTCTCGGTGCACGCCCTCGACGAGGGCCACGACGGCGGCCACGACGGCGATGCCCAGCAGGTCGGTGCTGCACGGACCCAGGACACGGCGGTCCGCACGGCCGCGCACGAGACCGGCGAGGCGGACGCGTGAGGGTCGGCGTGGTCACCTTCCCGGGCTCACTCGACGACCGGGACGCAGCACGGGCCGTCCGAGCCTGCGGCGGCGAGGCCGTCTCCCTCTGGCACGGTGACGACGACCTCCACGGCGTCGACGCGGTCATCCTGCCCGGTGGGTTCTCCTACGGCGACTACCTCCGCTGTGGCGCCATCGCCCGGTTCGCGCCGATCATGGACCGGCTCGTCCCCGCCGCGCAGGGCGGCCTGCCGGTGCTCGGCATCTGCAACGGCTTCCAGGTGCTCACCGAGAGCCACCTGCTGCCCGGGGCGCTGATCCGCAACGACCACCGCAAGTTCAACTGCGTCGACGTCGACCTCGCCGTCGAGAACACCTCGACCGCGTGGACGAGCGACTACGAGCAGGGCCAGACGATCCGCATCGTCCTCAAGAACGGGGAGGGAGCGTTCGTCGCCGACAACGACACCCTCGACCGGCTCGAGGGCGAGGGACGGGTCGTCTTCCGCTATGGCGTCGACGAGCACGGCCGCAACCCCAACGGGTCCTACCGCAACATCGCCGGCATCACCAACGAGCGCGGCAACATCGTCGGCCTCATGCCGCACCCGGAGCACGCCGTCGAGGCGGGCTACGGCCCCAGCACGGACGGCCGGGGGTTCTTCACCTCGGTCCTCAAGCACACCGTCGAAAGCGCAGCCACCGCATGACCCAGCCCGTCGCGCAGAGCGAGCACAGCGGCATACCGTCGATCGACTCGGTCGGGCACGCGGCGGCCACCCCGGACCTCGAGCAGCCCTGGGCCGAGCTCGGCCTCAAGGACGACGAGTACGCCAACATCCGCGAGATCATCGGCCGGCGCCCGACGATCGCCGAGCTCGCGATGTACTCCGTCATGTGGTCCGAGCACTGCTCCTACAAGTCGAGCAAGGTCCACTTCACGCTGTGGGGCGAGAACACGACCGACGAGATGCGCGAGAAGCTGCTCGTCGGCATCGGTGAGAACGCCGGCGTCGTCGACATCGGCGACGGGTGGGCGGTCACCTTCAAGGTCGAGTCGCACAACCACCCGTCCTACGTCGAGCCGTACCAGGGCGCGGCGACCGGTGTCGGCGGGATCGTCCGCGACATCATGTCGATGGGCGCTCGGCCGATCGCCGTCATGGACTCGCTGCGGTTCGGCAACCTCAGCCACCCCGACACCGAGCGAGTGCTGCCGGGCGTCGTGGCGGGGGTCGGCGGCTACGGCAACTGCCTCGGCCTGCCCAACATCGGCGGCGAAGTCGTGTTCGACGACTGCTACCAGGGCAACCCGCTCGTCAACGCCCTGTGCGTCGGTGCGATGCGCACCGAGGACATCCACCTCGCCAAGGCGAGCGGCGCCGGCAACAAGGTCATCCTCTTCGGCGCGAAGACCGGCGGCGACGGCATCGGTGGCGTGTCCGTGCTCGCCTCGGAGACCTTCGAGGAGGGCGGCCCGACGAAGCGGCCGGCGGTCCAGGTCGGCGACCCATTCGCCGAGAAGGTGCTCATCGAGTGCTGCCTCGACCTCTACAAGGCCGGGGTCGTGGCGGGCATCCAGGACCTCGGTGGCGCCGGGCTGTCCTGTGCCACAAGTGAACTCGCCTCCAACGGCGACGGCGGCATGCGAGTGGAGCTCGACCTCGTCCCGCTGCGCGACGCCAGCCTCGAGCCGCACGAGATCCTCATGTCCGAGTCGCAGGAACGGATGATGGCGATCGTCGAGCCCGACAAGGTCGACGCGTTCCTCGCCATCACCGACCGGTGGGACGTCGAGGCGACCGTCATCGGCGAGGTCACCGACGGCGACCACCTCGTCATCACCTGGCACGGCGACGTCATCGTCGACGTCCCTCCGCGCTCGGTCGCCCACGAGGGGCCGACCTACCACCGGCCGCTCGAGCGCCCAGGCTACCTCGACGAGCTGCAGGCGAACGGCCCCGAGTCGCTCACTCGTCCGGAGTCGGGGGAGGAGCTGCGCACCCAGCTGCTCAGCATGCTCGGCTCGCCCAACCTCTGCGACAAGTCGTGGGTCACCAACCAGTACGACCGTTACGTCATGGGCAACACCGCGCTGGCCCAGCCCGACGATGCGGGCGTCGTCCGGGTCGACGAGTCGACCGGGCGGGGGGTCGCGGTCGCGACGGACTGCAACGGCCGGTTCGCCCAGCTCGACCCGTATGCGGGCGCCCAGCTCGCGCTCGCCGAGGCCTATCGCAACGTCGCCACCGCGGGCGCCGAGCCGCTCGCCGTGACCGACTGCCTCAACTTCGGCTCGCCGGAGGATCCCGGCGTGATGTGGCAGTTCCGCGAGGCGATCCGCGGCATCGCCGAGGGGTGCAAGTTCCTCGGCATCCCGGTCACCGGTGGGAACGTCTCGTTCTACAACCAGACGGGCGACGTCGCGATCCACCCGACCCCGGTCATCGGCGTGCTCGGGGTCATGGAGGACGTGGCGCGGCGCAACGGCAGTGGCTTCCGAACCGAGGGTGCGCACGTCTACCTGCTCGGCACGACGCGGGACGAGCTCGGCGGCTCTGAGTGGGCGCACGTGATCCACAAGCACCTCGGCGGGCGTCCCCCGGCCGTCGACCTCGCCGCTGAGCAGAAGCTCGGCCAGGTCCTCGTCGCCGCGGCGCAGGAGGGACTGCTCGAGGCGGCGCACGACCTCTCCGACGGTGGTCTCGCCGTCGCGCTCGCCGAGGCGGTCATGCGGCACGGCGTCGGTGCGCGCGTCGACGTGGCGGACGTCGGTGAAGGCGTCGACGCCTTCACCGCGCTGTTCTCGGAGTCGGCGGCCCGGGCGCTCGTGGCGGTCTCCGCCGAGCACGCCGGCCGCTTCGGCCAGATCATCGGCGACCTCCCGTGCGTGCACCTCGGCACGACGGGCGGGCGCGACCTCGTCGTCGACGACCAGTTCACGGTGTCGATCGCCGAGCTGCGGGCGGCGCACGAGGCGACCCTGCCGGCGGTCTTCGGCGAGTGAGCCAGCGACCGCCGCGCTCGAGGTATTCGCCGGACATCACTGACCGGTAAATACCTCGAACCGGGGCGCGTCAGCGGAGGCGCCAGCGACCGGGATCCGGTGGCGGTGGGCTCTGCTCGCCCTGCTCGCCGAACGGCTTGGCCCCAGCGAGCATCCGTTCCAGCGCCTCGCCGGCACGCAGGCCGGTCGGCAGCGCTGCGCCCGCCACGCGACGGCGCAGCTGCTCGAGCGGCAGGGGCGCGTGCCCGGCCAGGACCACCGTGTTGCCGAACCGCTTGCCCTTCAGCACCTCGTGGGTCGCGACGGCGGCCACGTGCGGCAGGACCGTCCGGATCGAAGCGACCATCCTTGCGCCCCAACGGAACCCCGGCTCATCGGCGAGGTTCCACAGCGCGAGCCCCGTTGGTCGCAGCACCCGTCCGACCGCCAGGAGGTATGCCGCTGAGCTGAGCTCCGCTGGGACGCGCCCAGCGGCATACGCGTCCGTCACGACCACGTCGGCGGAGTCGGGAGCGAGCGCGCGGACTCCGGTCAGGCCGTCCTGGGCGCGCACGCGGATCCCGTGGCGGCGGGGCAGCGGGATGCGCTCGCGCACGAATGCGGTGACCCCCTCGTTCGGCTCGAGCACGACCTGGGGCGAGCCGGGGCGGGTCGCCTCCACCCATCGCGGCAGGGTCAGCCCCGCGCCGCCGACGTGAGTCACGGTCAGCCGGCCGGGTGGCAGGCAGTCGATCGCGAGCGCGAGGTGCTGGATGTACTCGAAGACGAGCAGCAGCGGATCGTCCGGCTGGACGTGCGACTGCGGCTGGCCGTCCATGATGACCGTGACGCCGCCCCGCTCGTCCCGCTCCAGGCTGATCGCCTCGTCGGTCACGGTCTCACCCGGGAACGTCGACATGGACGTGCCGCTGCTCGCCGTAGCGGGTGAAGCCGACGCGGCGCAGGATCGGTGAGGACGTGTCGACGCGCCCGTGGGTCAGGCCGAGCGTCGCGCCACGGTCGCGCCCGATCCGGAGCCGCTCCGCGAGGACCGCTCGATAGGCGCCCCGGCCCCGGAGGGCCGTCGCGGAACCCGCGCCCCAGAGCCGGCACACCTCGCCCGCGAGCGTCCAGCCGCCGGTCGCGGCCGGGACGCCCTCGACGTACGCGACGACCCGACCGCTCGAGTCGTCGGCGAGACCGGTCTGCAGCTCGGCGAGGCTCTGCGGGATCCGGTCCTCCGGGACCGGCTTGCTCTGGAAGGCGTCCGCCTCGACACCGAGCGCGTCGCGCAGGGTGCGCTCGTCGGTGACCCGCCGAATCTCCACCTCGGCCGGCACTCCCAGGTCGGGCAGCCCCTCGGCGATCGGCAGCGCGAGGACGTCGGCGCGCTCGGTCACCGTGCCTCCGCGCGCCAGCAGCGCGCGCTCGAGCCCTTCGGGGCGGGTCGTGTCCGTGACGATCCACCAGACCTCGTCGCGACCGAACCCTCTGGCGACCCGGTCGACCTCGTCCAGCAGCTCCTCCGGGTCGCGCCCTGAGCCGAACACCCGCGCGCTCGTGGGCACCTCGAAGTGGTCGGGGTAGCCGACGACGAGCAGCTCCTCGGTCTGCACCCGCTGTGCGTCGTCGGGCACCCACACCCACTCGGTGGAGGCAGCGAGCACGGCGTCGGTCGTCCACGTGGTCATGGACGGCATTCTTGCGTCTCGCGCCCGCTGCCCGGCGAGGTGTCGGTCGTCACCGCTACGGTCGGGACATGCGATTCGGCGTGACGATCCTCCCGGAGCACCGCTGGGCCGCGGCGGCGCCCCTCTGGCGCGCCGCCGAGGACCTCGGCTTCGACCATGCCTGGACCTTCGACCACATCACGTGGGGCGGCCTGCCCGACTCGCCCTGGTTCGCGGCGATGCCCACGCTGACAGCGGCCGCGACGGTGACCAGCCGGATTCGCCTCGGCACCTTCGTCTCGACACCGAACAACCACGAGCCGGTCCAGTTCATGCGGGAGGTCCTCGCCGTCGACGACATCTCGGACGGCCGGTTCCTCCTCGGCATCGGCAGCGGGGGCGACCTCGACGCGGGCATCCTCGGGCGAGACCTCACGCTGCGCCAGCGGGTCGACCGGTTCCACGAGTTCACCCGCCTGCTCGACCGGCTCCTCAGCGAGGACCACGTCACCGCCGACGGCGAGTTCTACGGCGCCCGCGAGGTGCGCACCCTGCCGGGTCCGGTCCGGGGCGGCGAGGGCCCGGACCGCGTGCCGCTCATCGTCGCCGCGAACGGCCCCCGCACGATCCGGCTCGCGGTCGACGTCGGCGACGGCTGGATGACCACGGGCCCGCGAGTCGAGACGGTCGACGAGTGGTGGGTCGGGCTGGGCGAGCTCAGCCGACGCCTCGACGACAGCCTCGACGCGGCCGGCCGGGAGCGGCATACCCTCGCCCGCTACCTCAACACCGACGCCATGCCCGCGTTCGCGGTGGGGAGTGTCGCGGCGTTCGAGGACGTCGCCGGACGGGCGCAGGAGCTCGGGTTCACCGACGTGGTCGTGCCGTGGCCGCGCAGCGACGAGCCGTTCCGCGGTGACGTCGCGACCCTCGAGGAGGTGGCCGCCACGGTGCTGCCGCGCTGGCGGAGCTAGCCTGCCGACCATGCCGCCGCGCCGCCGCACCCCACCCGCCGAGGGACGCTTGGCCCTGGCCGTATGCCGCTCAGCCGGCTTCCACGGGGACCGGACCACGACCGCGACGGCCGTGCGCTACACCCTCGAGGAGCTCGGCGAGATGGCGCCTGGGCGCACCGTCGAGGTCCGGGTCCCACCCTTCGGCGCGGTGCAGTGCATCGAAGGGCCCGTGCACCGACGCGGGACGCCGCCGAACGTCATCGAGACCGACGCGGCCACCTGGCTGCGGCTCGTGACCGGAGACCTCGAGTGGGCCGACGCGGTCGAGGCGGGGGCGGTCCGGGCGAGCGGGCAGCGGGCCCACCTCGAGGGGCTGCTGCCGCTGCGGTCGCTTACCCTTGACGGGTGAGCGCTCAGCCCCGACGAATGCCGAACTTCACCCGATTCCTCATCACCGGAGGGGTCCTCGGGATCATCGTCGGTGCCATCGTCGGTGCCTACGGCGCGGACGTGCCCAACTACGACTCGGGCACCGAGATCGCCTACCTCGCCGCGTTCGGGCTGCTCATCGGGCTCGGCGTGGCCGGCCTCGTCGCGGTCGGCCTCGACGCCTGGCTGCGCCGGCGCTCCGGCGACTGACCGTGGCCGCTCCCTCAGACGAGCGCCGCGGCCCGCTCACCGGCGTCCGGGTCGTGGAGCTGGCCGGGATCGGTCCGAGCCCGTTCGCCTGCATGCTGCTCGCCGACCTCGGCGCCGACGTCATCCGGATCGACCGTCCCGGGCCGTCTCCGTTGCCGCTGCCGATGCCGCCCGAGGCCGACCTGCTCCGACGGGGGCGCCCCTCCGTCGCCCTCGACCTCAAGCACCCGGACGGGCTCGCGACGGTCCTGCGCCTCGTCGAGACGGCCGACGTCCTCGTCGAGGGCTACCGGCCGGGCGTCGCCGAGCGACTGGGCCTCGGTCCCGACACGTGCCTCGAGCGCAACCCGCGACTCGTCTACGCCCGGATGACCGGGTGGGGCCAGGACGGGCCGCTCGCCCACGCCGCCGGTCACGACAACGGCTACATCGCGATCACCGGCGCCCTCGCCGCGATCGGCGCCGCCGGCGGCCCACCGCAGCTGCCGCTCAACCTCGTCGGTGACTTCGGCGGCGGCGCCATGTACCTCGTCGTGGGCATCCTCGCCGGCCTGCTCGAGGCCCGCACCGGCGGGCGCGGCCAGGTCGTCGACGCCGCCATCGTCGACGGCACCTCGCACCTCGCGGCGATGATCGTCGGCATGGTCGGCGGTGGAGTCTGGTCGAGTGAGCGCGGCACCAACGTCCTCGACGGCGGCCTGCCCTGGTACTCCGTCTACGAGGCGAGCGACGGTGGCTGGCTCGCGGTGGGCGCGCTGGAGGACCAGTTCTGGCAGGTGCTCCTCGAGCGCCTCGGCCTGACGCAGGACGTCCCGGACCGCCGCGACCCGAGCACCTGGCCGGCGCTGCGGAGCATGCTCGCCGAGACGTTCCGGACCCGCACCCGTGACGAGTGGACCCACGTCTTCGAGGGCACCGACGCGTGCGTCGCTCCCGTGCTGGACTTCGCCGAGGCGGCCAAACACCCCCACCTCGCGGCCCGCGGGACCTATGTCGAGCGCGACGGCCTCGTCCAGCCGGCCCCGGCGCCCCGGTTCTCCCGCACCCCGGGTGCTCTCAGCACCCCACCGCCGGCCGCCGGGTCCGGCACGCGCGAGGCCCTCACCGCGTGGGGGATCGAGGACGTCGACGGCCTCATCGACTCCGGGGCCGCTGTCCAGACCGGTTCGAGGTATTCGGCGGACACCACCGACCGGTAAATACCTCGAACCGCGGAGGGAGACCGCCGCGTGACACCCTGAGGTCATGCGCCTCTTCGCCGCGATCGTGCCCCCGGACGAGGTCCTCGCCGACCTCGAGGAGCACCTTGCGCCGCGCGTCGAGGCGTCGGACGGCATCCGGTGGACCGACCCGAGCCAGTGGCACATCACCCTCGCGTTCTCACCGGCGGCACCCGACCGGCTCCTTGACGACCTCGGCGACCGGCTGGCGCACTCCGCTCAGCGGACCAAGCGGTTCACCCTCGCCCTTCTCGGGGCCGGGACCTTCCCCAACCCGTATGCCGCTCGCATCCTCTGGGCGGGCGTGGCCGACCCTGCAGGCGGCCTCGGCCCGCTCGGTGCCTCCGTCCGGAACGCGTTCAACAAGGCCGGCGCGACGCCCGACGGGACCCGGTTCCACCCGCACGTCACGCTCGGCCGGTTCCGCCGCCCGACCGAGGCGACCCGGTGGCTGCGCGCCCTGGACGCGTACGAGGGCCCACAATGGCGGGTCGGAGCGATCCACCTCATCGAGTCCCACCTCGGTGAGGGCCGGGGCCGGCGTCCGCGCTACGAGGTCGTCGGCGAGTACCCCCTCGCCTGAGCACGGAGGGGAGCGGCACGGAAGCTGCGAGCGGAAGCCGGCTCAGCGGCATACCCCCTCACGTCGCGTGCGACGGGGCACGGAGGTCGCTGTGGGAGAATCGGGCGCGTGGCACGCGGTGACGGTCGGTTGTCCCATGACCTCCTCCCCGGCGAGAAGGGCCCGCAGGATGCCTGCGGGGTCTTCGGCGTCTGGGCCCCAGGCGAGGAGGTCTCCAAGCTCACCTACTTCGGGCTCTACGCGCTGCAGCACCGCGGGCAGGAGTCGGCGGGCATCGCGACGAGCGACGGCGAGAAGATCCTCGTCTACAAGGACATGGGCCTCGTCTCCCAGGTCTTCGACGAGACGGCGCTGAGCTCGCTGCGGGGCCACATCGCGATCGGGCACACGCGCTACTCGACGACGGGCGGCTCGACGTGGGAGAACGCCCAGCCGACCCTCGGCGGCTCCGGCCACGGGACGACCATCGCGCTCGCCCACAACGGCAACCTCATCAACACCGTCGAGCTGCGCGAGATGGTCGACCAGCACTTCGGCGGCGGGCGCGTCACCGGCGAGCTCGCGCGGGGCAACACCTCCGACACGGCGCTCGTGACGACGCTCCTGACCGCCGACCCCGACAAGACGCCGGAGCAGGCCGCGCTCGAGCTGCTGCCCAGGCTCCGCGGCGCCTTCAGCTTCGTCTTCATGGACGAGCAGACCCTGTATGCCGCTCGCGACCCGTGGGGGGTCCGTCCCCTCGCGCTCGGCCGCCACGAGCGCGGCTGGGTGGTCGCCTCCGAGACCGCGGCCCTCCAGACGATCGGCGCTGCCGTGATCCGCGAGGTCGAGCCCGGTGAGCTCATCGCGATCGACGCCGACGGGCTGCGCACCCACCGGTTCGCCGAGCCACAGCCGAAGGGATGCGTCTTCGAGTACGTCTACCTCGCCCGGCCGGACGCGGTGATCCGGGGACGCGTCGTGCACGAGGCCCGCGTCGAGATGGGTCGAGCGCTGGCGCGGGAGCACCCGGTCGACGCCGACCTCGTGATCGGCGTGCCGGAGTCGGGCGTGCCGGCCGCGGTGGGCTACTCGCAGGAGTCGGGGATCCCGTTCGGGCAGGGCTTCGTCAAGAACGCCTACGTCGGGCGCACGTTCATCCAGCCGTCCCAGACGCTGCGGCAGCTCGGCATCCGGCTCAAGCTCAACCCGCTCGAGCACACGATCCGGGGCAAGCGCCTCGTCGTCGTCGACGACTCGATCGTGCGCGGCAACACCCAGCGGGCCCAGATCCGGATGCTGCGCGAGGCGGGGGCAGCCGAGGTGCACGTGCGCATCTCGTCGCCGCCGGTGCAGTGGCCGTGCTTCTACGGGATCGACTTCGCGACCCGGGCCGAGCTCATCGCAACGGGGCTCGGCGTCGAGGAGATCCGGGCGTCGATCGGGGCCGACTCGCTGGGCTACATCTCCGAGGACGGGATGATCGGCGCGACGGGCCAGCCCCGGGAGCAGCTCTGCACGGCCTGCTTCACGGGGCGCTACCCGATCGAGCTGCCGGAGGACGGCCGGATCGGCAAGCACGTCCTCGAGACGCTGCCGCTGGAGGTCCGGACCGGGCACGACCGGGCGATCGACACCGACGTCGAGGGTGTGGCGATCGGCGTGGGTACCGGCGGGTCGGGCGCCCTGCAGCACCCCTGATCCCGACCGCGCCGCACCCGCACCCGCACCCGCACCCGCACCTGGTTCGAGGTATTCGGCGGGCACCACTGACCGGTAATTACCTCGACCGCGCCGTGGTCGTGGCTGGTTCGAGGTATTCGGCGGCCACCACTGTCCGGTAATTACCTCAACCGGGGTGTCCACAGCCGTGGATCGGCAGGGGCGAGCGTCCACAGGCGGCTTCTGAGGGGTGGCGCCCGACCGCGTGGTTGCCAAGGGTCGGCTCATGGTGAGAAACGAACGCGCGGCGCTCGCCAACCAGGCGCCCACGGCTGCCGACGGTGTCGCGTCCCGGGACTGGCTCCAGCGGGTCGGCGTCGGCTTCGACGACATCCGCAGTGAGGTCCGGTCGGGGCGGTGGGTGAAGCACGGCCTGCAGACCGTGGGGCTACACACCGGCCCCCTTGGGCTCGAGGGTCGGCGTTGGCGTGCGGTCTGGGAGATCGGCGAGAACGTTGCGGCTCTAGACGGCGTCTCGGCGCTCCAGGTTGCCGGACTCCGTGGCTACGCCGAGGACGTCCTCCACGTGTCGGTCGTGCACACCTGCGCGGTGAAGCGAGTGCAAGGTGTGCACCTGCACAAGGTGATCCGCAGAGTGGAGGACGAGGTGTCCGCAGCTGGCATTCCCCGCACCCGGCCCCCGGTCGCGGCCCTGCGTGGCGCCTACTGGGCCGTCTCCGATCGGCAGGCGGCGCTGATCCTGCTGATGGCGGTCCAGCAGCGGCTCACCACTCCGCAGGAGCTGCTCTCGTGGTCCGGGCGACTGCAGGGCCGGAAACGGAGACGGTTCGTCAAGCTGGTGCTGTCCGACATCGCGGCGGGGGTGCAGTCGCTCGGGGAGCTCGACTTCGCCCGGATGTGCCGGGCGCGAGGACTGCCCGAACCCACCAGGCAGGCGGTGATCGAGGGACCCCGGGGACGCATCTACCTCGACGTGCGGTGGGACGGCTACTCGCTCGTGGTGGAGATCGACGGCGCCCAGCACCGCGAGGGCCTCGCCGTCACGGACGACAACCTTCGGCAGAACGCCGTCACCTTGGCCAGGAACCAGGTGCTCCGCATCGATCTCATCGGGCTGCGGCTCTATGAGGACGCCTTCATGGAGCAGGTGGCCCTGGGACTGCGTCGGTCGAGGTGATCCGCGGCCGCTGGTTCGAGGTGATACGCGGACACCACTGACCGGTGAATACCTCGACCCGGCGGGAGGGGCAAGGGGTGGCCGCTGGTTCGAGGTGATACGCGGACACCACTGTCCGGTAAATACCTCGAACCGGGAGGTGGGGGAGGCGCCGGTAGGCTTGCCGGGTGAGCGAGACGCCGATCACGTATGCCGCTGCCGGAGTCGACGTCGAGGCGGGTGACCGCGCCGTCGAGCTGATGAAGGCCTCCGTCCGGCGTGCCACGCGGCCCGAAGTGATGGGCGGTCTGGGTGGCTTCGCCGGCATGTTCGACGCGTCCGCCCTGGCCCGGATGCAGCACCCCGTCCTCGCCACGAGCACCGATGGCGTCGGCACGAAGGTCGCCATCGCCCAGGCGCTCGACAAGCACGACACCATCGGCTTCGACCTCGTCGGCATGGTCGTCGACGACATCGTCGTGTGCGGGGCCGAGCCGCTCTTCATGACCGACTACATTGCGACCGGCCGGGTCGTGCCCGAGCGGATCGCCGCCATCGTCGGCGGCATCGCGCGCGCCTGCGTGGAGGCCGGTGTCGCCCTCATCGGCGGCGAGACCGCGGAGCACCCGGGTCTGCTCGGCCCAGACGAGTACGACGTGGCCGGTGCCGCGACCGGCGTCGTCGAGCACGACAGCGTCCTCGGCCCCCATCGGGTCCAGGCCGGCGACGCGGTCGTCGCCCTGGCCAGCAGCGGGCTGCACAGCAACGGCTACAGCCTCGTCCGCCGGGTCGTCGACGCAGCCGGCTGGTCCCTCGACCGGCACGTCGACGAGTTCGGCCGCTCCCTGGGGGAGGAGCTGCTCGAGCCGACCCGGCTCTACACGAAGCCGCTGCTCGACCTCATCCGGACCGACGGCCTCGACGTGCACGCCCTCTCGCACGTCACCGGGGGAGGGCTGGCCGCCAACCTGGCCCGCGTCCTGCCGGCCGGGCTCTTCGCGCGCCTCGACCGGGCCACGTGGACCCCACCGGCGGTTTTCAGCACGATCCAGGCGCTGGGTCGCGTGCCGCAGCAGGACCAGGAGCGGACCCTCAACCAGGGCGTCGGGTTCGTCGTCGTGCTACCCAGCGAGCAGGCGGACCGGGCGTGCGAGGTCAGCGAGCGCAGCGGCATACGGGCATGGCGACTCGGTGAGGTCAGCTCCGAGGACGAGGCCGCCATCGATCGTGCCGCGGAGGTCGTCCGCGGGGCCAAGGGAGTCAACGGCGGCGCGGTGCAGGTGGTCGGCACGCACCCGGCCTGACGGCTCGCCCGGCCTGACATGCGCGACCGGCCCGACACCCGCAGCGTCTCGCGGCGGGGACGGCCCACGCGAGGGCACGACGAGGCCCGGCCGGGTCAGTTGACCGAGCCGGGCCCATCACGGCGGGTCCCGCCTGGCGGCGGACACACGCAAGCCGCACACCGGGTGGTCACCCGAAGCACGAGGCCTGCGAAGAGAGTGGGGCGAGCTCAACGCTCGCTCGCGGCCCACTTCCCGTAGTCGTCGTAGTCGTCCTCGTCGAACCGCGAGGTGTCCTCGCGCTCGGTCTCGGACGCCTTGTGGAGCTCGCGCTCCAGTGCGCTCAAGTCCGTCTCAGGCGTGTAGTACTTGAGCTGCCGTGCGACCTTGGTCTGCTTGGCTTTGGCTCGGCCGCGCCCCATGGCGTGACCCCCTCGTGCGTCGTGCCGGGACGGCATCGCCCATCGGGGAACCAAAGGTTCCCCGACGTCCGCGTAGCGGCCCCGGGAATGTGTGTGTTCTCGTGGTGCTAACGCTACATGAGTGGGGCAAATTTCGCCTTGTCGCCCGTCCCCTCGGCGCGGTGCGGGTCCCCGATATGGTCCGTTTTCGGGGAATGTGCCTCCATGCCCGACAGGGCCCCGTACGCTGGAGTGGTGGGGCCCAGCCAGGGTCACGCTGTGTCGCCGCTCATGCGGCAGGTGGGGGAAACACTTTAATGACGACACAAGACCGTCGGGAAACCGACAAGTTACTCACGCCCGCGGAGGTCGCGGCGCTGTTCCGGGTTGACCCGAAGACAGTGACGCGCTGGGCCAAGGCGGGCAAGCTCACGTCCATCAGGACTCTGGGCGGCCATCGCCGCTACAAGGAGTCCGAGGTGCGAGGACTGCTCGCGGACCTATAACTGCACAGACCGCCAGGTTGGGGGACGCGCACGCGCGCCCTCTCGTCTTTCCAGGGCCCTGAGCGCGCCTCCACGCTCCTCAGTGTCCAAGGGAGCGGAGCTGGAGGCCAAGCGCGAGCCGAGTCTCCGGGTCCTCGAGATCGACGTCGATGACCTCGGTGAGCCGGCGCATCCGGTAGCGCAGCGTGTTGGGGTGGACATGCAGGCGCGCTGCCGCGGCGCGTGGGTCGCCGGGGTGATCGAGCCACGCCGCCAGGGTCCGCGCGTAGCGGGTGCCCTGGTGGGTGTCGTACGTCCGCAGGGTGACGACCGGGCCGAGCAACGCCTTGGTCCGTATGCCGCTCACCGCGCGGTTCGTCGTCACGGGCGCCCAGGCCTGCTCGACCGACGCCGTGGGGCCACTTGCCCGACCGGTGCTGAGCGCCTGGAGCGTCTCGAGGGCCTCGGCACGCGACTGCGCCAGCGCCTGCGGCCTGGTGACGGCGCCACCGGCGGCAGCACGGGCCGACGGGTGGTCCGTGGCAAGCTGCTGCGCGAGGGTGACGAGCCACGTCCAGGTGCCCGGCTCGGGCGCCTGGCCCGGCTGCGCCTGCCCTGGCTCCGGGTCCTGGACGAGGGCCAGCGCCTGGTCGTCGACGGTCGCGACGAGCGGCTGGCGCCAGGACCCGCGGCGTAGGGCCGACTCCCACAGGTCGAGCGGTCGGGTCGAGGCCTCGCCGTCGACGGCTGCGTCGAGCGCGACGATGCGCCACGGCGGCCGCGGCAGCCACTGGTCGGCTCCGGCGACCTCGCCGGACAGGACGGCACGCAGCCGGTCGGCCGCGACCCGGCGGGCCAGGTCCGTCTCCGAGCGGAGGCGGAGGAGGTGCAGGGCGACGACCGACGCGGTCTGCACGAGCGATCGGAGCAGGTCCGTGGGTGGCGGCTTCTCGACGACTGCCCAGATCGAGCCGAGCCACTCGGTGCCGGTGCGGACCGGGACGACGAGGCGGGGGCGCAACGAGCCATCCGGCGCGGCCGGCACGAAGAAGGGCTCGGCGGAGCGGGCCAGCCGTCGGAAGACTCCCCGGCCCCGGAGGCTGGTCAGGACTGCGTCGGGGACCTTGCGGCCCACGATGGTTGACACGCGGATGGGGTCGGCGACCTCCTGGCGGGCCGAGTAGGCGAGGACCCGTGACTGGGTGTCCTCGATCGTCACCGGCGCATCGAGCAGTGCCGCGCACGCGTCGGCGAGCGCGAACAGCTCGTCGTGGATCGGGCCGTGGCCGGTGACCGCGCCGGCAGGGCCGGTGGCCCGGTCGAGCACGCCGCGCAGCAGCCAGACGACGTGCGCCCACGAGGCCTGCTCGGACAGCTCGACGAGGCCGACCTGCTGCCGCCGGGCAGCGCTGCGGACCTCGCGGAGCCGC
>NZ_AWQS01000056.1 GCF_000576575.1 Intrasporangium chromatireducens Q5-1
TCGTCGTACACCAACCCTATGGACTCAACTCATCTCCCCGCACGGACTGGCCGGGTCGGAATGGACGATCGCCACACTGCGCCGCGTCCGCGGGCCCAGCTTTCAGGCGTCTATCTTGTGTGACGACGCACCCATCATTCCTAGGATTCGGCAACCTGGGCGCGCGGCGAAGCGGCGTCCGGCGCGTCCGGGGCATTGCCGCGACCCATGGCCCGTTCATGAATTGGGCATCGGCGTTGGCACGGACACCATTCGCCTTGACCATCAGGTTGTGCCCGGACAAGCGTTGCGGTCGCGCCCCTTGCCTGCTGATGGCAGGCCTCAGGAGTTCCGCTTCCCACGTTCGAGAATGAAGGCCTCCCGGGACGCTGATTTGGATGCCGCAGGTGGCACCGCTTTCGCGCAGGCTTTGGCGGCTTTGGCCCACGCCACCCCAAGGTCCGGACGTCCACCGAACGGAGCCCCGCCGTGCCGCTCGCCCCCACACTCGCTGCTGATCGATCTCGACGAGCAAGTCGTTGATGAAGCTTGCGGTCGCCAACTCGACCGAGCGGTAGTTGCACCATAACGTCTCGTGTGCCGCGCCGGCGCAGGTCGCCACCTCTGCCGCGGCAGACAGGCCGCCCGAGCCGATGGCGTCTGGAACACCGCCCGGCTAGAGGCCGATATAGGCGCGGCGGAGCTCTTCCCCCTGCTGATTGAGCTCCTGCGGCGTCCCGGTCATCACGATGTCGCCGCGTTCGAGCACGTAGGCGCGATCCGCGATCTCCAGCGACTTCACGGCGTTCTGCTCGACCAGGAGCACGGCGATATCAGCGTCTCGGATTTGTTTGACCAGTTGGAACGTTTGTTCGACCACGAGCGGCGCCAGCCCCAGAGTCGGCTCGTCGATCATGATGAGCTTGGGGTCCGCCATCAGGCCCCGTGCGAGCGCGCACATCTGTTGCTCTCCTCCGGACATCTGGCCGGCGAATTGGTTAGTGCGGTCTTGGAGGATAGGGAAGAGGTCGAGCACCCGGTCCAGGTTCTGGCTGAACTTCCTTTGGGCGCCTGCGTGAAATGCGCCCATTTCGAGGTTCTCGCGCACCGTCATATGCGGAAACAGGCGCCGACTCTCAGGCACCTGGACCAAGCCGAGGCCGACCCGCTCGTGGCCCGGAGTCCGCTCGATGTCCTGCCCGAGGAACTGGATCTTCCCTGACGATTTCACGACGACGCCTGAGATCGCTCGCAGCATTGTGGTCTTGCCGGCGGCGTTTGCGCCAAGAACCGCGACGATCTCTCCCTGTTTGACGGACAGCGAGATCCTGTTGAGCACGTGGATGTCGCCGTATCCGGCCTCAAGGTCTTCCACAACAAGCATTTAGACCGAACCTCCCAAGTACGCGTCGATCACTTGCTGGTCTGACGAGACCTCCTGCGGGGTGCCGGTTGAGATCACGACGCCGTGGTCGATGACGTAGATGCGGTCACACAGGCTCATGATGATGGCCATGGCATGCTCGACCATGCAGATCGCCATCCCGCTCTGGCGAAGTTCCCGAATGAGGGCGACCATGGTGTCGATCTCATTCGGGTTGAGCCCACCGAGGACCTCATCAAGCAACAGGAGCCGGGGCTTCGTCGCGAGAGCGCGGCCCACCTCCAGGCGCTTGCGCATCCCCAGCGGGAGGGTGGATGCCGCTACTTCGGCCAACTCTGTTAAGCCGATGCGCTCGAGACACTCGGCAGCCCAAGCGTGGGCGTCGGCGGTACTGCGATGCACCGTATGCGCGGCCGCGACCATGTTCTCACGAACTGTCAGGGCACCGAATGGACGAGGCGTCTGGAATGTCCGCGCGACGCCCGCTCGTGCCATGCGGTAGGGACGGAGACCGGTCAGGACCTTTTCGCCGTCCAAAACGACGCCTTCGTCGGGGCGGAGCACTCCGGCAATGACGCTGAACAGGGTCGACTTGCCCGCACCGTTTGGCCCGATGACGCCAACGATTTCTCCGGAGTCCACCATGAGGCTGGCGTCTGACACCGCGGTGAGGCCGCCGAATCTCTTGGTCACATCTCGTACTTCAAACACGCGCGCGGCCCTCCCTGTTGGTTCGGATGCGGCGGCGGACAATATCGAGCCCTCCGACAATGCCCTTGGGGAAGAAGAGAACAACGACGATCATCAGCACGCCGTACACGACTAGGTAAAGGCCTGCACCTGAACTCCCGAGCGCCCCGCTCAGTTCGTTGTGGAGTAGCTGAATCAGAATCGCTCCGAGTATGGGCCCCCAAACGGTACCCATGCCGCCGATAATCGCCACAAGGACAAAGTCGATCGAACGTCCGATGCCGAAGGAGCTGCTCGGGTCGATGAACGCGATGTAGTACGCCGATAGCCCGCCTACGATGCCTGTCAGCGCGGAGGACGTTGCGGTCATCTGCAGCTTCACGCTGGTGCTGTTGATCCCCAAGGATTCCGCAGCATCGCGGCTTTCGCGCACGGCGCGCGCCTGAGAGCCGAGGCGATGCGTCTCGATCCATGCGGTGAGGCCAAAGACCACGACCAGGAACCCGCCGATCAACCACACGTAGCTTCCGCGGTTGTCGAAGACCATATTCGCAACACCGGCCTTGAACGGGACGGAGACTCCTGGAGAGCCTCCGGTCAAGTCGTCCAGATTGATGGCGAGGATGAGCAGGACTTGGGCGAAAGCGATCGTCGCCAGGACGAAGAACGGGCCGCGCAGCCGAAGAGTCAGGCCGCCTATCAGCAGGCCGACGAGGCCGGCCACGAGCCCACCCACGGGAATCCCGATCCACGGCGTGACACCGTGCTGCGTGAACAGCAGGACGGACACGTACCCGCCAAGTCCAAAGAAGCCCGCATGACCCAGCGAGATCTGCCCGGTGTAGCCACCGAGAAGGTTCCATGCGCTGCCTCCAGCGGCGAGCAGCAGGATGCCGATGACGACGTCGAAGTAGTAGTTGTTCTCAGTGACCAACGGAATCACAGCGACGATCGCCGCGAGGACGGCGAGCGAGATGGCCCATATCTTGCGGCCCGGGGACTCGTTCGCGTCAGGGCGCGTTGATGGGGTCGTCTGCGGCTCTTCAACCGTGGACGATTCGGACGTCCTCGTCATGCTTCCTCTCCAATCTCGGCGGCTACCGCGGAACCGAACAAGCCCTGCGGGCGGGCAAGCAAAACGATGATGAAGACCACGAAGTAGGCCAGCTGCTGGTAGGCGGGCGACACGTAGTAGCCGGCCAGTGACTCGACAAGGCCAACGACGAGGCCACCGATGAGGGCTCCGCTGACACTCCCCATGCCGCCCAGGACCACGATGACGAATGCCACGAGGGTGAACTGGGTTCCGACCGTGGGATACACCGCCTTGATCGGCATGAGGAGGGAGCCGGCAAGTCCGGTGCACGCGATGCTTATGCCGAATGCGACGGAGTACATGCGATGTGTACTGACCCCCATAAGGGTGGCAGCCACGCGGTCCTGTGTGACCGCTCGAGTTGCACGACCCAACTTCGTTCGCTGAATCAGCGCCATCAGTGCGAGGGCAACCGCGAGGGAGACGACAAAAGCGATCAGCAGCCCCACGGGCAGGTTCACTGGTCCAAGCTGAGCCGTTTGTCCCGCAAACGTCCGCACGGTACGGAAGTCTGCACCGAACAGGAACAGGGCCAGGTTCTCCAGTGCGACGAGCAGGCCCACCGACACGAAGATCTGGACCAGCGGGTCCTTGCCGATCGTGTGCCTGAAGGCGAGTTGGTACACACCCATGCCCAGAAGGAAGAACAGGGGCACGATGACAACCGCCGCTACGTATGGGTCAAGGGCGAACAGTTCGTGGGCCCAGTAGGCGGAGTACATGCCCAGCATCACGAACGCGCCGTGCGCGAAGTTGCTGATCCTGACCACGCCGAAGACCACGGTCAAGCCGACGCTCACAAGCGAGTAGACGCCGCCCAAGAGAAGGCCCGAGACGAGCACCTGCAGTAGAACCATGTGGTTTGCCACCTTCGATTTCCGCAGCGGCGGTCCCAGCCGAACCGCTCATGATCGGCTGGGACCGCATGACTGACTACCGCTGGTTCCACCCGGGCAGCGGCACCATGGTCGGTTGTGCCGTCGCCACCTTGTTCGGGTAGACGACCACGAGGTTCGAGTTCTGCCACTGCTGCACCGTCGGTTCGGCGAGCGTGTTCTGGCCGGTCTGGTCGAACTTCACCCCCCAGCCGTTCGGCAAGGATCCGAGCGGCTCATTGACCTGGGCAGCGGCCTTCATGATCGACGCCGGGTCGGTGGGGTCGTCTGCCTTCGGCAGGACGTACTTGAGCAGGGTCCACATTCCGGAAAACCCGAGTATGACCTGGTTGCTCACCGGCTTGTGGCGCAGCGCCGTGTAGCGCTTCTTGACCTCCTCAGAGACCTTCTGCATGTCGCTCGAGAGGGCGGTCGGGTTGACATGCGCGGAGGACGATGACTCGAACACCCCGTTGGCGTTCTTGCCCTCGGACTTGCCGAAGACGGCGTTGGAGTGGCCACCGCCCGCGCCGATGAAGACCTTGGGCGCCAGCCCCTGCTGTCGCATCTGGTCGAAGAAGAGGACCGCATCGTTGGTGTAGCTCGCGGCCAGGATGATCGTGGGGTTCTTGCCCTTGATCGAGAGCACGAGCGACGTTAGGTCTGTCGAGTCCGCATCGTAGGACTCGTTGGCCACTACGTTGAGGCCGAGAGCCTCGACGCCCTTCTGCACGGTTGCGGCGTAGGCCTTGCCGTAGCTCCCCTGCTCGTGAACGATCGCGATACTGACGGCGCTCTTGTCCATCTTGAGCTTCGGGAGGATCTCGTCCTTGATGAGGCCGAGGGCTCCGCCGGCGTACTGGGCGGCGGTCGACTGGGTGCGAAGCAGGTACTTGAAGCCGCGGGCCGTGATCTCAGGGGCGATGGCGCCAGCCTCGAGCATGACGACCTTGTTCCGCTCGGTCACAGGGCTGACCGCGAGGTCGATCGAGCTCGAGTAGCAGCAGAACACGATCGGGGCGTGGTCCTGCGAGATGACGCGGTTGACCTCGGTGACGCCCTTTTGCGGGTCGGGGGCATCCACCTTGGTGAACGTCACCTGCCGCCCCTTGACACCGCCGGCCTCGTTCACCAGCTGGCGAGCGATGTCCGCGCCGTCATACATGTCCTGGCCGATCTCGGCCAGGCCCCCGGAGAACGGCAGAGCGTTGACCACGGAGATCCCCTTGGTGGATCCACCGGACTGGGCAGCCCCTCCGCAGGCAGCTGCGAGGACCGCGACAACGATGGCCAGGACCCCCCATCGCATTTTTCTGAACACGCTTGACCTTCCTTCCGTCGATGCGCCGATGCACCGAACCTTGAGTCGCGGCCAGCCACCTCACCTGACGTCGCCGACCTCGGGAGCCCGCTGGCCAAGCAGGCGCGGGGGCGAGATGCGAAGAGTCTTGACTGGCGACGGCGCCGCGTCCAATACCAATTGCCGCCACGATTCATGCGCAACAGGTACTTAATCATCGAGCACTGGCCGCCAGATAGCGCATCAATGCAGAGAGGAACTCCCGGGCCGCGGGCGCGGCCGGACCGGCTGCGAGATACCGTCCGTACGTCTTGGACGTGATCTTCGTGGCCGAGAGCTCTGCGAACACCAAGCGCCTTGACGTTGGGCGCGTAGCGGCGAGACGGGCGTGGACGGACGGCACGATCGCGATCCCGAGACCGTCCTCCACCAGGGCGATCGCGGACTGCCACACCATCACCTCATGGTGAATCCTGGGGCTGAAACCAGCAGAGACGCAGAGCGCGATCACCGTGTCGTGGTAATGCGGCGACACCTCGCGGCGAAAGACGACGAGGGCCTCCTCGGCAAGCTGACCGACCGCGAGAGACGGTGCTTGCGCCAGATGATGCTCGGCCGGAAGGGCCACAGCGAACTGTTCGTCGACGACGACAACCGAGACCGCCGGAGCCGCCGTCCGCACGTTATGTCCAATCGCGAGGTCGATTTCGCCCGCATCCAGCTTGGCAGCCTGCTCCGCCGAGCTGAGCTCGACGAGGTGGATCTCCACCTCTGGGTATGCCGCCGAGAAGACTCGCGCGGCCTCCGGAAGTCCCCGGTGCAACATGGTATTCACGAAGCCGATCGTGAGGCGCCCTGACACGGCGCTGGTCCGCAGCACATTCCGGCGTAGCGCACCCGCCTCTGCCAGGAGCCGCGCCGCATCGTCCTGGAGACGCGCGCCTGCAGGGGTAAGGCGCACGGCACGTGAGCTCCGCTCGAAGAGCGTCACACCCAGGTCCCGCTCCAGTCTCTTGACCTCGGCACTCAAGGACGGCTGGGCGATGAACAGCCTTGCGGCTGCCTTGCCGAAGTGGCGATGCTCGGCCACGGCGAGGAAGTAACGGAGGCGCCGCAAACTAAGATCATCCATAGGCAATAGCCTATGGATACAGCACCAATATATGTATTGGAGGCAATCGGTCTCGACTGCGACGCTGTGGGAAGCCGACCCGACCGAGGAGCATGATGAGCGATCAAACGATCCTGCCAGTCCCGGACAGCCATGGCGTCAACCGCTTCCGCGACGACCCCCAATTCAGTGCGCTGCTGCGGGTCTATCTCGATGACGCGCTGCGTGAGCATGTGCAGCCGATCCTCGACGACCTCGGCTCCCGCGTCGGCGCGGAGCTCGACGATCTTGCCCACGACGCCGACCAGAACCCTCCCTCGCTGACTCACCGAACCCGACGCGGCGAGGAGCGTCAGACGGTCCTCAAGCACCCGGCATACCAAGCACTGGAGAAGGCGGCGTTCGGCGAGCTCGGGCTGGCCACCATGTCGCACGCACCAGGCGTTCTCGGCTGGCCCCAGGTGATGGATCCGCAGGTGAAGTACGCCCTGACCTACCTGTTCGTCCAAGCCGAGTTCGGGCTCTTGTGCCCCGTGAACATGACGGATTCCCTTACGCGGACGCTGACCACCTTCGGCTCGGCCGAGCTTGTCGCACAGTTCCTTCCGCACCTGACCACCACTGACTTCGACGAGCTCTACCAGGGAGCAATGTTCATCACCGAACAGGGGGCGGGCTCCGACGTCGGCCAGCTCTTGACCACAGCGACAGATGCCGGCGATGGCACGTGGCGACTCTCTGGGAGCAAGTGGTTCTGCTCCAACCCTGATGCGGACCTCGCCATGGTCCTGGCCCGACCGGAAGGGGCTCAGGCCGGCATTAGAGGGCTGGGGCTCTTCCTTCTCCCGCGCCTTCTCAAGGACGGGACCCCGAACAGCTATCGCATCGTCCGGCTGAAGGACAAGCTCGGTTCCCGATCGATGGCCAGTGGTGAGATCGAGCTCGACGGCGCCACGGCATACCTCGTCGGAGACATCAACCGAGGGTTCAGCCAGATGGCCGACATGATCAACTCCTCCCGCCTGTCGAACGGGGTGCGCGCTGCCGGGATGATGCGGCGCGCCTTCGCCGAGGCCCGCCATGTCGCCCTGAATCGGAGCGCCTTTGGCGAGCAGATCATCAACCTGCCGCTGATGCGTCGCCAGCTGGTGAAGATGCTCGTGCCCGCCGAGCAGGCCCGATCCGTGTACATGCACATCGCGCACTTGTTCCCCCACGCCGATGCTGGCGATGACGTTGCACGCCAACTGATTCGGATTCTCACGCCACTAGTCAAGTTCCGGGCGACGCGTGACAACCGGAAGGTGACGGGGGATGGCATGGAGGTCCGCGGAGGGGTCGGCTACATCGAGGAGTTCGGGGACGCTCGCATGGTTCGCGATGCCCACCTGGGATCCATCTGGGAGGGCACCTCGAACATCGTGGCCCTGGACGTCGCCCGAGCGGCGAAGAGGACCTCGGCTCTGGACATTCTGGTCGACTACCTGACAGAGCTCATCGTCGAGGCCGGAGCCGCCCAGTCGCAGCTCTGGCAGGACCTCATCGACAAGGTCGGTGCGCAGATGCTCCTGGCCACGAAGGCCGAGAACGAGTGGCAGACCCGCGAAGCGGCCACGGCCTTGTACAACTTGGCCTCTGCCATATTCATGATGTGGGAGGCCGCCAGGATGGGCGACGACCAGACACGGAGGGCCCTGGCCAGCCTGGTGGTGCGCCACCGACTCCTGCCACACGATCCGCTCAACCCGGTTCAGGACGACGAGGACCTGGTCACAGCGCTGCTCCTGGGGGAACCAGTCGGGGCGTCGCTGGCCGACAGGGCGGCCTTGTGACGGAGTCGCAGGTGTCGGCGCTGTCCGGGCTAAGGGTGATCGACCTGAGTCGAGTGCTCGGTGGCCCTTATTGCTCGCAGATCCTCGCCGACCACGGCGCCGAGGTCATCAAGATCGAACCGCCCTTCGGAGACGAGACGCGTGGCTGGGGACCACCTTTCGACGATTCGGGTACGGCGTGGTACTTCGACGGAGTCAACCGCAACAAAAAGAGCGTCGTGCTCGACCTGACCACCGAGGAGGGGTGCAGCCACCTGCGTGCGCTTCTAGCCACGGCGGACGTGATGATCGAGAACTTCAAGCCCGGCACCCTGGAGCGTTGGGGCCTCGGTTATGCCGATGTGCTCGCCCGCGACTTCCCGCGTCTGATTCACTGCTGCATCACGGGATTCGGCACCGATGGACCCCTGGGCGGCCTCCCGGGATACGACGTCGTCATCCAGGCGATGACAGGCATTATGAGCGTGAACGGTGAGGAGGGCGGCGGGCCTCTACGCGTCGGCATTCCGGCCGTCGACATGGTGACGGGGCTCAACGCCGCGAACGGGATCCTGCTGGCGCTTGTGGAGCGGGGCATCAGCGGCCGCGGTCAGTCCGTGGAGACTACGCTGTACGACTGCGGCATCTCTGTCATGCATCCGCATCTGCCGAACTTCTTCGGCAACGGCCGCAGCCCTGTACGGACCGGCAACCAGCATCCCAACATCACGCCGTACGCGAGCTACGCCACCGGAGACGGGCTCCTGGTCGTAGCGGTAGGGAACAACCAGCAGTTCCGTACCTTGTGCGCCCATCTGGGCGTCCCTCAGCTCGCCGACGACCAACGATTCATCGACAACGCTCAGCGAAACGCGCACCGGGAGGAACTGCGTGCCGAGCTGGAACAGGCGCTCGCGGGCCATCGCGCGGCGGTCGTGGCTGTGGAGCTGATGCAGGTCGGGGTGCCGTGTGGGCCGATCAACGACGTTGCCGGAGTCCTCGACCATCCGCACACGGCACACCGGCAGATGGTCGTCGAACTCGGCGGGGGATACCGCGGCACGGCTTCACCGATCAAGCTTTCCCGCACACCACCGTCTTACCGGCTCGCGCCGCCGCGTCTCGGCGAGCACACGGACGAGATCCTGTCCCCGGCCGGCCACCGGGCTGGTGCCGGCGGGAGCGAGCGGGCCGCGTCGGGCTGACACTCCGCACGGCCTCACCACTGCTTGTGCGGGGCTCAACCATGGTGGCGCAGGCGCCCGCGTACGCGCCCCACGGGTATCAGCGTGGCGCCATCCTGGTGGCACCGTCGAGGCGGATCGTCTCGCCGTTAAGTAGTCGTTCTCAAGGATGGTCGCCGCAAGCTGGGCGAACGCGAGGCGCCTCCCGTCAAGCCAGTGCTGAGACCTTCGAGGCGCATGGCGTGTCCCTTCGTGGCGAGGGGACAAGAGTGTCGTATGCCGCGCGGCTGGTCAGTGGGTCAAAGGAGTTCGAGGGCGGTTGGCGAGACCGCCCGCCTCGCACATCGTCTGCAGGCCGTAGTGGATGCCGTTGTCGCGCCTGTGGTGCGCGAGCCGCGTCATGAGGATCGCTCCGGAGCCGCACAACGGGTGGCCGACGGTGATGGGGCACCCAACGGGTTCCCACGTTCGTCGGGCGCACCCGTCTCGGCCTGCCGGGCCCATGGACACGGCCGCGAAGGCCTCGTTGACCGCAAGGGCCCGATGTCGTCGATGCGAAGACCGGAGCGCAGCAGGGTCTTCCCGGTCGCCTTGATCGGCGCGGTGAGCGTGACGACCGGGTCGCCGCCGGCAACCATCGAGGTCCTAGATGGGCACGTGGACTTCGTCGAGGAAAGGCTCGCACGCCTCCTACACCTCGAGCCCCAACTTCTCGAGGATGTGTGCTACCGCCGTATCCGGCGGACTCCGTGTCGACGACAAGGATGGACAGTGCGGTGGGCCTGTTCTCTGAAGACGGCTTCGACGTCCGAGCCATAACGAGGACGCGGTCGGCGTTATGCCCCCCTCGAGGAGGTAATGGTCCCCCTCACGGCGGGCCGTGGTGCGGATCCCGCCAGGTCGGATCGGGGCCGGGCTCGGTCGTCGGGATGGCGGTGACCCGTTCGCCGCTCGCGAAGCCGAAGTGGCGAGCTGCGTCTGCTCGGCCGCGCAGCGCCGGAGGAGTAGGACAGAAGGAGGTCAATGGGCACGCGCAGCGCGACGAGGCTGATGTTGGCCCGGACCGACTCCTCGGTGAGGATGGCGTTGAAGGTGTAGGCCTCGACGCCTCCGCCCCCGGACTCTTCGGGCGCCCCCTGCCGCCGATCCCGAGCTCTCCGACGCGGGTAGAAGTCGCGCGGCGGGTGCCCGGACTTCTCCCGGGCGGCGAACTGGGGAGCTTACCTCCTTGGCGAAGAACGGCTGGATGGTGTCGCGGAGGTCTTCGTGGTCCTCTGTGAAGATCGTGCGTTTCCTGGGCGGCTCCTCCAGTCACGGGCGGGTCGGCGGTCGGTCAGCGGCGGGTGAGTGCGGCGAGCCGGCCGTTGATGATGTCGACCGCCTCGTCGATGATGCGGCTGACCAGTTCGGCGACAGTAGGGATGTCGTGGACGAGGCCTTGGGACTGGCCGACGCTCCAGACGCCGCGGTCGATGTCGCCGGTCTCGTAAACGGAGCGGCCGCGAACTCCTGCGACGAGGTCTCGGACGTCGTCGAATGTCCCACCGTCGTGGAGGCGCTGGACGACTTCCCGGCTGACGGCGTTGCGGGCCACCCGGGTCGTGTTGCCGAGGGGCCGCAGGATGAGGTCGGTGTCCCGTTCGCTGGCCGCGACGATCGCCTGCTTCACGTCGTCGTGGATGGGTGACTCGGCGGTGCAGAGGAACCGAGTGCCCATGTTGACGCCCTCGGCACCGAGGGCGAGGGCAGCGACAAGGCCGCGGGCGTCGGCGATTCCCCCGGACGCGATGACGGGGATGCGCAGCCTCTCGGTCGTCGCGGGGATGAGGACCAGACCCGTGACGTCGTCCTCGCCGGGGTGCCCGGCGCACTCGAACCCGTCGATGCTGACCGCGTCGACGCCGATCGACTCGGCCTTGAGCGCGTGCCGCACGGAGGTGCACTTGTGGATGATCCGCACGCCGACCGGCTTCAACGCCTCGACGTGCTCGGTGGGGAGGTTGCCCGCCGTTTCGACGATGGTGATGCCGGACTCGATGATGGCGGCCCGGTATTCCGCGTAGGGCGGCGGCGTGATGGTCGGCAGGATGGTGAAGTTGACGCCGAACGGCTGGTCGGTGAGTTCCCGGGTCCGGGCGATCTCCTTGACGAGGTCCTCTGGTGTCGGCTGGGTGAGCATGGTCAGGAAGCCGAGCGCCCCGGCATTGGCGACCGCGGCGACGAGCTCGGCGCGGCCGACCCACTGCATGCCGCCCTGCACGATCGGGTGCCGAACGCCGAACAACTCGGTGAAGCGGGTATGCAGCACCGCCTCGTCTTGCACCGGTGCCCGACCTACCCCGGCCCTGCTCACAGTCGTCGTCACGCGAGCCCCTTCCCGATCTGGCGTGGGTTGGCACCCACTGCTGCGGCGTTCTGCACGGTCACCTCGTCATCGTTCGGGCCGCGTCGTTTCGAGGCGCTTCCGTCAAATGGTCGCGGAAGCGGCGGGTCAAAGCCGTGCACCGGAAGCGACTGATCGGCGGCCCCTATCCGCGCAACGCGGCATACGTGGCGCATCGACCCGCTCCGACCCGCAACCGGCGGCGGGACGCGAGCCATCCCGCTGGCTGCCGGGCTAGACACGGTTGAAGTTGGGCTTGCGCCGTTCCAGGAAGGCGTCCCGCCCCTCGGCGAACTCCGGCCCGGCCAGCAGGTCGACCTGGGTCTCGGCCTCCGCGGCGAGCACGCCCTGCAGGCTCTGGTCCGACATGTGAAGGATCCGGCGCACGCCAGCCACCATGGGAGCCGACAGTTCGGCGAGACGCTGGGCCGACGAGACGGCTGCCTCGAGCACGGCACCGTCGTCGGCGAGCATGTCGACCATCCCGATGCGTTCGGCCTCGTCGGCGGACACCATCCGCGCCGTGAGAAGCAGCTCACGGGTGCGGCCGCGGCCCACCCGGAAGGGCAGGCTGTACGCCAGCCCGGTGTCGGGCGCCAAGCCGACCTGAGCGAAGGAGGTCGAGAACGTCGCCGACCGGCCGGCGACCAGGAGGTCGCTCCCCACCGCGAGCGCGAGGCCGAGCCCGTAAGCGCCGCCCTCCACCGCTGCGACAATGGGCCGCTCGCCGCCGTGCAGCTGCTCGACGATCGAGCCGACTACTTGGAGGCGGTGCGCCGCGACGGACCGGTCTTGGGACATCGACGTGATGTCCCCGCCGGCACAGAAGACCGCGCCGGCCCCGGTCAGGACGATCGCCCGGGCCTCGCGGTCGGCGGCGCGCAGAGCCTCGAGCAGTTCCAGCCGGTCCTCGAGGTTGAGCGCGTTGCGCCGCTCGGGCCGGTCCAGGGTGAGGATGCGGACGGACCCCCGGTCCTCGGTCCGGACGGCGCTCATCCCTGGAATCCCTTGACCAGCTGCTTGGCGATGATGAGCTTCTGTATCTCGCTGGTGCCCTCGTAGAGGCGGAAGAGGCGGGCGTCCCGGTAGAAGCGCTCGACGGGCACCTCGCGCATGTAGCCGAGGCCGCCGTGGATCTGAACGGCGCGGTCGGCGATCCGGTCGACGGCCTCGGTACAGAAGAGCTTGCACATCGACGGTGCGAGGCGACGGTCGGTGCCGTCGTCCCAGCTGCGGGCCGCCTCGAGCACCATAGCCCGTCCGGCGTACGCCTCGGTGCGGCTCTCAGCGAGCATGGCCTGGATGAGCTGGAACTCGGCGAGCTTGGTGCCGCCCTGCCGGTTCGTCGTCGCGTGGCGGAGACTCTCGTCGATGAGCCGGTTGGCCTGTCCGACGGTGAGCGCGGCGATGTGCAGTCGGCCCTTGGCGAGGGAGCGCATGGCGGCGGAGAACCCCTCGCCCTCGACCTCGCCGACGAGGTTCTCGGCGGGCACACGCACGTCGTCGAGGAAAACCTCGGAGGTGGCTGCGCCGCGCTGGCCCATCTTGTGATCCCGGGGCCCGATCGTCACGCCGGGGGTGTCTGTGGGCACGATGAAGACGGAGATGCCCTTGACGCCGTCGGTGACCGGGCCGGTGCGCACGAACACCATGAGCACGTCGGCCCAGATGGCGTTGGTGATGAAGCGCTTCTGGCCGTTGATGACATAGTGCTCACCGTCGCGCACGGCCCGGGTGCGTAGACCGCTGGGGTCCGAACCGGCCTCCGGCTCGGTGAGCGCGAAGGAAGCGACGAGCTCGCCACTGGCCAGGCGCGGAAGGTACTTCTGCTTCTGTGCGTCCGTCCCAGAGTTGACGAGGACCTGGCCGGCGATGCCGTTGTTCGTTCCGAACATCGAGCGGAACGCCGGCGTCGTCCAGCCGAGCTCCATGACGAGGCGCACCTCCTCGGACATGGAGAAGCCGAGGCCGCCGTACTCCTCGGGGATGGCGAAGCCGAACAGGCCCATCTCGGCGGCCTGTTGACGGAGCCGGTCGGGGATCTGGTCGGTCTCCTCGATTTCGTCCTCCGCCGCGACGACCTCCTTGCGGACGAACGTGCGGACGGCGTCGAGGACGGAGTCGAACTCCTCGGGCTCCATGACAGGCTCCTTCTGCGTGGGGGCGCTCGGAGCCGGCGGTGCCGGGTCCGAGGGTCCGGTGAGGCGGGCGCCACCGGGCCGTTTCGGCCAGCATCACCTGCCTGCTATTGCGTGTCCAATACCTAATGCCTCTGCGTCTTATGCGCGAAGTGCATGAGTGTAGATCATGACATCGGCGGCGTCTTGACGAGCCCCAGCTGCCCCACGGTCGCCACGTGACGCCCGGATGCGTCGAAGACCTCTGCCACTCCGTGCGCCCGGCCCCGCGCGATCGCGCTGACCCGGCAGTCGACCTGGTGCCACTCCTCGAGGTTGGAGTCGGTGTGGTAGGTGAGCGAGTGGGTGAGGCTGAGAATGCGCGCCCCGGGGAGGTGCCGGGCGGATCCCAGCGCGAGGAAGGCCGGCTCGAGGATGCTCATGTCGGTGACGTAGGCGAGCAGCGCCTCACGAACGACGCGGTCCTGGGGCAGCGGTGCGGTGGCTCGGAAGAAGATCGTCTGCCGGTCCCCCCGGTCGGCACCCTCGACGTACGGCGGCTCGACAGCGTGGCGCACGTGCACCGGCCGCTCGATCCGCCACCAGGCCGGGATTCGCTCGTCATCCCCGAACCGGTCCACGAGCCCGGGAAGCTCCTCGGGTGGTGGCGCGTCGGCAGGCCTGGCGGGACTGTAGGACGGCAGGTCGGCCCGGACGGTCGCCCAGCGGGTGACAGCGCTGAAGAGCTCCTGTCCACCCCCGCCGACAAGACGGCTTCGCCGCGTCGACAGTGACGTCGCGTCCGAGATGCGGTCGATGGACCACTGCAGGGGCCGGTCGGTCGGAGCGCCCTCGACGAAGTCGGCCTGCAGACTGACGAGGCGCTGCGCGGGGTCGACCGTTCGTCCGGCGGCGACGACGGCCTGGGCCAGGAGAAGGCCGCCGAACACCCTGTCCTGCGGGTGCTGCTGGGCCTCGGCCTCCCAGACGTCCGGGGCCGATGGACGCAGGTCGAGCAGGTCCAGCAGGTCCGACAGGGACACTCGGGGCGCGGTGGTTGCGGTCGGCTCGAGGGGCTGTGCGTTCACCGCGCCATTGTGCCCTCATTTGCGGCCAGTTTGGATATCTGTTCAGATCTATTGATGCGGCATGAAGATCAATCTGCCGCGGAAACGGTATTGGAGTTCGAGGCCCGGTCGGCGGCAGAGTGGGGCCAACCACCGTGGAAAGGCGTCCCATGCCCCCTGCCGGCCCCCTGTCCGGGCTACGCGTCGTCGAGCTGTCGAGCTTCGTCGCCACCCCCCTGTGCGGGCTCACCCTGGCCCAGCTCGGCGCCGAGGTGATCCGGGTCGAACCCATGGGCGGCGGTCCGGACCGGACCCGCTGGCCCTTGGCACCCAACGGAACGAGCCTCTACTGGAACGGGCTCAACCCCGGCAAGCGGGCGATCGAGGTCAACCTCGGCGATCCTCGCGGCCGCCAGGTCGTCGCCGACCTCGTCGCCGAGGAGGGTGAGGGCGGCGGCATCCTCGTGACGAACACCGAGCGGTGGCCTGAGCTGAGCTTCGAGGCGCTGTCGACGCGGCGACCCGACGTCGTGCACGTGGTGCTCGCCGGCACCCACGACGGCGGCATCGCCGTGGACTACACCGTGCAGGCCGGCACCGGGTTTCCGCACGTCACGGGCCCGGCCGAGCACGCCGGCCCGGTTAACAACGTCGTGCCCGCCTGGGACTTCGCGGCTGGCCTGTACCTTGCGACGGGCCTGCTGTCCGCCGAGCTGCGACGGCGCGCCACCGGGCAGGGCTCCCAGGTGAGGGTCGTCCTCGAGGACGTGGCCTTGGCCGCCGCGGGGCACCTTGGCTACCTGGCCGATGCCCAGCTCGGGGCGAACCCGGAGCGGACCCGTGAAGGAAACTTCATGTACGGCGGGTTCGGCCGCGACTTCACCTCGTCGGACGGCCGACGCTTCATGGTCGTCGCGCTGACGCCGCGCCACTGGACCGAGCTGCTCCAGATGACGGGCCTTGCCGAGACGGTCGCTGTCCTGGGCCGGGCCCTGGGCACGGACTTCTCCGACGAGGGCGAGCGCTACCGTCACCGCGCCGTGCTGGCAGGCCTCGTGGCCGAGTGGTTCAGCCGGCATGACGGACCAGCCGTGGAGTCGGCGCTGGCGAGGACGCGGCTGCTGTGGTCCCCCTATCGCACCTTCGCCGAGCTCGCTGGGGACGATGCGCGCCTGCTGCGCGAGCAGCCGATCTTCTCGACCATCGACCAGCCCGGAGTGGGTCGGCTCTTGGCGCCCGGGTCGCCGGTCATGGTCGACGGACATAGGGGCGGACCCAGGCCCGCGCCGCAGGTGGGGCAGGACACCCGGACGGTGCTCACCGACGTGCTCGGCGTGACGGAGGCCGAGCTCCAGGAGCTGGCGTCCTCTGGCGTCCTGCGGGCGCCCGCCCCCGCCGACATCGTCGCCTGACCTCATCCCCATCCCAGGAGCACCGCCATGAGCAAGCTGAGCGCCGACGAGCAGGACATGGTCCGTCTCGTCGCCGAGTTCGTCGACGAGAGGGTGCGTCCGCGGGTGCGTGAGTTCGAGGCCGAGGACCTCTACCCCGAGGAGCTCATCGAGGAGATGAAGAAGCTCGGCTTCTTCGGGCTGCTGGTCCCGTCCGAGCACGGGGGCGTCGACGTGAGCACGTCGTGCTTCGCCCAGGTGACCGCCGAGCTCGCCCGGGGCTGGATGAGCCTCGCCGGCGCCATCGGCGGCCACTCGGTCATCACGTTCCTCGTCCGGCACTTCGGGACCCCGGAGCAGCAGGCGGCATATCTGCCGAGGATGGCCGACGGCTCGCTCCGCGCGACGATGGCGCTCACCGAGCCGTCGGGTGGCAGCGACCTGCAGGGCATGCGCACTCACGCCGACCGCGACGGCGACGACTTGGTCATCACCGGCTCCAAGACGTGGATCTCGAACGCCCAGCACGCCGGCCTGATCGGTCTGCTCTGCCTCACCGACCGAGATGCCAAGCCGGCACACCGCGGCATGAGCGTCGTCCTCGTCGAGCCCGGCGAGGGCCTGACCATCTCCAGCAAGATCCCGAAGCTTGGCTACCGCGGCGTCGAGGCGTGCGAGCTCACGTTCGACGCGATGCGCGTTCCCGCCTCCGCCGTGCTCGGCGGCGAGGCGAACCGTGGGTGGGGCCACATGATGCGCGGCCTCGAGGTCGGTCGGGTCCAGGTCGCCGCCCGAGCCCTGGGCGTGGGGCAGGCCGCGCTCGACGACGCCCTCACCTACGCACAGACGCGGGAAAGCTTCGGCAAGCCGATCTGGCGTCACCAGTCGGTCGGCAACCTGCTGGCCGACATGGCCACCAAGCTGCACGCAGCCCGGCTGCTCACCATCGACGCCGCCGAGCGCCTCGACGAGGGACGCCGGGCGGACATGGAGGCCGGCATGGCCAAACTGTTCGCCTCGGAGACCGCAATGCAGGTCGCGCTCGACGCCATCCGCGTCCACGGCGGCTACGGCTACTCGAAGGAGTACGACGTGGAGCGGTACTTCCGGGATGCCCCGCTGATGATCGTCGGCGAAGGCACCAACGAGATCCAACGCAACGTGATCGCGGCCCAGCTCGTGGCGCGCGACAAGGACAGGAGCATGTGATGGGCCTGCTGCAGAACAAGACCGCCGTGATCACGGGCGGCGCGCAGGGTATCGGTTTGGCGATCGCGGAGACCTTCGTCGCCGAGGGCGCCAAGGTCGTGCTCGCGGACCTCAACGGCGCTGCCGCGAAGGACGCCGCGGCGGGCCTGGGCGGCCCGGACGTCGCCCTCGGCATCGCCTGCGACGTCGTCAATGCTGCCGATGTGGAGCGTGCGCTCGATGCGGCGGTGTCGACCTTCGGGTCGCTCGACGTCGTCGTCAACAACGCCGGCATCACCCGCGATGCGACGATGCGCACGATGACCGAGGAGCAGTTCGACCAGGTCATCAACGTGCACCTCAAGGGCTGCTGGAACGGCACCCGGCTCGCCGCCGCGCGGATGCGCGAGCAGAAGTCCGGGGCCATCGTCAACATCTCCTCGCTCTCTGGGAAGGTCGGCATGGTTGGGCAGACGAACTACTCGGCCGCCAAGGCCGGCATCGTCGGGCTCACCAAGGCCGCCGCGAAGGAGATGGCTCACCACGGCGTGCGCGTGAACGCCATCCAGCCCGGCCTGATCCGCTCGGCGATGACCGAGGCGATGCCGCAGAAGGCTTGGGACCAGAAGATGGCTGAGATCCCCGTAGGCCGCCCGGGCGAGCCCTCCGAGGTCGCCTCCGTGGCCCTGTTCTACGCATCTTCGCTGTCGTCCTACATGACGGGGACCGTCGCGGAGGTCACGGGCGGGCGGTTCATGTGAGCCGCTCGAGCGCCGGGACCCAGTCCTCCGTCGAGACCGTCGACGGCGGCCCCGTGGCGGCGCTCACGGCCCTGCTCGACACCTCGGCACCTGTCGTCGAGGCGGGCGACCCTCTGCCGCCGCTGTGGCACTGGGTGGCGCTCCCCCGCTGGCCGGCCTCCTCGTCCCTCGGGCCGGACGGCCACCCCCGCAAGGGCGCCTTCCTACCGGACCTCGGTTACCCCCGGCGGATGTTCGCAGGGGGTGAGGCCGTCTTTCACGCACCGCTGCTCATCGGCAGCCAGGTTCGGCGGGAGTCCGTCGTCGAGTCCGTGGAGGAGAAGCACGGGCGCAGCGGTCGTTTCGCCGTCGTCCGGGTCGCGACGACACTGAGCGCCGCGGATGGCACCCTCCTGCTCGAGGAGCGCCAGGATCTCGTCTATCGCCCCGCCGCCCCACCACCCGACCCGGGCCGCGTGCCCGACCCGGCACCGGCCGCCGGTATGCCGCCGGCCGGGCCCCCCTTGCGCGCGGAGTCGGGAGGGTGGCGCTTCCGCACCGATCCCACGCTGCTGATGAGGTTCAGTGCCGCCACCGCCAACCCCCACCGCATCCACTACGACTGGCCCTACGTGACCCGGGTCGAGGGCTATCCCGGCCTTGTCGTGCATGGGCCCCTGTCGACCCTGGCCCTGGCCGAGGCGCTGCGGCTGGCGGCGCCCGAGCGGTCGGTGCGGCGGCTGAGGCACCGCAACTCGGCCCCACTGTTCTGCGGTCGTGACGCCTTCGTCGCGCTCGACCACTCACAGGAACCCGACGTCGAGGTCACGCTGCGTGACGGCGACGGCACCCTGCTCGCCGGCCTGTCGGTCGAGCTCTCTCCCCCACCGGAAAGGCATGAGCCATGACCACGCGTGACGTCGTCATCTGCGAACCCGTTCGCACTCCCATCGGCCGCTACGGCGGCATGTTCAAGGACCTCTCGCCGGTCGACCTCGGCGTCACCGCCCTCAAGGGTCTGCTCGAGCGCACCGGCGTCGACCCGACGCGCATCGAGGACGTCATCCTCGGGCACTGCTACCCCAACGCCGAGGCGCCGGCCATCGGCCGGGTGGTCGGGCTCGACGCCGGGCTGCCGATCACGGTCGGTGGCCAGCAGGTCGACCGCCGCTGCGGCTCGGGCCTGCAGGCCGTCATCAACGCGGTGATGCAGGTCGGCAGCGGCGCCAACGACGTCGTGGTCGCCGGCGGCGCCGAGTCGATGAGCAACGCCGCCTTCTACTCGCTCGACATGCGCTGGGGAGGCGCCCGCTCCGGCGTCGCCATCCACGACGGACTGACCCGCGGGCGCCAGACGCCGGGTGGCCGCTTCTACCCGGTGCCCGGCGGCATGCTCGAGACAGCCGAGAACCTGCGCCGTGAGTACGGCCTCTCCCGCGAGGAGCAGGACCGACTCGCCGTCTCCTCCCACCAGCGGGCCCTCAACGCCCAGCAGACCGGCGTCTTCGCCGAGGAGATCATCCCCGTCACCGTGCCTAGCCGGAAGGGTGACCGGGTCATCGACACCGACGAGCACCCGCGGCCGGGCACCTCGATGGAGACCCTGGCCGGGCTCAAGCCCATCCTTCGCGCCACCGACCCCGAGGCGACCGTCACCGCCGGAAACGCATCGGGGCAGAACGACGCAGCTGCGATGTGCCTCGTCACCACCGCCGACGTCGCCGAGGAGCTCGGGCTGCGTCCGCTCGTGCGCCTGGTGAGCTGGGCCGTCGCCGGCGTGGCCCCCAGCCGCATGGGCATCGGGCCGGTCCCCGCCACCGAGGCCGCCCTCAGCCGGGCCCGGCTGACCCTACAGGACATGGACGTCATCGAGCTCAACGAGGCGTTCGCCGCGCAGGCCCTCGCCGTCATGCGCGAGTGGAAGTTCACCGACGAGGACCACGAGCGCACCAACATCCACGGCTCCGGCATCTCCCTCGGCCACCCCGTCGGCGCCACCGGCGTGCGCATGCTCGCTACCCTCTCCAGGGAGCTGCACCGCCGCGAGGGCCGCTACGGCCTCGAGACGATGTGCATCGGCGGCGGCCAGGGCCTGGCCGCGGTATTCGAGCGGGTCAGCTGATGACCCAGCGCGTATTCCGCTCGGTGCCCGACCTCGAGGCGGCCGTCGGTGAGGAGCTCGGCCCCACCGACTGGGTCGAGATCACGCAGGACACCGTGGACGGCTTCGCCGACCTCACCGGCGACCACCAGTGGATCCACGTCGACGTCGACCGCGCCCGGACCTCTCCATTCGGCGGCACCATCGCCCACGGCTACCTCACCCTGTCGATGCTGCCGTCCTTCAGCACGTCGCTGTACTCCATCAAGGCTGGAACCGCGCGCCTCAACTACGGCCTCGAGAAGGTCCGCTTCCCCGCCTCCGTCCTGGTCGGGTCCAAGGTCCGCGCGACCGCGACGATCAAGCAGATCCGTCAGGTGTCCGCGGGCACGCAGGTCCGCGTGGGCTGGACCGTCGAGGCGGACGGTGTCGCCCGACCGGTCTGCGTCGCCGAGTCCATCACCCTCGTGGTGCCCTGACCGCCTCACCAAAGTCAACGGGGTTGGGTCCGAACGCCTCGTGCGTTCGGACCCAACCCCTTCTGACTTTGACTACTGGGACGTGCGGATCGAGGACGAAGTGATGGAGGAAGTTGTCGGCGAGGCATCACTTCAAGACAGGCACTTCGCCAAAGTCCCGAGAGCAGGCGCTCGTAGACTGACGAGCCGAAGGATGTCGAGACGATCCCGACCATGATTAACCTTCCGCGTGATCTTTGGGCGATGGTGGCGCCCCGCGCTCTTGCTAGGGCACTCATCTGGGCCTTGCTTCTGGCCGTGACCCGCTGCCGTGGAACGTTCAGCACCGGCCTGATCGAGGCGGCCGCACTTGCCGTCCTCAACGCCGCTGTCGGCGTGCTGTAAGCGCGTCTCGACACCCCGGTGGTCACCTCGCCGGGTCCCATCGACGGTGTCGTGGACCGGAAGGAAGCTGTGCGCCGTTGCGGTGACGGTTGTGTGGCCAGGCTCGTGAACGGTTACCCGGTCGGGATAGCCGCTAAGCCTCGATCCACCGATTGGCCGGGTGTGGTGAGGTGATCCGGCGCGTCGGAGCATGAGAATGCCCCTGTGCTGAAACAGAATTGGAGTTCTTCAGGCTTCAGTTCCGTCTCGCACAAGGGGCATCTCGTAGGTGAAACTCTCTCACACCCTCACCCGCA
>NZ_AWQS01000057.1 GCF_000576575.1 Intrasporangium chromatireducens Q5-1
ACATCTACGCCCGCTGCGACGACACCAACCGGCGGCTGTGCAACCAGGCGTTCTTCACGAAGGTCTACATCGACGAGGACAACGAGCTGCGCGTCGAGCACAACCGGCCCTTCGAGATGCTCCTCGATCCACAGGTCAACGCCAACGCCCTGACCTGGGCCGCAGACACCAACAAGACCCGAACCTCAACCAACGTTTCCGTTGGCAAGGGTTCGAGCCTTGTGCGTGGGGTGGAGCCAAGGGGACTCGAACCCCTAACCCCCTGCTTGCAAAGCAGGTGCGCTACCAATTGCGCCATGGCCCCCGGCGGCTCACGCCGACGTGGTGGGCACCTGAGGAGTGGCCGGCGGGACGGTGTCGGTCGCCTGCGCCCAGAGGTCCTGCTCGGCCTGCTGGTCCTTGGCCTTCTTGCGAAGGTAGGACACGCCGGCGATCGAGGCGGCAACCAGGACGAGACGCTTCCACATGGGTTGATCCTCTCGGTGCGGCGGTGATGGTGGGCCTAGGAGGACTTGAACCTCCGACCTCTTCCTTATCAGGGAAGCGCTCTAACCGTCTGAGCTATAGGCCCATCGTCACCTACAAGCGGCCGGGATCCGAAGACCCGGGCCGAGGGCACACGTTACCGGATGCCGCCGCGCCAGACCAAAACGGCCGCCCGTCACAGCGACACACCGAGCACGCGTCAACCTGACACCGGTATTACCGGCGGGTGTTGTCCGATGCTCGGTGTGTTGCGGGGGTCAGTCGCTCCCTTTGACGCCTGAGCCGAATCGGCGCTCCGGGCCTCCCTCGCTGGCGCTCGGTCGGGTCCTCGCGCCTTGGCTCAGTCGTCCGTCAGGGTGAGCTGGACGCCGCCCACCAACGCCGAGCAGATGTTGTAGAGGAACGCGAAGACCGTCGCGATGGCGGTCATCAGGATGACGTCGATGACGCCGATCACGATCGAGAGGGACACGACCCGGCCGAAGCCGACGTAGTCCTTGATCGAGAACGGGTTGCTCGTGGTCGTCTGCAGGCTCTGCAGCACGCCCTCGACGTCGTTGAACACGTTCATCGTCGACAGGATCATCCACAGCACGGCCGTCAGCACCACGCCCGCGATGCCGGCGGCCACCGAGAGCAGGAAGCTCATCTTCATGACCGACCACGGGTCGACGCGGGCCACCGCGAGGCGGACCCGGCGTGGGCCCTTGCGAGCAGCGCGCCGCGAGCCGGTCGACTGCCCGGCCTGCGTCGTTGCCGTGGCCCGGGCCTGGCTCGACCGGGCCTCTTCGGCGCCGGGGCGGATCGCCTGGGTGTCGGCGGTGTCCGCCTCCACCGTGCTGGCGCCGCGGGTCGCCGTCCCCGCCTGGGGATCGGGACGACCCGCCGCCGAGCCGGCCTTGGTCTCGCTCGAGGACGAACTCGTCGGAATCCGCCGGGTCGAGGAGCCCGAGCCGAGGCCGGCCCCTGCCGACATTCCCTCAGAGCTGCTCGCGCTCACTCGTCACCTCCGCTGTCGCTCTCGGAGCTCTCACCCCGGTCGTCTGTGCTCTCGTCCGACGGTACGCCATCTACCGATGAGACAGGGGGTTGCGCCGGCGCGGTGACGTCGGCCGTGTCGGGTCCAGCCGTCCCCTCAGCGTCGTCGACGCCCTCGGCGTCCTCCGCCTCCTCGACGGCGGCCAGCTGGGCTGACTCGGAGTTGCGAGCGACGGCGACGATCGAGTCGCCCTTGTCCGGGGTGGCGAACTTCACGCCCATCGTCGACCGGCCGGTGATCCTGACCTCGTTGACCCTGGAGCGGACGATCTTGCCCTTCTCCATGACGACCATGACCTCGTCGTTCGGGCCGACGGTGAGCGCACCGACGAGGTCGCCGCCCTTGTCGGAGAGCTTGGCCACCTGGACCCCGAGGCCGCCGCGGCCCTGGATCCGGTAGTCGGAGACGGGGGTGCGCTTGGCGAGCCCGTTCTCGAAGACGACGAACACATCCGGCTCGTCGCCCTCCTCGACGACCGACATCGCGAGCAGACTGTCGGCGTCACGGAACTTCATGCCGGTCACCCCCGAGGTCGAGCGACCCATCGGGCGCAGCGCCTCGTCGGTGGCGTGGAACCGCAGCGACTGCCCCTTGCGGGAGACGAGCAGCAGGTCGTCGCGCGCCGACAGGAGGTCTGCGCCGACCAGCTCGTCGCCGTCACGCAGGTTGATGGCGATGAGGCCACCCGAGCGGGGCGAGTCGTAGTCGAGCAGGCGCGTCTTCTTGACGAGGCCGCCCTTCGTGGCGAGGACGAGGTAGTCGGCCGACTCGTAGTCCTTGATCGCGAGCACCTGGGCGATGTGCTCGTCGGGCTGGAAGGCGAGCAGGTTCGCGACGTGCTGGCCCTTGGAGTCCCGCGACCCCTCGGGCAGCTCGTACGCCTTGGCCCGGTAGACCCGCCCGAGGTTGGTGAAGAAGAGCAGCCAGTGGTGGGTCGTCGTCGTGAAGAAGTGCTCGACGACGTCCTCGCCGCGCAGCGTCGCACCGCGGACCCCCTTGCCGCCGCGCTTCTGCGACCGGTACTGGTCGACGCGGGTCCGCTTGGCGTAGCCGCCACGGGTGATCGTGACGACGACGTCCTCCTCGGGGATGAGGTCCTCCATGGACATGTCCCCGTCGAACGGCACGATCGCGGTGCGCCGCTCGTCGCCGTACTTGTCGACGATCTCCTGCAGCTCCTCGGAGACGATCTCGCGCTGTCGCTCGGGCGAGGCGAGGATCGCGGTGTACTCGTCGATGAGCGCCTGCAGCTCGTCGTGCTGCTCGAGCAGCCGCTGCCGCTCGAGGGCCGCGAGCCGGCGCAGCTGCATGTTGAGGATCGCGTTGGCCTGCACCTCGTCGATGTCGAGCAGCCCGATGAGGCCCTCACGGGCGATCTCGACGGTCTGGCTCGCCCGGATCAGCGCGATGACCTCGTCGAGCATGTCGAGAGCCTTGAGCAGGCCACGCAGGATGTGGATCTCCTGCTCGGCCTTGTTGAGCCGGAACTGGGTGCGCCGGACGATGACCTCGATCTGGTGCTCGACCCAGTGCCGGATGAACGCCGACAGCGGCAGCGTGCGCGGCACGTCGTCG
The DNA here is from genome assembly GCF_000576575.1 of Intrasporangium chromatireducens Q5-1. GTDB lineage: Bacteria > Actinomycetota > Actinomycetes > Actinomycetales > Dermatophilaceae > Intrasporangium_A > Intrasporangium_A chromatireducens. Next base: position 3,101 of record NZ_AWQS01000057.1, read on the forward strand.
ACGAGCGCGAGCATGTTCGCGCCGAAGGTCGTCTGCAGCTGGGTGTGCTTGTAGAGGTTGTTCAGCACGACCTTCGCGACGGCGTCGCGCTTCAGCGTGATGACGAGCCGCTGCCCGGTGCGCCCGGAGGTCTCGTCGCTGATGTCGGAGATGCCGGCGATCCGGCCGTCCTTGACGAGGTCGGCGATCTTCATCGCGAGCTGGTCGGGGTTGACCTGGTAGGGCAGCTCCTTGACGACGAGCGCCTGCCGCCCGCGGATCTCCTCGACCTCGACGATGGCCCGCATGATGATCGAGCCGCGCCCGGTCCGGTAGGCGTCCTCGATCCCCTTGCGACCCATGATGAGGGCGCCGGTCGGGAAGTCCGGGCCCTGGACGATCTTGATGGCCTCCTCGAGGAACTCCTCGCGGGGCATGTCGGGGTGGGCGAGCAGGAACTGCGCTGCCTGCGCCACCTCACGCAGGTTGTGCGGCGGGATCTGCGTCGCCATGCCGACCGCGATGCCAGCCGAGCCGTTGACGAGCAGGTTGGGGAACCGGCTCGGCAGCACGGTCGGCTGCATCGTCTTGCCGTCGTAGTTCGGCACGAAGTCGACCGTGTTCTGGTCGATGTCGCGCACCATCTCCATGGCGATCGGCGCCATCCGGCACTCGGTGTAGCGGGGGGCGGCCGCGCCGTCGTTGCCGCGCGAGCCGAAGTTGCCCTGCCCGTCGACGAGCGGGTAGCGCATCGACCAGTCCTGCACGAGCCGGACGAGGGCGTCGTAGATCGCCGAGTCACCGTGCGGGTGGTAGTGGCCCATGACGTCGCCGACGACACGCGCGCACTTGTTGAACCCGCGGTCGGGCCGGTAGCCGCCGTCGTACATCGCGTAGACGATCCGCCGGTGCACCGGCTTCAGGCCGTCGCGGACGTCCGGGAGCGCGCGCGAGACGATGACCGACATCGCGTACTCGATGTAGGACCGCTGCATCTCCGTGTTGAGGTCGATCGGCTCGACACGGTCGTGCTGGCCGGGCTCCCGCTCGATCGGAGCAGTGCCCTGCTCGTGGCTCTGGTCGTCCTCGGGAGGCTCGTTGCCGTCGATGGGAGGCAGGTCGTCACTCACGTCAGTTCCCTTGTCGTGTGGTCAGTTTCAAAGCTTGTCCGTATGCCGCTCACCAAGCCGCCGTCGAAAGGCCAATTCGTGCCCTTCGCACTCTCCTGAGCTTTCCCAGGATCGGCACGAATTGGCCTTTCGACTTTGGCGGCGTACGGAACGGGCTGAGGGCGGGTCAGATGTCGAGGAAGCGGACGTCGCGGGCGTTCTTCTGGATGAACGTGCGACGCGACTCGACGTCCTCACCCATGAGCACCGAGAAGACCTCGTCGGCCTTCGCGGCGTCGTCGAGGGTCACCTGCAGCAGCGTGCGGGTCTCGGGGTCCATCGTCGTCTCGCCGAGCTCGGTGTAGTTCATCTCGCCGAGGCCCTTGTAGCGCTGAATGGGGTTGTCCTTCGGCAGCCGCCAACCGTTGCTCTCGCCGATCTCCTTGAGACCGTCGCGCTCACGGTCGGAGTAGGCGAACTGGTGCGGGGCGTTGCTCCAGCGCAGGCGGAACAGCGGCGGCTGGGCGAGGTAGACGTAGCCGGCCTCGATGAGCGGCCGCATGAACCGGAACAGCAGCGTCAGCAGCAGCGTGCGGATGTGCATGCCGTCGACGTCGGCATCGGCCATCAGGATGATCTTGTGATAGCGGGCCTTGGCCAGGTCGAAGTCCTCGCCGATGCCGGTGCCGAACGCCGAGATGAGCGCCTGGACCTCCTGGTTGGCGAGGATCTTGTCGATCCGGGCCTTCTCGACGTTGAGGATCTTGCCGCGGATCGGCAGGATCGCCTGCGTGTGCGGGTTGCGCGCCTGCGTCGCGGAGCCGCCGGCGCTGTCGCCCTCGACGATGAACACTTCGGAGCGGCTCGGGTCCTTGCTCTGGCAGTCCTTCAGCTTGCCGGGCAGGCCACCCGACTCGAGCAGGCCCTTGCGCCGGGTCGCCTCGCGGGCCTTGCGGGCCGCCATCCGCGCGGCCGCCGCCTGGATCGACTTGCGCACGACGTCCTTGCCCTCGTTGGGGTGCGCCTCGAGCCAGTGGCCGAACTCGTCGGTCATGGCCCGCTGAACGAAGCCCTTGACCTCGGAGTTGCCGAGCTTCGTCTTGGTCTGGCCCTCGAACTGGGGGTCTGCGAGCTTGACCGAGATGACCGCGGTGAGGCCCTCGCGGACGTCGTCGCCGGTGAGGTTGTCCTCCTTCTCCTTGAGCAGGTTCTGCTTGCGGGCGAACTCGTTGACGAGCTTGGTCAGCGCCGCCCGGAAGCCCTCCTCGTGGGTGCCGCCCTCGTGCGTGTTGATCGTGTTGGCGTAGGTGTGGACCGACTCGCTGAACGCCGTCGTCCACTGCATCGCGACCTCGAGGCTGAGCGACTTGCTCTCGTCCTCGACGTCGAAGCTGATCACGTCGGCGTGGACCGGCTCGTTGCGCTTCGAGCCGTTGAGGTGGTGGACGTAGTCGACGAGGCCGCCGTCGTAGCGGTAGCTGACCTTGCGCGCCTGGACCGTCTGCCGGTCACCGGGCGTCTCGGGGTCGTCGTCCTCGTCGGTGTCGACCGCCTGGATGTCGGAGTCGAGCTCGTCGAGGTCCTCGTCGGCGGCCTCGGGGTCAACGTTCTGCTCGACCCGCTCGTCGATGAGGTTGATCGTCAGGCCCTTGTTGAGGAAGGCCATCTGCTGGAACCGCGCCCGGATCGTCTCGAAGTCGTAGTGCGTCGTCTCGAAGATGTCGGGGTTGGCCCAGAACGTGATCGTCGTGCCGGTCGCGTCGGTCTCCTCCATCTGCTGGAGCGGGCCGGTCGGCACGCCGTGGTGGAAGGACATCCGGAAGGCGTGCCCCTTCTGGCGGACACAGACGTCGAGGCGGGTCGACAGGGCGTTGACGACCGAGGAACCGACCCCGTGCAGGCCGCCGGAGACCTTGTAGCCGCCACCGCCGAACTTGCCGCCGGCGTGCAGCTGCGTCAGCACGAGCTCGACGGCGCTGATCTTCTCGACGGGGTGGATGTCGGTCGGGATGCCGCGACCGTTGTCCTTGACCCGCACGGCGCCGTCGGCCATCAGCGTGACGTCGATCGTGTCGGCGTAGCCGGCGAGCGCCTCGTCCACGGCGTTGTCGACGATCTCCCAGACGAGGTGGTGCAGGCCGCGCTCACCGGTCGAGCCGATGTACATGCCGGGCCGCTTGCGGACCGCCTCGAGTCCCTCGAGGACCGTGATCGCGCTCGCGTCGTAGTCGACGCCGTTGGGCTTCTGGTCCGGGTGCAGGTGCCGGAGGAAGGGGTCGTCACCGATCGGCTCGAGCGTCTCGGCGATGCCGATCTCCTCGGCCGCCTCGGACGGCTCCGGCTCGGGCAGCACCTCGGCCGCTGCCTCGGCGGCGGCAGCCGTGGGGTCCGGTGTGGTGGTGTCCGTCGTCGGCTCTGCTGCGGTGTTCTCTGGCGTCTGGTCGGCCTCGGACACGTCGCTCCTCACTCGTCATGCATGCAGGTGTGTCGCCGGCGCCCCACGCAGTGCGTGCTTGCGGGCGACACCGGGGCGGCCCGACGCCATGGTCGAGCCGCAACCCTCTCAGTCTAACGTCCGCAGCGGTGGAAACATGCCGTGGGAGGCCCGGAACCGCCGTCGTGGCGCGTTCTGATGGCCTGATCCGAGGGGAGGATCACGACCGGGGCTGTCAAGGCCCCTGCGCGACGTTTTCGGCTCGGTCCTTCCAGGGGCTTGAGCCGAGCCGTTCCGGTGCCCGGTCTGGCCGAAACCGGGACGTCAACCGGGACGTCAGCCGGGAGGCTCGTCGAGCAGGTCGAGGAGCTTGCCGACGGTCGCCCAGTTGCGAAAAGTGCCCAGCACCTTGCCGCCGTCGTCGCCCTTGATGCGACCCAGCAGCTCGGCCAGGCGGCTGCGCCCGAGGCCGTCCGGCGTGTGCAGGTAGACGACGGACCCGTCGATGGCCACCTCGTCCCGGCTGCCCTGGTCGTGAGCGAGCTGCTGAGCGTCACGGGCCTGAGCGGCATACGACCTGCCAAGCGGCCCGGGGAAGAACCCGGCGTGCAGCTGCTTCGCCTCGGTCACGTGGGGGAACGGGTTGTCCGCGCTCACCGCCGCGAGCTCCGCGCCGGTGAGCACGACGGTGGGGGGACGGAAGCCGGCGGCCGACTCGATGGCGTCCTCGATCTCCCGAGCGAGCGCGGTCGTCCTCGGCCGCCCGGTGGCGGTGAAGACCGCGTTGCCGCTCTGGATGTAGGTCGCGACGTCGCGGTGCCCGAGGCTCTCGAGCACCGCCCGCAGCTGAGCCATCGGCAGCTTGCCGCGGCCCCCGACGTTGATGCCCCGCAGGAGGGCGACGTGGGAGGGCACCGGTCAGCCCTCGAGCGTGCGCTCGAACAGCTCGTGGATCGCCTCGGGCAAGTGTGGCTCGGCCACCGTGACCTCGACGCCGGCCTCGCGACAGGTGACCGAGTAGCAGAACATGTCCGGGTGGCCGCCCTCCTCGGTGGCGATCTGCTGCAGGGTCGGTGCGGTGAGCAGGTGCTGCCAGTTCTTCGTGTCACGGTCGGGCAGGTCGGCGAGGGTGAACGGGCGCTCCCGGACGAGGCCGCCGAAGCCGCCGGTGCGGCGCAGCAGCACCTGCGTGTCGGGGCTCGGTGCGCTGCCGGGCCCGGCCGGCGCCGTGCCGCGACTCGTGCCCGACCCGGATGCCGCACCTGACGAGCCGGACGACGAGCCGCTGCCGCTGCCCTGACCGAGCACGCCGACGGCGACCCACGCGTCCCGGACCGCGGCCTGCTCGGCTGATCCGTCGCCGTGGGCGGTGCCGGCCGCATCGACAGTGAGCTGGGCGAAGGTGCCGAAGTCGCAGTCCGCCTTGATGTCCGCACCGGTCAGCACGGCGTACCAGATCGGCCCGACCGTCTCCCACGCGTTGCCGCCCACGGCGAGGGAGGCGAGGCAGAAAGCCCGGTTGGGGATGCCGGAGTTGAGGTGCACGCCGCCGTTGTCGTCGCTCGTGTCGACGTAGTGCGCCATGTCGGCCGGTTGCGGGTCCTTGCCCAAGCGCGGGTCGTCGTAGGCGGTGCCGGGGTGGTGCATGTCGCGCAGCGCCCGGCCCTTGACGTCCGGGGCGAGCAGGTCCGCGCCGATCAGCCAGTCGGCCTGGTCGGCGCTCTGCCCGAGGTGGAACTGCTTGACGAGACTGCCGAACACGTCCGAGACCGACTCGTTGAGGGCGCCGGACTGACCTTGGTAGAGCAGCCCGGCCGTGTGCGCCGTGACGCCGTGCGTCAGCTCGTGCCCGATGACGTCGACGCTCTTGGTGAACCGCTCGAAGACGATCCCGTCGCCGTCGCCGAAGACCATCTGGGTGCCGTCCCAGAACGCGTTGTCGTAGCTCTGCCCGTAGTGGACGGTGGCAAGCAGCGGCATGCCACGGCCGTCGATGGAGTTGCGGTCATAGACCCGGTCGTAGAGGTTCCACGTGAAACCAAGGGCGTCGTAGGCCTCGTCGACCGCCGGGTCGGACACCGGCGGCTGGCCCTCGGTGCGCACGGTCGTGCCGGGCGTCGTGGTCTGGTGATGGGCGTCGCTGACCGTCCGGTCGAGCCCGGGTCCGGCGGCCGCCTCGGCGCGACCGCGTGGGGCCGCCCCGGGCACAGCGGCCTGCCGACTGGCGCGCAGCTGCCCGTCGTGGCGCAGGGCCTCCCTCGCCTGGCTGGCGAGCGTGTCGTTGTCGCAGCTCGCGAGCTGCTCGAGCATGTAGGGCGGGATGATCGATGGGCACCTCATCTCCCCAGTGTGGTCCCGACCGCTGACATCCGCCTGCCGTGAGTTCCTGAGAGCGAAGACGGTGCTCTCGATCGGGATCGTGCTCACGATCGCGGGTCAGCCGTAGGTGTCCCGGGGGCCCCTCGAGTCGGGGGAGCGCCGAGGACCCCGGCGCCAGGACGGTCCGCCCGGCCCGAGCACCTTCAGCTCGGTCACCGCTCCCGCGCCGATCTCCTCGTCGACCCGGGCCAGAACGTGCGAGGTGAGCAGCCGCATCTGGGTGGCCCAGGCCGTCGAGTCCGCCCGCACCGTCAGCACCCCGTCGGTGAACGACACCGGCTCGACGTGCTGGGCGATGTCGGCCCCGACGATGTCGGGCCACCGGCCCATGACGGACCCTACGGCGACGTCGACCTTCCAGCCGCGGTCGGCGATGAGCCGGTCCAGCTGGTCACCGAGCAGGGTCGGGTCACGCCCGTCCCGGCCGGCCCCCGACATGGTCACCCCGTGACCGAGCGGACGGATCCGCTTGCGGGGCTTCATTCCCGGCCGCAATCCCTTCTCCCGCGCGGCCGCTCGGGCCCGGGCCAGCGCAGCGGCCGCCGCGTCCTCCACCGCCGCGTCCTCCACCGCCGCGCCCTCGTCAGCGCCACCCTCGGAGCCGGGCTCCTCGACATCACTCATCGCCGGACTCCGCCGACTCCGACTCCGACTCGACTGCATCGGTCGCGGCGGCTGCGCTGGGAGGGTGCGCGGAGACGTGACCCAGCTCAACGGCATACGTGTGGCCGGACTCGCGCAAGCGGGTCGGCACGTCCGCGCCCACGGCGGCGGTGATGAGCACCTGCTCGCAGTCCGCGACGAGCTCGGCGAGCCGGTCGCGCCGGCCCGTGTCGAGCTCCGCGAAGACGTCGTCGAGGATCAGCACCGGGTCGTCGCCGAGGTCGCGCCGCAGCAGCCGGTATGCCGCGAGCTTGAGCCCCAGCGCGAAGCTCCACGACTCGCCGTGGCTCGCATAGCCCTTCGCCGGCAGGTCCCCGAGCGAGAGCACGACGTCGTCACGGTGCGGACCGACGAGGCAGACCCCCCGCTCGACCTCCTGGTCCCTGACCCGCTCGATGCTCTCGAGGATCGCGACCCGCAGCTCCTCGATCTCGGGCACCTCGCCCTCGGCGAGCCGCTTGGCCGCGTCCTCGTGGAGCGAGCTCTTGTAGGTCGCCCGGGCGTTCGCGTCGGTCTCGGCCACCGCGTCGTAGCACTCGGCGAGGTCCGGCACGAGGTCGCGCAGCAGCCGCAGCCGCGCGTAGAGCAGCTGCGCGCCGACGGTGGCCAGGTGCGTGTCCCACACGTCGAGGGTGTGCAGCGCGGACTCGCGGGCTTCCGCGGTGGTCGGCTCACCCGCCCGAGGGGTATGCCGCCCAGCTCCCTTCCCGGAGCGGGTGCGGAAGAGCGGGGCCGCCTGTTTGAGCAGCGCTCCGCGCTGCTTGAGGATCTTGTCGTAGTCGGAGCGGACACCGGCCCACCGCGGCTGGCGCTGGACGAGCAGGTCATCGAGGAACCGGCGCCGCTCCGACGGGTCGCCCTTGACGAGGGCGAGGTCCTCGGGAGCGAACAGGACGGTCCGGACCGTGCCGAGCACGTCGCGGGGCCGGGCGACGGGAGCCTTGCCGAGCCGGGCCCGGTTGGCGCGGCCCGGGGTGATCTCGAGCTCGACCATCATCTCCCGGTCGTCGCGCACGACGGCCCCGCGGACGATCGCCTGAGCGGCGCCGAACCGGACGAGGGGCTGGTCGGTCGCGACCCGGTGCGAGCCGAGGGTCGCGAGGTAGCCGATCGCCTCGACGAGGTTGGTCTTGCCCTGGCCGTTGCGCCCCACCAGCGTCGTCACCCCGGGGGTCAGGGCGAGCTCGGCGCTCGGATAGCTGCGGAAGTCCTTGAGGGTCAGGTGACGGACGTGCACGACCCTCGAGCTAGTCCTTCTGCCCGGTCTGGGGCGGGGCGGCCGATGCCGGGTCGGCCGGGTGGGGCACGCGCGGGGTGGGCGGCTGCTCGGCGTCGGCCTTCTGCCCGATGCCCTTGGCGGCCGCCTGCTGGGCGGGGGAGCTCGGCTGGTCGCCGTGCTTGAGGGCGTTGCCCTCCTCGATCGTCATGACCTCGTGGCCGCCGAACTCACCGCGGAGGGCGGCCACGGCCTGCATCGTCGGCGAGTACTCCTGGCGGGAGGCGTAACGGGCGAAGAGCGAGGCCGAGATGACCGGCATCGGGACCTCGAGGGCGACGGCCTCCTCGACCGTCCACTTGCCCTCGCCGGAGTCGACCGTGTAGTCCGAGACACCCTCCAAAGTCGGGTTCTTGGCCAGGGCGTCGGACATGAGGTCGAGCAGCCAGGACCGCACGACGGTGCCCCGGCTCCACGCCTTGAAGGCGCCCGGGACGTCCTTGACGATGTTCTTGCGCATGAGCAGCTCGTAGCCCTCGGCGTAGGCCTGCATCAGGCCGTACTCGATGCCGTTGTGGACCATCTTCGTGTAGTGCCCGGCGCCGACGTCGCCGGCGTGCACGAAGCCCTCCTCGCGGGGGCCCTCCGGGCGGAGCGCGTCGAAGATCGGCATGGCGTGCTGCACCCAGCGGTCCTCGCCGCCGACCATCAGCCCATAGCCGTTCTTGAGGCCCCAGATGCCGCCGCTCACGCCGCAGTCGACATAGCCGATCTGCTTCTCGCCGAGCAGCTCGGCGTTGCGGAAGTCGTCGGTGAACCGGGAGTTGCCGCCGTCGATGACGAGGTCACCGGGCTCGAGCAGGTCGGCCAGCGCGTCGACCGTCTGCCGCGTCGGTGCACCCGCCGGCACCATGACCCACACGGTCCGCGGCGCCTCGAGCGCCTCGACGAGACCCTGCAGGCTCGTGACGTCGGCGAGGTCGGGGTTGCGGTCGAAACCGACCACCTCGTGGCCCGCCTGCCGCAACCGCTCGCGCATGTTGCCGCCCATCTTGCCGAGACCGATGAGTCCGAGCTGCATCCGCCTGCCTTCCTACTGGTCCGATGACGTCCCGGCGAGTCCTGGCGAGGTGTTCGCAGGTCGGGCCGGGACAGCAGCGCTGCCACCGGGAGCCCGGCCGGGCTGGGAGGTGCCTTCGAGGCTACGCCAGGTGAGCGGCATACGCCTCGGGCCGGCGGAGCCGGCGCCGCGGGGTCAGCTGGCGAAGCGGACCGGCATGAGCACGTAGCGGTAGCTCTGGTCCGAGTCGCCGTCGGCCTCGGGCTGCCCGGTGAGGACGGCCGGGCGGCTCGGCTGGGTGAAGGAGAGGCGGCTGAACGGGGTGCCGACCGCGTGCAGCCCGTCGAGGAGGAACTGCGGGTTGAAGGCGATCTGGATCTCCGGCCCGGTCAGGCTCGCCTCGACGGCCTCCGAGGCCTGCGCGTCGTCGCCGGTGCCGGCCTCGATCGCGACCTGGCCGTCGGTGAACTTCAGCAGGACGGGCGTGTTGCGCTCGGCGACGAGGGCCACGCGCTTGACCGCCTCCTCGAGCGCGGCGGTGTCGATGACCGCCTCGGTGTCGACGCTCGTCGGGAAGATCGAGGCGACCTTGGGGTACTCGCCGTCGAGCAGCCGGGTCGTCGTGCGGCGCTGGCCGGCCTCGAAGCCGATCAGGCCGTCGCCACCGCCGCCGAGCTCGAGCTCGATCGAGCCGGAGGCGCCGAGCGCCTTCGCGGTGTCGGACAGCTGGCGGGCGGGGATGAGCGCGACGTGGCTCGCGTCGGAGGTGCCGGGGCTCCACGTCAGCTCGCGCATGGCGAGGCGGTAGCGGTCGGTGGCGAGCAGCGTCATCTTGTCGCCGTCGATCTCCATCCGGACGCCGGTGAGGATCGGCAGCGTGTCGCCGCGGTCGGCGGCGATGGAGACCTGGGCGACGGCCTGGGTGAACACGTCACCGGCGACGGTGCCGCTCGCCTCGGGCGCCGACGGGAGGGTCGGGTAGTCCGAGACCGGCATCTCGCGGAGGCTGAACCGGGAGGATCCGCAGACGACGTTGACCTTGCTGCCGTCGGTCGCGACGTCGATCGGCTTGCCGGGCAGGTTGCGGGAGATGTCGGCGAGGAGCCGGCCGAGGACGAGGACCTCGCCGGACTCGGACACGTCCGCCGGCACGGTGACCTTGGCGGAGACCTCGTAGTCGAAGGCGGAGAGGGTCAGCGAGCCCTCCTCGTTGGCCTCGATGAGGACACCGGCGAGCACGGGCACGGGCGGGCGCGCCGGCAGACCCCGCGCCACCCACGTGACGGCGTCAGCCAGGACATCACGGTCAACCCGAAACTTCACGTCGCACTCACTTCTCCACGAAGGACCATTGGGGCTCAGACACTAGTCGCCCATGCGGCCCTAGCACCACCGGATCGAGAGTGCGAGGACAAAAGGGTCGTGTCGGCGCTTTCCACCCTCGTTGTCGGGGCGGATTCCTCTATCTGGGGTCTCGTCATCGTCATCGGTGCTGTGGATCGTGTGGACGACAGTCTGCGTCGCACGTCGCGCCGCGTGTCGCGCTGTGGACAGTGGTGTGGACAGCGGGGCCGGTTGTCGCTGCTCCTGTGGAAACCGCGGCGTCGTCCACAGGCTGCCGGGCGCGCGGGGTCGGGTTTTCACCATGTTCGGGCCGCTCTTCCACAGTTGTCCACAGGTCGTGTGGACAGTCGCTCCGTCGGGCCGTCCGGCCGGCAAGGCCGGCGACGGTGGCTGTTGGGGACGACCGATCCACAGACTTTTCCACAGGGTGTGGAGGATTGCGATGACATCGTGCTCGCGGGCGGCGGATTCGTGCTCACGGGGGCGGCCGTGGCGTTGTGGACAGCATGTGGAGTCGCGGTGCGCGCCTGTGCCAGGCCTGTGCACAGCGGGTGCGGCGTCCCCGGACAGGACGCGTGCGGGGACGCCGACGGGACACATGGGCAAGGCCCGACGGTGGTGTCCGTCGGACCTTGGTGGGCGGCCGGTGTTCGTCGGCCGGGGTGGTGCGGCGCCGTGGCGGCGTCAGAGCCCCCGTGGCGGCGACAGAGCCCCCGCGGGGGCGTCAGTGGGACTGCTGGCGGATCCGGTTCGTCAGCTCGGTCACCTGGTTGTAGATGGCGCGTCGCTCGCCCATCAGCTCGCGGATCTTGCGGTCGGCGTGCATGACGGTCGTGTGGTCGCGACCGCCGAAGTGCTGCCCGATCTTCGGCAGCGACAGGTCGGTCATCTCGCGACACAAGTACATGGCAATCTGCCGGGCCGTGACGAGCTGGCGGGAGCGGGACGAGCCGCAGAGGTCGTCCATGGTCACGGCGTAGTACTGCGCCGTCACCGCCATGATCGTCGCGGCGGTGACCTGGTTGGGCGTCTCGTTCGGCAGCACGTCCTTGAGGACGATCTCGGCCATCGCCCGGTCGATCGGCTGCCGGTTGAGGTTGCCGAACGCGGTGACGCGGATGAGGGCGCCCTCGAGCTCGCGGATGTTCGTCGAGAAGTTGCTCGCGATGTACTCGAGGACCTCGTCCGGAACGGACATCCGCTCCTGGATCGCCTTCTTGCGCAGGATCGCGATCCGGGTCTCGAGGTCGGGTGGCTGCACGTCGGTCAGCAGCCCCGACTCGAAGCGGGTGCGCATGCGGTCCTCGAAGCCGGAGAGCTCCTTGGGCGGCAGGTCGCTCGTGATGACGATCTGCTTGTTCGCGTTGTGCAGCGTGTTGAAGGTGTGGAAGAACTCCTCCTGGGTCTGCAGCTTGCCCTGGAGGAACTGGATGTCGTCGATGAGCAGGACGTCGACGCTGCGGTGCCGGGCCTGGAAGGCGCTCGCCTTGTCGTCGCGGATGCTGTTGATGAAGTCGTTGGTGAACTCTTCGGAGTTGACGTAGCGCACCTTGACGTTGGGATACATCGTGCGGGCGTAGTGGCCGATCGCGTGGAGCAGGTGCGTCTTGCCCAGCCCGGACTCGCCGTAGATGAAGAGCGGGTTGTACGCCTTGGCCGGGGCCTCCGCGACCGCGACGGCGGCGGCGTGCGCGAACCGGTTGCTCGCGCCGATGACGAAGGTGTCGAAGGTGTACTTCGGGTTGAGCCGGGTGTCGCTCGGGGCGGCCGGGTCGGGTCGGGGCCGCAACGGACCGCTCTCGCCGACGGAGACCGGCTCGTCGAAATCCGCGCCGTTGAGGTCGGGGGCGCTCTCGTCGAGGTCGCGCAGCTTGTCGCCCCGGTCCCCGACGAGGTGCAGGTGCGAGCTGTCGCGGCGGCCGAACGTGTCCGTCGTCGTGTCGGGTGCGGGCGCCGGCTCGTCGACGAGCAGGCCCAGGTCCTGCTCGAGGGTCTCGTCGACGGAGACGGCGAGCTGGACCGGATGCTCGAGGTGCAGCGCGAGGGCGCTCGTGACGTGGTCACGAACGCGGTTCTCGAGGAACTCCTTGGTGTAGCTGTTCGGTGCCCGGACCAGAGCGGTCTGGTCGAGGACGCCGATGAGCTGGCACAGCCGGACGAACGCGCGGTCCTGGTTGGGCAGTCCGACACCATCGAGCGTCGTCAACGTGAGCTGCCAGACCTTGCCGTAGTCGACGTCCTCGGCTGCCACCGTCACTGTCACCGTCCCTGACTAGCTGTTCCCCTGTCAGCGGGCTGCACCCTATGCATCGTGCCGCACCACTCCCCGTTGTCCACACGGTTGTCCACAACTGTGCATAGCGCGGGCAGGGACCGTGAGAGACGAAAACCTAACGTCTCCTGTGAGCCCTGACAACCGCCCCGCACGAAAGATGCGACGACCTCGGCGTGTCGCCTTGCGGTTCAGGGCACTCCCCGGATGATAGAGCGTTTGACCGGCGGCGCAAGGAGTGCCCCGCGGGTTTGCCCTCGTTCTGCGGCTCCCGTATCGTGGAGCCAGCCCGTCGGCGACCTCTTTCGCATGCCCGTGGCCGGTTCCTCCCGGATCCGCCTCCATGGGCTTGCCGATTGCGGTCGCCGACCGCCCTGAGCCCTGCCCACCGGATGGCTGCTGCCTCGTGCACGCCGAGCCACCCGCGACCTACACGGAGAACCTCGTGAGCAAGCGTACGTTCCAGCCGAACAACCGTCGCCGCGCCAAGACGCACGGCTTCCGCCTGCGGATGCGCACCCGCGCCGGCCGCGCCATCCTGGCCAACCGTCGTCGCAAGGGCCGCACCGAGCTGTCGGCCTGAGGCCTCGACGTGCTGCCGGCACGTCACCGCCTCCGAGAGAGCGGCGACTTCACGTCGGCAGTGCGCGGCCCTGGTGCCAGCAGAGCGGGCGGACGACTTCTCGTCGTGCATGCCAACCGGACCGATGCGCGTGCGGACCTTCCGCCGCGCGTCGGTTTTGTTGTGTCCAAGGCCGTCGGCAACGCCGTCGTGCGCAACCGCACCAAACGCCGACTGCGCGCCAGCGTCGGGACCCGGCTGAGCGGCATACCCTCCGGTCTTGACGTCGTCGTGCGCGCCAATCCGGCGGCGGCCCAGGCGACGTACGCCGAGCTCGACTCCGCCCTCGAGCGGCAGCTGGCCCGGGTCTGTGAGCAGGTGGGCGCCCGATGAACCGTGTCCTCTCGGCGCCACTCGTCCTGCTCGTGCGCATCTACCAGCAGGTCATCTCACCGCTCCGCCCCGCGACGTGCCGCTTCTACCCGAGCTGTTCCGCGTATGCCGTCACCGCGCTGACGCGGTTCGGCCCCATCCGCGGTGGCTGGCTCGCGCTACGCCGACTCGGCCGGTGCAACCCGTGGAACCCGGGAGGCATCGACCACGTTCCGCGCACGTGGGCGGAACGACACTCCGAGGAGCTGCACCAGGTCCGCACGAGCGCCTGACCCGCGACCACAGCCGTACGACATACTCGGCCGCGGTCTGACTGAACAAACCCGGTGAGGCGTCTCACCAGATACCCGAGGACAAACCCCCCGTGATGGACTTCCTGCAGACCCTGCTCTACCCGATCAAGCTCGGCGAGGCGTGGGTCATGTACGCCTGGCACTGGCTCTTCGACGCGATCGGCCTGCCGACCGGCTGGGCCTGGGCGCTGTCGATCGTCGGTCTCACGGTCGTCGTCCGCGTCCTGCTCATCCCGCTCTTCGTCAAGCAGATCCACTCGTCCCGGCGGATGCAGCTCATCCAGCCCGAGATGCAGAAGATCCAGAAGAAGTACAAGGGCAAGCGCGACCCGGAGTCCCAGAAGGCGCAGCAGCAGGAGATCATGGATCTCTACAAGCGCACCGGGACGAACCCGTTCGCCAGCTGTCTGCCGATCCTGATCCAGAGCCCGTTCTTCTTCGCGCTGTTCCAGCTGCTCAACAACCTCCGAGCGCAGGCCGAGGGCGCGCAGCCCGGCATCGGGCCGATCACGCAGCAGATGGCGGCGACGATCGAGTCGTCCAACATCTTCGGTGCGCGGCTGTCGGACAGCTTCCTGCACTCGGACATCACCAACGTCAAGATCTTGACCGCGGTGCTCATCGTGCTGATGTCGATCACGACCTTCACGACGCAGCACCAGCTGATGCGCAAGAACATGCCGCAGGCGGCGCTCGACAACCCGTTCGCGAAGCAGCAGAAGGTACTCCTCTATCTGATGCCGCTGTTCTTCGCGATTTCCGGCGTCAACTTCCCGATCGGTGTCCTGCTCTACTGGCTCACCACGAACCTCTGGTCGATGGGGCAGCAGTTCTACGTCATCCGCAACATGCCGGCCCCCGGTTCGGCCGCCTACAAGGCGATGGAGGAGCGCAACAAGCGCAAGGGGCGCGCGACCAAGCACGTCACCGTCCCCGGGCTCGAGGGCAACGCCGACGCGGCTGTGGCCTCGGCCGTCGAGGAGCCCAAGCCACGCCAGCGCCAGCAACCGGTCAGCAAGAAGCGCAACAAGAAGAAGGGCCGCTCGTAGCGGTCCGTGGCGGCACCCCCGATCCATCACAGGGCTGCGAACGTGGCCAAGCACCATTGCGGTGCCCCGCCGGCCAGCGCAGCGGAACAAGGAGTACCAATGAGCGAGAGCCCGCAGCAGCCCGAGCACGACGCGTCGGGTCCGGAGCAGGACCTGACCGCAGTGGCCGGTGCCGCACCCGCTGAGGCCGCGGCCGCGGGGGTCGGCGCCGAGCCGGCCGATGCGGCCGAGGGCCCAACCGCCGGCGTCCTCGCACCCGAGCACGCTGGCGAGCCGGTCGATGGGCCCGCCGTCTCTGACGCGGAGGCGGGCGCGGAAAGTGCTGGCGCAGCCGGCGCGGCTGACGCGGCTGACGCGGCTGACGCGGCTGACGACGGGGGGGCGCCGGAGGGCGAGGCTGGGAGGGAGGGGACCGGCTCGCGCCGGGCCACGCGGGTCAAGCAGCTCGAGCGTGAGGGCGAGGTCGCCGCGGACTTCCTGGAGACGCTGCTCGACATCGCCGACCTGGACGGGGACCTCGACGTCGACGTCGAGGGCGACCGCGCCGTCGTCGCGATCGTCGACTCGGACGAGGGGCGGGTGCCACGGCGGCTCGTCGGGACCGACGGCAAGGTCCTCGAGGCGCTCCAGGAGCTGACCCGACTCGCCGTCCAGGTCGAGACCGGTGAGCGGAGCCGCCTGATGCTCGACATCGCCGGCCACCGTGCGGCTCGTCGGGCCTCGCTCGTCGCCCTGGCCCAAGAGGCGATCGCCGGCGTCAAGGAGTCGGGCGAGCGTCGTGAGCTCGAGCCGATGTCGGCGTTCGAGCGGAAGGTCGTGCATGACGAGGTCGCCGCGGCAGGGCTCGTGTCCGAGTCCGAGGGCGTCGAGCCGAACCGCTACATCGTGATCCTGCCCTCCTGATCCAGAGGTCGGGCCTCCGGCCTGTCAACTCTCGGGAGGTCGCCTTCCGCGTGGCAGCACACCCGTTTCACGTGAAACGGCGCCAGGCCGGGGAGCGCAGGGCCGGATCCCGAAGTTGGGCTGTAGGGGCTGTTGGGCACCGAGGAGGAGAAGCTCGTGGGCACTGACCCTGAGGTTCCGGTGTTGCCACCGACGCCACCGGAGGCCGCGGCTGTGTTCGGCGAGCGGCTCGACCTGGCCGAGCACTATGTCGCCCTGCTCGGGACCACGGGTATCACCCGTGGTCTCATCGGACCACGAGAAGGACCGCGGCTCTGGGACCGACACATCCTCAACTGTGCGGCGCTGAGCCCCCTCATCCCGCGGCGCGACTTCACCCAGGCCGTCATCGACGTCGGCTCCGGGGCCGGCCTGCCGGGCGTCGTCCTGGCCATCGCTCGCCCCGACCTGCATGTGCACCTCGTCGAGCCGCTGGCCCGCCGGACGGCCTGGCTGAGCGAGGCCGTGCACGAGCTCGGCCTGGACAACGTGACGATCCATACGACGCGCGCCGAGTCGTTGTGGGGCACCCTCACCGCGCCATGGGTCACCGCCCGCGCCGTCACCGGCATCGTCCAGCTCGCCGAGTGGACCCTGCCGTTGCTCTCGGTCCCGGGTCAGGTGCTCGCCCTGAAGGGCAGCCGCGGACCGACCGAGCTGGCCGAGGCGGAGCGTGCCCTCCACCGTCTGGGCGTCGCCCGGTGCGAGGCCGTCCGGCTCGGCTCCCCAAGGGCTGAGGACGCCACCACCGTCCTGCGCCTTCTCGTGGACCGGCCGGTGGACGCGAAGCGGTTCCGCGCCCAGGGCAGCTCGAGCGCCGGATCGGCCCGCCGCCGACGGGACCGCGCCAAGTCCGGTGGCGACGGTAAGGTTTCGGATCGTGGCGACAGGCCGACCTCCCGGTGACCCGTCCGCCACTCTCTCGCCGGCCTCGCACCGCCAGGCCCACGCCGACCAACCTCATGGAGGTGCTGACCCAGTGACCGCGTCGAGCAACTTGGGGTGGCCGGCTCTGGAGCCGCGGTCGAGCCAGCCGCGTCACCTGGGGTGGCCGGACCTGTGGGCGCCTGTTTCACGTGAAACGGGTCCGACGGTCGCACCGGACGCCGACCAGGACGGGCACGACGGACGGTCCCCAGCGCCTGTGGACAACTTGGGGACTGCCGAGGCGGAATGTCCGGATTCCATGCGGGACGACGCCCCACCCTCGCCTGTGGACAGTGCTGTGGACGAGCGTGGCGGCGTCGTGCGGGCCCGTCCTCTCGCGACGGCCGAGCCCGCCCGTCCGGCCGCCCCTGAGGACAGGTCGGGTCCGGACCGGCCGCCCGTGAGGAGTGATGCCGGGGACCAGCAGGAGCGGTCGGCGTTGGCCGAGTCGCTGCCGAGCCCGGGCCTCGACACCCCCGTGGCCCGCGAGCTGGCGGAGAACGCGCGACGACGCATCCGCCTGACCGGACGGGTCTTCCCGAAGCCGGCTGACGGCACGCGCGTGCTGACCGTTGCCAACCAGAAGGGTGGCGTCGGCAAGACGACCACCACGGTGAACATCGCCGCCGCCCTGGCCCAGTCGGGCCTGCGCGTCCTCGTCATCGACCTCGACCCGCAGGGCAACGCGAGCACCGCCCTCGGCATCGACCACCATGCCGAGGTGCCGTCCATCTACGACGTCCTCGTCGATGGTCAGCCCCTCGACGAGGTGGTCCAGCCCTGCAGCACCGTGGAGGGCCTGTGGTGCGCGCCCGCGACCATCGACCTGGCCGGAGCCGAGATCGAGCTCGTCTCCCTTGTCGCCCGCGAGCTGCGCCTCCAGCGGGCCGTCCAGGCCGCCGCCACCAAGGGGCACGAGTACGACTACATCCTCATCGACTGCCCCCCGAGCCTCGGCCTGCTCACGGTCAACGCGATGGTCGCGGCGTCGGAGGTGTTCATCCCGATCCAGTGCGAGTACTACGCCCTCGAGGGGCTCTCGCAGCTGCTGAAGAACATCGAGCTCGTCCGGGCCCACCTGAACCCCGGCCTGCACGTGTCCACCATCCTGCTCACCATGTATGACGGCCGGACCCGGCTGTCGGCTCAGGTGGCCGAGGAGGTGCGTGACCACTTCCCGGACCAGGTGCTCAAGACGACGGTGCCGCGATCTGTCCGGATCTCGGAGGCGCCGAGCTTCGGCGAGACGGTCATGACGTATGACGCCTCGAGCAGCGGTGCGCTGGCGTACCTCGAGGCGGCCAGTGAGATGGCGGAGCGCGGAGCGGCCGGAGACATCTGAGCCACCGGGAATCGCCTTCGCGTTTCTGAGCCCGACAGATGTGCCGGGCGGTGGGGCGGCGGCGCGACTGGTCGCTCCCGGCCGCGCTGGGAGGCTGCGCGGGCGCTCGCTCCAG
>NZ_AWQS01000058.1 GCF_000576575.1 Intrasporangium chromatireducens Q5-1
GGTGACGTCCTCGGGGATGACGCCGCGCCGCCGTAGGTCCGCCCGGATTCTGGCCGTCGTCTCGTCCATCGCTGCGACCTCGCCAAGCACGACGCCGAGCGGGCACTCGAGCATGTCCGCGAGGACGCGGAGAGCGTCGAAGAACGCCCGGTAGGTGTCGGTCGGGTCCGCGTTGTCGCGGGCCGCGTGTGCCATCGCTCGGGCCGTGATGTCGACCCGGGCGAGGGCCGCGGCCGCTGTGGTGGTGGTGGTGGTGTTCACGTTGCTCCCTTTGTCGGTTCCGCCCCGGTCTGGAGTGGATAGGGAGAGCATCGCGTTTGTGGTCCCCGTCGTGTTCCTGATCCTTCCCGTGACGATCCTCTTCGCCCTCTATCCCGGCGCGAGCTTCCTCAACTTTTCCCTCTGACCACCCGGCGCCATGCCCTCACCGATTGGAGCACCACGATGGACACGATCATCCGCGCGATGGAGCGATACCGGCGCGACGCCTTGGCCGCGGTGGTCGGCCGTCTTGGCGGCCGACGCGACCGCGGCGACGTGCCCGGCTGGGTCTTGATCACCCTCATGACAGCCGGCATCGTCACGGTGCTGTGGGGCTTCGCCGGGGACCGGCTGCTCGAGCTGTTCGGTGACGCGATCGGCAACGTCACCGGCCCGGGACGCTGACCCGCCCTCGCGGCATGCGGCTGCAGCGGCACGTTGCGAGGCCACGGGACCAGGGGTCGGCGGTGGCCGAGTTCGTCATGGTGGCCGGGCTCCTCCTGCTGGTCGCCATGGGTGTCTTCCAGCTCGGCCTCGCCCTGTACGTCCGCAACAGCCTGATCTCGGCCGCCTCGGAGGGCGCGCGGTTCGGGGCACGGGCGGACGCCGGCCTGCAGGCCGGAGTGGACCGGACGACCCAGCTGATCACCGCGGGCCTGAGCGAGCGCTTCGCCGACGACGTCACAGCGGTCGAGCGCACCGCCGACGGCGTCCGGGTCGTCGAGGTCACCGTGCGGGCGCCCTTGCCCGTCATCGGCCCGATCGGCCCCTCCGGCCGGCTGGTGGTCAGTGGGCGCGCGTTCAGCGAGAACCAGGTCGGGACGGGGACATCATGAGGTGGGACGCCTGGCGCGACCTCTGGGACCGCCGCGACGACGGCCGGGCGATCGTCGAGTTCATCGTCCTCGGCATCGGCCTGCTGATCCCGCTCGTCTACCTCGTCCTGGTCGCGGCCCGGGTCCAGGCCGGGGCCTTCAGCGCGTCGCTTGCCGGACGGGAGGCTGGGCGCGCCTTCGTCACTGCTACCAACGACGACGAGGCCGAGAGCCGCGCCAGGTCGGCGGCGGCCTTGGCCTTCAGTGACTTCGCGTTCGACCGCGGAACCCGGCTGGACCTGAGCTGCGACGCAAGTCCGTGCCTGCGCCCCGGTGGCCAGGTCACCACCACTGCCTCCATCTCGGTCCAGCTACCCCTCGTGCCGGACTTCCTCGCCGAGCATGTCCCCTCGTCGGTGACGGTCTCCTCGACGCACGTGTCCGCGGTCGACACCTACGTGAGTCGCTGATGGCCGCCGTAGCAAGGGCTCCGCAACGAACCGCTGCCCGACGGCCCCGGGGGCACCTCGTCCGAGCCCGATGGCGCCCGGTCCTTCTCGGACGCCGCGACGACGGCCAGATCGGGCTGCTCATCCTCGGCCTCTTCTCGATCGTGGCGCTGCTCATCGTCGGCGCGATCGACGTCACCGCCGCGCAGCTCGCCCGGATGCGGATCCTCGACACCGCCGACGCCATCGCCCTCGACGCCGCCGACTCGCTCGAGGAGTCAGGTGCCTACCGTGGCGGAATCGGCGGCGCGGTGCTGCTGTCGGATGCCTCCGTTCTCGCCACTGCCAGCGACCACCTGGCGCGCACGCCATTGCCGCCCGGGCTGACCGGCTGGGCCCTCGTCGAGGGCACCGGCACCCCGGATGGTCACACGGCGGTCGTCCGGTTGCAGGGGCAGGCCCGACTGCCCATGACGGGCGGGATCGTGAGCGCCCTCGGGGGGAGCGTCACGATCACCGTCGAATCGAGGGCCCGGGCGCCCTTGCAGTGACCACCTCAGTGACCACTTCGGCGACTCACCTCGGCGACTCACCTCAGTGATCACTTCGGCGACTCACCTCGGCGACTCACCTGCGTGCCTCCGGAGGGCGAGCCCCGCGGTGACGGCGTAGCCTCCAAACGAGCCCGGGGCCGCCCGGGCCGGTCACGAAGGGGTGAGCCATGCCGGTCTCCGCAGCGGTCCTGTCCGCCCATGAGCAGCGGGTCGACGCGCTGCGCCGCTCCTACCGGGCGATCCCCGAGGGGCAGCCGGTCCGTCTGGCCAAGCGCACGTCCAACCTCTTCCGGCCCAGGGTCGCGCTCCCGACGCCCGGGCTCGACGTCTCCCAGCTGACCCAGGTGCTCTCGGTCGACCCGATAGCGCTCACCGCTGAGGTCGAGGGCATGACGACCTACGAGGACCTCGTCGAGGCGACCCTCGCGGTCGGGTGCATGCCGCTCGTCGTCCCGCAGCTGCGCACCATCACGATCGGCGGTGCGGTGAGCGGTCTCGGCATCGAGGCGTCTTCGTTCCGCAACGGACTGCCGCACGAGTCGGTCCTCGAGCTGGACGTCCTGACCGGGTCGGGCGAGGTCGTGACCGCCCGACCGGACGGACCGAACGCCGGCCTCTTCGAGGCGTTCCCCAACTCCTACGGCAGCCTCGGCTACGCGACGCGTCTCGTCATCCAGCTGGAGCGCGTCCATGCCTATGTCCGGTTGCGCCACGTGCGGTTCAGGGAGCTGAGCGCCGTACAGACGGCGATCGCGGACATCGTCTCCACTCATGCCTTCGACGGCGAGCCCGTCGACTTCCTCGACGGCGTCGTCTTCGGCGTCGACGAGGCCTACCTCACTCTCGGGACCTGGGCCGACTCAGCGCCCTACACGAGCAGCTACACGGGCCAGCAGGTCTTCTACCGCTCCATCCAGCTGCGGACGGAGGACTACCTCACGACCAGGGACTTCCTCTGGCGGTGGGACACCGACTGGTTCTGGTGCTCGCGGGCGTTCGGGGTGCAGCGTCCCCTGGTCCGCCGCCTCTGGCCCGACTCCCTGAAGCGGAGTGACGTCTACTGGAAGATCATCCGCTTCGAGAACCGGCACCACTGGTGGGCCACGCTGCAGCAGCGTCGTGGAGAGCCGCCGCAGGAGCGGGTCGTGCAGGACGTCGAGATCCCGCTCGACCGCACTGCGGAGTTCCTCGGGTGGTTCCTCGACACCATCCCCATTGACCCGGTCTGGCTGTGCCCGCTCGTGCTTCGCGACACCGGTGACGGACCGAGGCGGTGGCCGCTCTACCCGCTCGAGCCGGGCGAGACCTACGTCAACGTCGGATTCTGGTCGACGGCTCCGATCCTCCCGGGACGAGAGGACGGTGACCTCAACCGAGCCATCGAGAGCAAGGTCGGCGAGCTCGGAGGCCACAAGTCTCTCTACTCGGATGCCTACTATGACGAGCAGACCTTCTGGCAGCTGTACGGCGGTGACGCCTACCGCGCGGCCAAGCGGGTACACGACCCGGAGGGGCGGCTCCCGGACCTCTATGCAAAGGCGGTGCGACGCGTATGACGATGACGATCGGTGAGGTGATCGACAGCCTCTTCCCGACGGGCCTGCTGCTGAAAGTCGAGGCGTATGACGGGTCTGTCGGGGGCGATCCCGCCGCACCGGTGACGCTGCGCATCCTCAACGAGCGCGGGCTCCGCTACCTGGTGACCGCCCCCGGCGAGCTCGGCCTGGTGCGCGCCTATGTCATGGGCGACCTCGAGGTCGATCCGATCGACCCCGGCGACCCGTATGAGGTCCTGACCCGGACCATGGACAAGATCCCCACCCCCACGCTCCACGCGGCGGAGGTCCCCGACATCCTCCGCGGCCTCGGCCGCTCAGCCTTCCGCCGTCCGCCGCTGCCGCCGCAGGAGGCGCCGAGCCGGCTGCGGCGGCTGACCAATGGCGTGGTCCACGGGCGCGCCCGGGACGCTGAGGCGATCTCGCACCACTACGACGTGTCGAACCGCTTCTACGAGCTGGTCCTCGGTCCCTCGATGGCCTACACCTGCGCGATCTACCCGAGCGCCGACGCGACCCTCGAGCAGGCTCAGGAGCACAAGCACGACCTCGTCTGCCAGAAGCTCGGGCTCAAGCCGGGCATGCGGCTGCTCGACGTGGGCTGCGGCTGGGGCGGCATGGTCATGCATGCCGTCCGGCACTACGGCGTCGAGGCGCTCGGCGTCACACTGTCGAAGCAGCAGGCCCTGTGGGCCCAGAAGGCCATCTCGGACGCAGGGCTCTCGCACCTGGCCGAGGTCCGCTTCATGGACTACCGCGACGTCAACGAGACCGGCTTCGACGCGATCAGCTCGATCGGCCTGACGGAGCACATCGGGGTCGGCAACTATCCTGCCTATTTCCGGACGCTGCACGACAAGCTCACGCCGGGCGGCCGTCTGCTCAACCACTGCATCACCCGGCCGGACAACCGGCACAACGGCGCCCTCCGGGCCGAGGGGCTGCGTGGGTCGTTCATCGACCGCTACATCTTCCCCGACGGCGAGCTGGCGGGGTCGGGCACGATCGTGTCGGTCATGGAGGACACCGGCTTCGAGGTGCAGCACCACGAGAGCTTCCGGCAGCACTATGCCAAGACATGCCGGGCCTGGGCACGCAACCTCTCCGCCAACTGGGAGGCGGCCGTCGCGGAGGTCGGCGAGGCGAAGGCGAAGATCTGGGGGCTCTACCTGAGCGGTAGCTCGCACGGGTTCGAGACGAACGTCGTCCAGCTGCACCAAGTGCTCGGCTCCAAGCTCGATGCCGACCAGGACGCGCACTACCCGCTCAGGCACACGTTCGGGGTCTGACCGGCGACCGCGGACGATCCACCTTGCCCCGCCCCCTGAGCAACCGCTCCGGGCGCGGAGCGGGAGGAGAGCGGGAGGGGAGCTGGTCGCGCGAGCGGCTGAACGGCATACTCACGCGCTGCCGTAGGCTGTTGTGTCGTGGCTGTGGACTTCTCGCAAGAACTCAAGGACCTGCGCGCGACGATGGACTCCGTGCGCGGCGTCACCGATCTGGACGCGCTCACCGCGCGGATCGCCGACCTCGAGAAGCAGGCCGCCGCCCCCGACCTGTGGGACGACCCGGACCACGCCCAGCAGGTGACGAGCTCGCTCTCCCGGGCGAACTCGGAGCGCGAGCGGGTCATGGGCATGGACCGGCGGGTCGAGGACCTCGAGGTCCTCGTCGAGATGGGCGAGGAAGAGCACGACCAGGCGACCATGGAGGAGGCCGAGCGCGAGCTCCAGAAGTTGAAGAAGGACATCGGCGAGCTCGAGGTGCGCACCCTCCTGTCCGGCGAGTACGACGAGCGCGAGGCCGTCGTGACGATTCGGTCCGGCGCGGGTGGCGTCGACGCGGCCGACTTCGCCGAGATGCTGCTGCGCATGTACCTGCGCTGGGCCGAGCGGCACGGCTACCCGACCAAGGTCATGGACACCTCCTACGCCGAGGAGGCCGGCCTGAAGTCGGCGACCTTCGAGGTGAACGTCCCCTACGCCTACGGGCACCTCGCCGTCGAGGGCGGCACCCACCGGCTCGTGCGGATCAGCCCGTTCGACAACCAGGGCCGGCGCCAGACGAGCTTCGCGGCCGTCGAGGTCATCCCGCTCATCGAGAGCGACGACTCGATCGACATCCCCGAGAACGAGATCAAGGTCGACGTCTTCCGCTCGAGCGGCCCCGGAGGCCAGAGCGTCAACACGACCGACTCCGCTGTCCGGATGACGCACCTGCCGACCGGGATCGTCGTGTCGATGCAGAACGAGAAGTCCCAGATCCAGAACCGCGCCGCGGCCCTGCGCGTCCTCCAGTCCCGCCTGCTCCTGCTCCGCAAGGCCGAGGAGGCGGCCGCGAAGAAGGAGCTCGCCGGGGATGTCAAGGCGAGCTGGGGCGACCAGATGCGCTCCTACGTCCTCAACCCGTACCAGATGGTCAAGGACCTGCGGACCAACCACGAGACCGGCAACCCCTCGGCCGTCTTCGACGGCGACATCGACGACTTCATCGAGGCCGGCATCCGGTGGACGGTGGAGCAGCGCAAGAAGGACACCGCAGCAGCGAGCGCGTGACGGGCGCGCCACGCCGGTCACAGGGGTAACACGGGTTTCGTCCGCTCGAGCCGTAGCCTCGTGGGTGGCCCGGTGACATGCCGGAGGTATGCCGCTGGGCTCGGGCCCTGCCCGACCCGCACTCCCGCTCACGTTAGGCCCGCTCGCATGATCCTCTTCGAGAACGTCACGAAGACCTACCCGAGGACGCAGCGGCCGGCTCTCGACAACGTCTCCCTCGAGATCCCGCGCGGGGAGTTCGTCTTCGTCGTCGGCCAGTCCGGCTCCGGCAAGTCGACGATGCTCCAGCTCGTCATGAAGGAGCAGGACGCGACGGACGGGCGGATCCTCGTCGCCGGTCGGGACCTCGACCGGCTCGCGGAGCGCAAGGTGCCCGCGCTGCGCCGCGAGATCGGCTGCGTCTTCCAGGACTTCCGGCTGCTGCCGAACAAGACCGTGTACCAGAACGTCGCCTACGCCCTCCAGGTGCTCGGCGCGTCGCGGTCCAGGATCCGCCAGACGGTGCCCGAGACGCTCGAGCTCGTCGGTCTCGCCGGCAAGGAGAAGCGCCTCCCGCACCAGCTCTCCGGAGGCGAGCAGCAGCGCGTCGCCATCGCGCGCGCGTTCGTCAACCGGCCGCCGATCCTGCTCGCCGACGAGCCCACCGGCAACCTCGACCCCGGGACGAGCCTCGACATCGTGCACCTCCTGCAGCGGATCAACCGCACCGGCACGACAGTCGTCATGGCCACCCATGACACTGCGACGGTCAACGCCATGCGGCGCCGGGTCATCGAGCTGCACCAGGGCGTCATGGTGCGCGACCAGCAGGCGGGGGAGTACACCACCGGCAGCCTGCCGCGGATCCGGCTCGGCGACGGGGCGCCACTGCTGCACGGGGAGGGTGCCGGCCCGATCACTGCACCGCACGGACCCGGATCGGCCAAGCAGCCGGACGCAGGGCGCCACGACGTGTCGGCCGGCGACGACCCGGACCTGGCCGGCCCGGAGCTCGACGACCCCGACGAGGTGGACGAGCTGCCACCGATCGGCAGGGATGCCGACGCGCCCCGACCTCGGCGCGGACTGTTCCGCCGCGGTCGTCGTACGCCCGTCAACAGCCACTGATCGGGGAGCCATGAAGCTGCAGTTCCTGCTCGGCGAGATCGGCAACGGCCTGCGCCGCAACCTGTCCATGGCCGTCTCCGTCGTCATCGTCACGATGATCTCGATGTACCTGCTCGGCCTTGGCCTCATGGGCCAGCGCCAGGTCGACACGATGAAGGACTACTGGTACGACCGGGTGCAGGTGACCGTCCTGCTCTGCGCGGAGAAGACCCGCTACACGAACTGTGCCGGCGAGCCGACCACGGACGCCCAACGGGCCGTCATCAAGAACGAGCTCGAAGCGCTGCGGCCGACGGTCAAGGAGATCTTCTACGAGTCGCGTGACGACGCCTACTCGCGGTTCAAGGAGACCTACAAGAACTCGCCGCTCGCCCGGGCGGGGGAGTCGTACTTCGCCGACTCCTACCGGGTCAACCTCAACGACCCGAGCAAGTTCGACGTCGTGGCCAGCACGGTCAAGGGCATGCCCGGCGTCGCCGACGTGCAGGACCAGAAGAAGCTGCTGGAGAAGTTCTTCACGTTCATGAACACCGTCTCCTGGTCGGCCATCGCGCTCTCCTCGCTCATGGTGCTCGCCGCGATCATGCTGATCTCGACGACGATCCGCCAGACCGCCTTCAGCCGGCGGCGCGAGACCGGGATCATGCGCCTCGTCGGCGCCTCGAACTTCACGATCCGCTTCCCGTTCGTGATGGAGACGATCATCGCGAGCGTGGTCGGAGCCGGTCTGGCGGTCGCGATGCTGTGGGCGACCGTCAGGTACGGGGTGACCGGCTTCCTCAGCGAGACAATGACCGACACCGCTTTCATCGGCGTGATCGACGTCTGGGTCGTGGCGCCCTTCATCATCGTCGGCGTCGCGGGCCTCGCCTCGGTCACGTCGTGGGTCACGCTGCGCCGGTATCTCCGCGTCTGAGCCGTCCCCGGCCCCGCCTCGGGCGTGGTGAGGCCGCCCATTTTTTCGTGCGGGGCTCCCGCACGGCCGTGAAGGTGTGGTACCAATGGGACTTATGTGGCCAAAGTTGCGGGGTGGTTCGCCGCGTTCCGGAACCCGGCTCGCGGCGGTCGGCGTGACCCTCGCGTGCACCGTCTCACTGACCTCCACCCTCGTCGCGCGCGCCGACGACGTGCAGGACCAGAAGCGGCAGGCGGACAAGCGGATCGCTGCCCTGGGCCAGCAGCTCGAGGGGACCAACGCGAAGCTGGCCGGCGCCTACGTCAACCTGGAGCGGACCAAGGCGGCCCTGCCGGGAGCGCAGCAGCGGCTCGCCAACGCGCAGGCCACCGTGACGCGGGCGGAGTCGGCCCAGGCGAAGGCCGAGGACACCGAGCGTCAGGCCCTCGCCGCGGAGGCCACGGCCCGCGCCCACAACGAGGACGTGGCACAGAAGCTCGCCGTCGCGAAGGCCAACGAGGCGCGGGCCACGGAGCAGCTGAGCAAGACCGAGTCGCAGCTGAGCTCCTCGCAGGACGCCCTCGACGCCTACGCCGCGGACGTCTTCCAGGGTGCCGGCACGGAGTCGCAGTTCGGGCTCGTCTTCGGTGCGGGCACGCCGCAGGAGTTCGCCGACCGCATCATCATGGCCGACACGGCCAGCAACGTCGCCAGCGACACCGTCGACAGCCTCGCGACGATGCACGCCGACAACGTCTCCACGCGCTCCTACCTCACGTCGGTGCGCGGCGAGATCGCCGAGCTGAAGCGTCAGGCCGAACTGGCCCTGCAGAACGCCGAGGCCGCCGCGGCGGCCGCGACGCAGGCCAAGGAACAGGCGATCATCGCCCGGCAGAACGCCGAGACCGCCCGGACCAACGCCGAGACCGCCAAGAGCCAACTCGACAAGCTCAAGGCCCAGCAGAGCGCCTTCGCAAAGGACCTGCAGGCGCAGAAGGCGAGCGAGCAGTCCGACCTTGCCGCCGCGCGTGCCGAGGCCGCACGCCTCAACGCGATCCTCGTGGAGCGCGCGCGCCAGGCCCGGCTCGCCGAGCAGCGGCGCAAGGCCAAGCTCGAGGCGGAGCGCCAGGCGAAGATCCGTGCGGAGCAGAAGAAGGCGGCCGAGGCC
Organism: Intrasporangium chromatireducens Q5-1; assembly: GCF_000576575.1. GTDB lineage: Bacteria > Actinomycetota > Actinomycetes > Actinomycetales > Dermatophilaceae > Intrasporangium_A > Intrasporangium_A chromatireducens. The sequence continues at coordinate 9,361 of NZ_AWQS01000058.1, forward strand.
CGCAAGAAGGGCCAGAACTACACGCCGAAGGTTCCGCCGCCCGTCGTCGCCGACCCGACCCCGTCGAACTTCCTGAGCCGCCCCGCCGGCGGCCCCACGACCTCCGGGTTCGGTATGCGGTGGCACCCCGTCCTGCAGAAGTGGATGTTGCACGACGGCCTCGACTGGGGCATCGCGTGCGGCACGCCGGTCTACGCCGCGGCCCCTGGCGACGTCGTCCGGGCCGGCTGGCGCCCGAGCGGCTGGGGCAACCAGGTCGTCATCGACCACGGCATGCACCGCGGCGTCGACCTCGTCACGACGTACAACCACCTGTCGAGCATCGTGAAGTGGGGCGGCCACGTGAACCGCGGTCAGCTGCTCGGCTACTCCGGCACGACCGGCTACTCCACCGGCTGCCACCTGCACTTCGGCGTCTACGAGGACGGCACCCCGGTCAACCCCAACAAGTGGCTCTGAGCCGTCGCTCCGCCGACGGCCCCCGGAGGGTATGCCGCTGAGCGGTCGCGCGCTGAGCGGCATACGACCGCTTCGGCTGGGTCTCCACGCGTGGGGGAACTCGGTCGCGTCGGCCCCCGTCCCACCGGGTAGCGTTGACGCGCGAGCGCGGTCGGCGCGGCGCCACGAGACAGGAGGGACAGCGCGGTGGCCAAGGAGAAGGGGCGCTCGCTCATCGCGAGCAACCGCAAGGCGCGCCACGACTACCACATCGAGGACACCTACGAGGCGGGCGTCGTGCTGTCCGGCACCGAGGTCAAGGCGTTACGGATGGGGCGGTGCTCGCTCGTCGACGGCTTCGCGATGTTCTCCGGTGACGAGCTCTACCTCGAGAACGTCCACATCCCCGAGTACCTCAACGGCACGTGGAACAACCACGCGCCGCGGCGCCGCCGCAAGCTGCTCCTGCACCGGCAGGAGCTGACCAAGATCGCGAGCAAGACGCGCGAGTCCGGGCGCACCATCGTGCCGCTGTCCATGTACTTCAAGGACGGCCGGGTCAAGGTCGAGATCGCGCTGGCGACCGGCAAGAAGGCCTACGACAAGCGGCACGCGCTGCGCGAACGGCAGGACCGCCGCGAGGCGGAGCGCGCGGTCAGCGCGGCCCGGCGCGGTGGCAGATGAGCACGAGGACGAGGGGCAGTGCCATGACGACCATCGACCAGAAGCGCCGCGCGCGCCGTCTCCCGACCGTGGTCGCACTCGTGGTGGCGGTGGCCGTCATGGTGTTCGGCCCCGTCGGGGCCGCGCAGGCGGCCGGCGGGGAGGCGATGAAGTCGTTCGACGTCGTCTACGACCTCCAGAAGGACGGCAGCGTCCGGGTCGCCGAGACGATCCAGTGGCAGTTCCCGAGCGGCGAGCAGCGCCACGGCATCTTCCGCAACATCGTCGTGCGGATGGGCTACAACAACGAGGAGGGCAAGTACCGCTACCTCGACATGACCGACGTCTCCGTGTCGAGCCCAACCGGCGCGCCCTCGCAGTTCCAGGTCACCGAGAACGGCGCGGCCGACCAGATCCGGATCGGCAGCGCCGACGAGTGGACGGGCGGGACCCAGACCTACGTCGTGAAGTACACCCTCCGCAACGTGCTCAACCCGATCCAGCAGAACGACACCGTCGAGTTCTACTACAACGTGTTCGGCACGAACGAGTACACGCCCCGCGACCACGTCTCGGTCACGGTGAACGCCCCAGCAGCCTCGACCCGGGTGCTCTGCTACCGGGGGGAGCGCGGCTCGACCGACCAGTGCCAGGGCACGGCGGGCGAGCCGACCCGGTTCGTGGCCGACGGCCTGACACCCGGCCAGGCGATGTCGGTCGTCGCCGAGTACCCCGCGACCGCGTTCGACAACCCGCAGCCCGACGTCCGTACCGGCGGCGTCGACTCCGGGGTCGGCAGCCAGGCCGCCCCGGCGGTCAATGCCGCGGCCTGGGCGGCCGGGATCGGAGCGCCGGTCATCGCCGCGGCCGTCATGGGCGCCCTCTGGTGGACCCGGGGGCGCGACGAGCGCTACGCCGACCTGACCCCCGGACTGAGCCCCGCGTTCGCCGGCGCGAGCGCCGGCTCAGGTGCGGGAGCCGGGGCAGTGCCCGGCGCGCCCGCCGTGCCGACGACGCGCGGTGGGCGACCGACCGTCGCGGTGCAGTTCCAGCCACCGAAGGGCGTGCAGCCCGGCATGGTCGGCACGATCATCGACGAGACGGCCAATCCGATCGACGTCTCGGCCACCGTCATCGACCTCGCGGTCCGCGGCTACCTGCGGATCGAGGAGGTCGAGGCGGGCGGGATGTTCAAGCGCACCGACTGGCGGCTGCACCGGCTCCAGCCGCCGGAGAACGACCGGCTGCTGCCCTACGAGAGTGAGCTGCTGAGCGGACTGTTCCGAGGTGAGGGTGACGCCGTGCTGCTCTCCGACCTGAAGAACACGTTCGCCCAGACCCTGAAACGGATCCAGAGCCTGATGTACCGCGAGGTCGTCCAGCGCGGCTGGTTCCGCCAGTCGCCCCAGACCCAGCGCTCCGTCTGGCAGGGCTTCGGGATCGTCCTCGCCGTGGTCGGCGGCATCCTCCTCTTCTACGGGCAGTCCGCCCTCGCTGCCATCCTGGGCGGGGGCTTCACCGGCGGCGTCGCGCTCGGCATCGGCCTCGTCCTCTCCGGCGTCATCGTCTTCCTCGTCGGGGGAAGGATGGCCGCCAAGACCCCCGAGGGCTCAGCGGTGCTCGCCCAGTCGCTCGGCTTCAAGGAGTACCTCCTGACGGCAGAGGCCGGGCAGATCGCCTTCGAGGAGGCCTCCAACATCTTCAGCCGCTACCTGCCGTACGCCGTGGTGTTCGGGGTTGCGGACCGGTGGGCGAAGACCTTCGCCGACGTGGCCCGCGCTGCGGAGGCGGCCCACCAGCCGCTCATCATGCCGACCTGGTACATCTGGAGCGGCAACGCCTTCCCGGACTTCACGAGCATCGCGAGCGGCGTCGACAGCTTCTCGACCACCTCGACCGGCACGTTCACGTCGACACCCGGGTCGTCGGGGTCCTCGGGCTTCTCGGGCGGCGGCTTCAGCGGTGGCGGGGTCGGTGGCTCCTCCTCCGGTTCCTGGTGAGCCGACGGCCGCCGACGGGTAGGACGGGGGCATGGCCCGCGCCGACACCGCAGCCCTGCTCGCCCCCTACCGACGCAAGCGCGACTTCACCCGGACGACCGAGCCGGCCGGGGGAGCGGCGCCCACGGGCGACGGCCGACGCCGCTTCGTCGTGCAGCGGCACCGGGCGCGCCGCCTCCACTACGACCTGAGGTTCGAGATCGACGGCGTCCTTGCCAGCTGGGCGGTGCCGAAGGGGCCGACGCTCGACCCGGGGGCGAAGCGACTCGCCGTCCACGTCGAGGACCACCCGATGGAGTACGAGTTCTTCGAGGGCGTCATCCCGGCGGGGGAGTACGGCGGGGGCGACGTCATCGTCTGGGACCGCGGCACGTGGGAGCCGGTCGGGGCCGACGACCCGGCGGCCGCGGTGCGCGCCGGCGACTTCCACGTCGAGACGTTCGGCGAGCGGCTCAAAGGCCGGTTTGCCCTCGTCCGGCGCAGCTCCGACCAGTCCGGCAAGGAGCAGTGGCTCCTCGTGCACAAGCACGACGAGCATGCGGAGGAGGGGTGGGACGCCGGGGACTTCACCACCTCCGTTCTGTCGGGGCGGACCAACGACGAGGTGAAGGCCGCGCCGGAACGGCTCTGGCGCTCCGACCTGCCGGCAGACCAGGCGTCGGTTCCCACAGGCGAGCCCCTCGTCGAGGGGCCCACGGAGGACGAGCTGGCCGCCCTCGCCGACCTGGACGGCGAGGGGATGTGGCAGGTGTTCGGCCGCAGCCTCAAGGTGAGCAACCTCGACAAGGTGCTCTTCCCCGGGCGCGGCGACGAGGAGCCGGTGACGAAGCGCGAGCTGCTCGCGTATGCCGCACGCATCGCGCCCGTTCTCGTGCCCTACCTGCGGGACCGAGCGCTCAACATGCATCGCTATCCGGACGGAGCTCAGGCAAAAGGGTTCTGGCACAAGGAGGTTCCGCACCACGCTCCAGAGTGGGTGACGCGGTGGCGCAACCCGGAGGCCGACGCCGACGAGACCCAGAACTACGTCGTCGTCGACGAGCCCGCGACCCTCGTCTGGGTGGCCGGCTTCGGCGCGCTCGAGTGGCACCCGTGGACCTCACCGGCCTCCACCCCCGACGAGCCCAGCTACGTGCTGTTCGACCTCGACCCGGGCGACCACACGACATGGGACGAGCTGCTCGCCCTGGCCCGCCTGCACCGCACGGCCTTCGAGCACCTCCACCTCCGCGCCTACCCCAAGGTGACCGGGCGACGCGGGATCCAGATCTGGGTCCCGATCGCGCCGGGCCCGACCTTCGAGGAGACCCGCGCCTGGGCGGAGCGGGTGTCGAAAACCGTGGGTGCCGTCATGCCCGACGCGGTCAGCTGGAAGTGGGTCAAGAGCGACCGCAAGGGCCGTGCCCGGCTCGACTACACGCAGAACGCGGTCAACAAGACCCTCGTCGCCCCGTACAGCCCACGACCCTCGGCCGGGGCTCCCGTGTCCGCGCCGATCCTCTGGGACGAGCTGGACGACCCCGACCTGCGACCCGACCGCTGGACGATCCGGACGATCCTCGACCGCCTGGAGGAGCGCGGCGACCTCTTCCGGGGAGTCCTGGCCCGCGACCAGCAGCTGCCGATGCTGCGGTGAGCCCACCTGTCCGCAGGGGGAGGTGGGGGGCGAGAGGGCCGGAGCTGAGCGGCATACGGGAATGGCTTGGACCACCCGAGCGTTACTCAGGCATACTGTGATCTCGCAGCTTGACAAGTGCACAGCGTGATGTGGTCGCCCTCATGGGGGTGATCGGTTTCGACGGTGGTCGATTCGCCAGGGGAAGCGGGCCGAGGATGCAAGGTCATCTCGTCAACGCTCCTTGCAAACCAATAGGTGCCAACTCCAAGCGCACCGACTTCGCCCTCGCCGCCTGAGCGAGCCTCGAAGTCCGTCAGCCTGAGCTAGTTTCCGACTCAGTGTCTGGCGTCAGCTAGGGAACTTGCTGCGTCGTCATGTTGGGGGACGGCGCGGGACTCCTACTCAACTGGGCCTGTCAGGGAACGTGTGCGCGCGAGCCCTGGGGCCGAGAAAATCCACAGCGCACTGCGCCCGGAGAAGCCCTGGTCTCTCGTCATCGGACGCGGGTTCAATTCCCGCCACCTCCACCACTCGTGGTGACCACGTCACGCCGTGCGCCGGCTGCGGAAGGGCGTTCGGTCTCGGACCGAGCGCCCTTTGTCATGCCCGGATGGCGCTACGCGCGCGGCGTGACGAAGGCCACAATCTCCCCGTTTGATTTCTACGGTTGGCTCCGTCAATATTGCGACAGTTGAGTACTACGGGATGTAGTACTCAGGCCGTCAACAACGACGCACTGGAGACAGCGATGACGCAGTACGACTTCCCCATCTGGTTGCGGGCCACGCACCTGATCAACTTCTTCCTCATCGGGCTGCTGCTGAGGTCGGGCTGGCAGATCATCGCCACGCACCCGCGCTTCTACTGGCGCAGTGACTGCGGGCCGGGCACGGAGTGGATCAGGTTCACCAAGCGGGTCGTGCCTCCCGAGGAGGGGGCCTACACCGCCCACGACGACGAGCTGGAGCCGCCCAGCTGGCTGACGCTGCCCGGCAAGCTCAACCCCGCCCTCGGTCGTCACTGGCATGGCCTGGTGACGATGCTGTGGGTTCTCAACGGCCTCGTCTACGTGTCGCTGCTCTTCGTCACAGGCGAGTGGCGCCGCATCGTGCCGACCTCCTGGAGCATCTTCCCCGAGGCCTGGGAGTCGCTCAAGATCTACGTCGGCTTCGGCGTGCCCTCGATCGAGCACTTCACCCCGTACGACGCGCTCCAGAAGCTGACCTACTTCTCCATCGTCTTCATCGTGGCCCCGCTCATGATGGTCACCGGGCCGGTCATGTCGCCGGCCGTGAGCAGCCGATTCCCTTGGCTGCCAAAGCTCTTCGGCGGTCGGCAGGCTGCCCGCTCGATCCACTTCCTCGGCATGGTCGCCATGTCGGTCTTCATCCTCGGCCACGTCGCGCTGGTCTTCATCACCCACCGCGAGTACAACGTGACGCACATGGTCTTCGGTGAGTACGACCCGGCACGCGTCGCCCAGGCCACGACGATCATCATCTCCACGATCGCCCTCGCGATCATCGTGTGGATAGCGATCAGCTACGTCAGCATCCGCAACCGCCGGGCGAGCCAGAAGTTCCTCTTCCGCGCCATGGAACCGTTCCGGAAGCTCACGATCAACAAGTTCAAGCCGCGCAACCGCACAGCCCAGCCCTACACCGAGAAGGACATCTCCCCCTACCACTGGACCAACGGCCGCTACCCCAAGCCAGACGAGTCCCCCGAGTGGCACGAGCTGGCCGCGCACGACTTCCGTGACTACGTCCTCGAGATCGGACCCGCCAACGACCCCGCCAAGATCGTGCGGGTGCCGTTCGAGCAGATCAAGTCCCTGCCGCAGCAGGAGCAGATCGTCGCGCACGCCTGCATGCAGGGCTGGACCGGCATCGCGAAGTGGAAGGGCCCGAAGGTCATGGACGTCATGGCCCTGGCCGGCCCGCCGCCCGCCGACGCGAAGTACCTGCTCGTCACCTCGTTCGGCCTGGCCCAGAGCATGAGCGACGGTCGGCCCCTCGAGCCGTTCTACTCCTGCATCCCCATCGAGGACTGCCACGAGGACGAGTCGATCTTCGCCTGGTCGATGAACGACAAGCCGCTGCCGTGGACCTTCGGCGCACCGCTTCGCATCCGGGTCGAGTCCTACGTCGGCTACAAGATGGTCAAGTACATTCGCTCGCTCGAGTGGATCGCCGACTACAGCACCATCCAGGACGGCATGGGCGGGACCCGCGAGGACTCCGGTTACCAGGTCATCAACGCCCGCATCTGACACCGACCTGCTCCACCCACGATTCGGAGACCCACATGTCGACCGCAGACTCGACCGCGATCCTCACCCCGCCGCAGATGGCGAAGGCGGCCGAGGACGCCGCCTTCGCCAAGGCCACCAGCAACCCGTTGAAGTCGTTCCTGCTCGGCCTGACGGCCGGCGGGTACATCGCCCTCGGCTTCATCTTCTTCACCACGAGCCAGGTCGGTGCGGCCGCCCTCCCCTGGGGCGTGGCGAAGCTGCTCGGTGGGCTGACCTTCTCCACCGGCCTGGCCCTCGTCGTCCTGACCGGCGCCGAGCTGTTCACGTCGTCCACCTTGACGCTGACGGCGCGGGCCAGCGGACGGATCACGTGGGCCCAGCTCCTGCGCAACTGGGCAGTCGTCTATGCCGCGAACTTCGTCGGCGCCCTGACGATGGCGGCCCTCGTCTACCTCGGCGGCACGTGGCGCAGCGCCGACGGGGGGTGGGGCAAGGTCGTCCTCAGCACCGCCTCGTACAAGCTGCACCACACGTTTGCGGAGGCCTTCTTCCTCGGCATCCTGTGCAACCTCATGGTGTGCCTCGCCGTGTGGGCCGCCTACTCGGGCCGGACCACGACCGACAAGGTGGTCGCCGTGACCATGCCGATCGCCCTGTTCGTCGCGTCCGGCTTCGAGCACTCGGTCGCCAACATGTTCATGGTGCCGTTGGGGATCGTCATCAAGGACACCGCTGGGGCGGAGTTCTGGAGCGGCGCCCACCTCGACCCGGCCACCTTCGCCGACCTCACGTGGTCGCACTTCCTGGCCGGCAACCTGCTACCCGTCACGCTGGGCAACATCGTCGGCGGCGGCGTCATGATTGGCATCCTGTACTGGACGGTCTTCCACCACCTCGAGGGACGCAAGCGCCCCGCTGCCTGAACGGGCGGGGCGGCCGACCATCAGGCGGTCGGGCCGCCCTTCTCGGCTGCCTCCTGGGCGAGCTGCTCCTTGATGGGGGCCATGTCGAGGTCCTTGACCTGCTTGATGACGTCCTGCAGGGCGGACTGGGGGAGCGCGCCGGGCTGGGCGAACACGAGGACACCCTCCTTGAATGCCATGAGCGTCGGGATCGAGGTGATGTTGGCGGCGCCGGCCAGCGCCTGCTCCGCCTCGGTGTCGACCTTGCCGAAGACGATGCCGTCATTGCCCTCGTCCTGCGAGGCGGCGTCGTACACGGGGGCGAACTGTCGACAGGGGCCACACCACGAGGCCCAGAAGTCGACGAGAACGATGTCGTTGTCGAGAACTGTCTTCTCGAAGGTCTGTGCGGTCAGGTCAGTCGTTGCCATGCCTGTCCCAACGGTGCGGCTCCCGGGGCTATTCCGCGGCAGGCGTCATTCCGGGAGCGCGCCCGGGGCGGGATCAGGCGAGCAGCCAGCGGATCGTCACCGCCGCGTGCAGCTCGAGGTCACCGCCCTCGAGAGGCATCGCGGCACCCCGCTCCCGCGTCGCAGCCATGGCCATCAGCGGCATCGCCACCGGCACCGCGCCGCTCTCGACCACCTCCAGCACGTCGCCGAGCCGGCAGCCGGACAGCTCCGCATACTGCTCGGCCTTCGCCCGGGCCTCCGCGAACGCCCCGTCCCGTGCACGACGCAACCCATCGGATCGGTCGGCCACGTCGAGCCGCACGCCGTCCACGAGGAGGGCGTTGCCGACGGCAGAGGCGGCCGACTCGAGAATCCTCCCGACGAGGTCGAGGTCTCGCACGGTGACCCCGAGCCGCTGCTCCGCCGTGAACCCGACAGGTGAGCCGGCGTTGTGGAAGCGTTGGTGAACATTGGTGTCAATGGTGCGGATGTCGCGCTCGGCCACGCCGTGCTCGCGCAGCACCGTGCCGACGACCGTGACGTGGGCCGCTGCCCCGGACAGCGCGGACGCCACGTCGGTGGCTTCCTGCCCAACCCGGAGGTCGAGCCGCACGACGTCGGGCGAGACCGACGCCGAGCCTGACCCGGTGACCGTGACGCTGCGCTTGCCCATGGCTGTCTCCTCGGATCCGCGCGTGCTCTTCCGGCACGGTACCTAGACTGGCGGCGCCATGCCGAGAGTTCCCCGACACCTGCTTGCCGCCGCGGCGGTCGTCCTCGTCGTCCTGCAGCTCTGCGTCCTCTACTGGCCGGTCGTGACGGTGCAAGGGCCGGTGAGCTGGACGGACAAGGTGGTGCACCTGCTCGTGTTCGCGGTGCCGACGCTCGCCGTGGGCCTGGCCCTGCGGCGCGTCTGGGCGCCGGCGCTCGGCTTTGCGATCCACGCGCCGGTGAGCGAGCTGGTCCAGCACTTCGCGCTTCCCGGCAGGACGGGTGACGTCTGGGATGCTGTCGTCGACCTCGCGGGCATCGTGGCGGCCGTCGTCGTGTTGCTCGTGGTCCGGCGACGGCGCCAGCACTGGTAGACTCGTCCTTCGGTCCGCTCCGATCAACCGCGCCGCAAGGCGCCACCCGGCGGACGTCACCACCGGACGGCACAGCAGCCGCCGGTCCATGGGGCACCGCAACACTGTGCCTGAGGCCCGTCTTGCACGGTCGTGAAACTCGCGGCTCGAGACGTGTCTGCTCGAGTTGAGATGAGTTGAATACGCATGCCCAAGAAGTCTGTATCCGGCGCCGACAAGAAGGCCCGCTGGACACCGGCGCAGAAGAAGGCTGCCCGCACGGCAGCGACGATCTCTGCCGACGCCCGCAACAAGAAGCCGCGCCGTGGCGGCGGGAGTTCCTCCGCCCCGGCCCGGCCCGCCCGCACGAGCCGCTTCGAGCGGGACGACCGCCGCGGCGATGCCCCGCGTTCGTACGACCGGAGGGACCGGTTCGAGCGCGACGGCCATGACGACCGACGCTCGTTCGAGCGTCGTGATGACCGCGGTGACCGGTTCGAGCGTCGTGACGACCGTCGTTCCTTCGACCGTCGTGATGACCGCCGTTCCTTTGACCGGCGTGACGACCGTGGTGACCGCCGCTCGTTCGACCGGCGTGACGAGCGTCGTGATGACCGCCGTTCCTTCGACCGTCGTGACGACCGTGGTGACCGCCGCTCGTTCGACCGGCGTGACGACCGCCGTTCGTTCGACCGGCGTGACGACCGCCGTTCGTTCGACCGGCGTGACGACCGTCGCTCGTTCGGTCGCCGGGATGACCGGGGGGATCGGTTCGACCATGCGGACGGCCAGTTCCATGACGCCGAGGCCGAGCGCATCGAAGCCGACACCTGGACGAAGGCAACCCGCACGCCGGTGTCCGACGGGCCGGTGGAAGTGACCGAGGACAACGGGTTCGCCGCCCTGGGCCTGCCTGAGCGCCTCGTGGAGCGCCTTGCTCGCGAAGGAATCACGCAGCCGTTCCCGATCCAGACCGCGGCCATCCCGGACGCCCTCGCCGGGCGCGACGTGCTCGGCCGCGGGCAGACCGGCTCGGGCAAGACCCTCGCTTTCGGCCTGCCGACGATCACACGGCTTCTCGAGTCCGGGACCCAGCGTGCTTCGCGGCGGCCGCGGGCGCTGGTCCTCGTCCCCACGCGTGAGCTCGCGATGCAGGTGTCCGACGCCCTCGAGCCGCTCGTCCACGTCGTCGGGCTGCGGCACAAGCTCGTGGCCGGTGGCCTCAGCTACACGACGCAGATCAACGCCCTGAACAAGGGCGTCGACCTGCTCATCGCCACTCCCGGCCGGCTCAACGATCTGCTCGAGCGGGGTGCCGTCGAGATGGACGACGTCGCCATCGCGATCGTCGACGAGGCCGACCACATGGCCGAGATGGGCTTCCTCCCCGAGATCACGACCATCCTGGACCGTGTCCCGGCCGGCGGTCAGCGACTGCTCTTCTCGGCGACCCTCGACCACGGCATCGACGGGCTCGTCGAGCGCTACCTCACCGACCCGGTGATCCACTCGACGGATGACGCCACCGCCTCCGTCGAGACGATGGAACACCACGCGCTCCTCATCGACCCGGTGAACAAGAAGGCGATCACCGCCGAGCTGGCGAACCGGCCGGGACGGACCATCGTCTTCTGTCGCACCAAGCTGGGCGCCGACCGGGTCGCCCGGCAGCTGCGCGAGGAGGGCGTCATGGCGGCAGCGCTGCACGGCGGCCTCACTCAGGGCGCCCGCAACCGGGTCCTCGGCGCCTTCCGCGAGGGCACGCTGCCCGTTCTCGTCGCTACGGACGTCGCCGCCCGCGGCATCCACGTCGACGACGTGTCCCTCGTCCTGCAGGCCGACCCGCCCGCCGACCACAAGGACTACCTGCACCGGTCCGGTCGCACGGCCCGCGCCGGGGAGCGGGGTGCCGTCGTCACCCTTGTCCTGCCGCACCAGCGCCGTACGGTCGAGCGCCAGCTCGCCGAGGTCGGCGTCGAGTCCGGGCTGGTCCGGGCGCGACCCGGCGACGAGATCGTGGCGGCGACCGGCGCGAGCCAGCCCAGCGGCATACCGATCCCGGAGGCGGACTTCGCGCGCCTGCTCGAGGGGCCCAAGAAGCACCCGCACCCGCGGGGTGCGCGGGGCCCGCGCGAGCACCGGCCCAG
>NZ_AWQS01000059.1 GCF_000576575.1 Intrasporangium chromatireducens Q5-1
ACACGGACGCCGGCCTGCCGGCCGGCGGCTGCGGATGTGTGTCTCTGCTCGTTCCTGGCGCTCCATCATGGCCGCCGCGCCCTGCGCGCAAGCGGCTGCGCCGCCGGCTCCGCCGAGAACTTCGGCACGCGGTCGCTTCGCTCCCTTATTTCGCGCCGAACTTCTCTCCCCCGCCGCCCCACGGGTTGCACTCCGGGACGCTGCCGGCGGCCCATGCTCCGCTATCAGGAACGAGCCGAAAGAATGACCGACAGGAGGACCCTGCCATGTTGAGCGTGACCGTCTACACCACCGGCCCGAGCTGCGGTCGCTGCACCGTCACCAAGTCGGCGCTGACCAAGAAGGGCGTGCCCTTCGTCGAGGTCGATATCCGCACCAACCCTGCCGCCCGGCAGTACGTCACCGAGGACCTGGGCTACTCCGAGGCCCCGGTGTGCGTCGTCGAGGACGGCACCGGCGAGGACCACTGGTCCGGCTTCCGCCCCGACCACATCGCCCGCATCGCCACCCGCACCGAGTGACCCCGTTCCCCCTAACAGTACTAATAGAGGCAGGAGCTATCATGCCGACCATCGTCCTCACCCGACTGGCGGACCTGCGCGCCGGTGACGTCATCCTCAGCCTGGACGGCCGCCGCTACCGCACCCCGCTGCGGGTCACCGACGCCCTCGGCCCGATCGCCCCCGGATCGCCCGTGCACGGCGTGCGCCTGGAGTCCCCGAACCCGGCCAGCGGCATCGAGTGGGTGTTCTACCCCTCGCAGATGGACGGTCACCGATTGGAGGTGGAGCGGCCGGCCCACTTGCACTACCATTAGCCCTAACAGTACTATTAGAGTTGCAATCCCGAACCGAGGAGGAACCATGAGTTACATCGTCCGCACCGGCAACCTCGCCGCCGCCCCCGAGCTGCGCCAGGGAGAGCGTGGCCCCTACGCCTACGCCCGCGTGATCGTCTCCGACCGCATCCGCCAGGAGGACGGTAGCTACACCGACGGGCCGCCCATCGCCTACGACGTCGCCGTGAGCGGTGCGCAGGCCACCGCCCTGGTAGAGACCGCCGAGCGCAGCGGCAACGTGCGCGTCACCTTCGCCGGCCGCTACCGGGTCACGGAGTACCGCGGGGAGCAGGGCACCCGCATCCAGCACGAGGTGCGCGCCGATGAGGTCGCCGTCAGCCTGCGCGGCCAGTCCGTCAGCGTCGAGCGGGCCGGCCAAGGTGACGCGCACGAGCCGGCGTTCTGAGTCAGCGGCCACAGGGGTGCGGTGCTCCATTGGTGAGCGCCGCACCCCTAAGAGTACTCTTGACCCTATTGGAGGTATTACCGTGACCGCTCGTATATACGCCCTATGCAACCAAAAGGGCGGCGTCGGCAAGTCCACGACGACGTTCCACCTCGCCCGCGCCGCGGTGCTGCAAGGCCGGCGGGTGCTGGTGGTGGACAACGACCCGCAGGGCAATCTCACCGCCGTGGCGGCCGCCGAGCCGGTGGGGGAGGACCAGGCGGGCCTGGCCGACGCGCTCAGCGCCCGTGCCCCGGAGACCGTGGCCGACGTCATCGTGCCCGGCGTGTGGCCGGGCCTGGACGTGGTGCCGACGTCCGGGGTGACGCTGGGCTACGTGCGCGATGAGCTCGTGATCGCCGGGGCCGGCCGTGAGGGCCGGCTGCGCGAGGCGCTGGCCGAGGTGGCCGGCGACTACGACGTGATCCTCATCGACTGCGCCCCGTCGTTGGACCAGCTGACCATCAACGGCCTGACCGCCGCCCAGGGCGTGGTGATCGTGACCCACTCCAAGCAGTGGAGCTTGTCGGGCCTGGCCCAGCTGCTCGACACCATCGACAACGTGCGCCGCTACTACAACCCCGGCCTGAGCGTGGCCGGCGTGGTCGTCAACCAGCACGAGGAGCGCACCGTGTCGGGACAGACGTGGCTCGACGAGCTGCACACCGCCGCCGAGACCCGCGGGCTGCGCGTCCTGGCCCCGCCGATCCCCAAGCGCGTCGTCATCGCAGACGCCACCGAGGCCGCCCGCGGCCTCGACGAGTGGGGCAGCGCCGAGGCCGCCGCGCTGGGCGCGCTCTACACCGACCACCTGACCGTCATCGAAGGAGAGTCATGACCACCCCGAGCAGCCGCAGACCGGCCCCGCGCCGGTCGAGCCTGGCCGGGCAGAGCCCCGTCGCACCGCCAACACCACCGACCCAGGAGGAGCCCGAGACGGCACCACCGGGTGCGGAGCGTCAGGAGGAGGCACCGCGGCCGCGGAAGAAGGCCACGAAGTACCGCCACAAGGTCTCCTTCTACCAGGACCCCGAGGACACCGGCCGGGTGCGCGGGGCGATCCTGCACACCATGACCACCGAGGGAGCGCGCACGCTGTCACAGTTCATCAACGACGCCGTGATGGCCGAGGTCGAACGGCTGGAAGCCAAGTACAACGGCGGCAAGCCGTTCCCGTCCGTGGGGGCACGCGAGCTGCCCCAGGGCCGACCGATGGGGCAGTAGCCATGACCAGCAACGAGGACACCATGACCACGCCCGAGCAGAGCCCGGACCCGATCACCCAGGCGATCACGGCACTGACCGCCGCGGCCCGCCGCACGCGGGTGCGCGGAGCCGGCACCGAGCACGCCCAGGTCGAGCCTGTCGACTTCGCAGAGATCGCCTGTCACGTGCTGACCACCGTGGCGGCCAACGTCGGCGGCGTCGAGGCGCTGCTGGCCGGCCGGCCCGGATCGTGGGAAGCCGACTACGTGCGCCAGATCGTGCACAGCACCGCCGGCACCGAGCCCGGTGACCTGCTGCGCTGGCGCACCGAGCCGGTGCGCCTGGTGCTCGACGTCGAGGACACCTTCTACGACTTCGGCCTGACCCAGATGTACGACGAGGAGCGCGCCGACGCCATTACGCGCGAGAGCGACGAGACCCTGACCGAGGACCAAGCCGCCGAAGCCGCAGCCATCACCGAGGCCATCGACACCCTGTGGGAGCAGGACAAGGCGGCCTATCTGACGGCCTACACCGCCGCGGTGCGCGCCGCGCTGACCGAGCACGCCGTCACGTGCGACGTCGAGGTGGTCGAGCTGGTCCGCGGCGAGACCGAGACGTGGGACTACCTGAGCAGCCAGCTGCACGAGGTCGCTCGAGCGCGCACCCCGCTGCCGATGACCGGCGAGGCCCCGGACTGGAGCGCCGGCACCCCGGCCGAGGCGCTGCGCCGGGCCGGACTGACCTACACCGCCCGCGCGCAGGAGACCCTGCGATGAGCCAGCCACTGGACCTGTACCACCGCACCAACGTCGACGCCGCCCGCGCCATCGTCGCCACCGGCCAGTTCCTGACCCGCGAGAACACCCGCGAGGCGTTCGTCTCCACCCACGTCGACGGCCAGGCCACCGGCTACGGCGAGGCCGTCGTGCACGTGCGCGTCGACGCCGCAGACGCCCAGCTCGACGACGAGTTTCCCGACGGCGAGCAGCACTACCGCATCCCGCTGGACCGGGCCGAGGTCGTCGAGGCGTTCACCCTCAGCCCCGAGGGGCAGCGGGTCCCTCTTGCCGGCACCGTGACGGTCACCCGCGCGGCCTCCTTCCCCGCCGCGCCCCAGGCCCGCGACGTCACGGTGAGCCAGGCCCGGCCGACCCAGCCGGCCGCCGGTCCCCGCGGGCCAGAACTAGGGCGATGAGGCAGGGCCGACGTCATGGCTTCCACCACCGTTCGCCCGCCGGTGCTCGATGACGTCGCGCCAGCGCCCAGGGTGGTCGACTACGCCCGGTTCCTGTGGTGGTACGAGCGCGGTTTCCTCCACGGAGCAAGGCACGGTCGGGGAGGTGGCCGCCTGCTCTCCATCGTGCTCGCGGTGTTGTGGTGGCCGACCCTGCCCTTGACAGTCCCGATCCAGATCGTGCTCGCGGCCCGGCCGTGGGCGAGGTACTACATGACCCCCCAGAGGGACGCGGTTCTGGTGATCGCTGCCTCCCGCCACGGGTGGCACGTGCAGGATCACGCAAGCGCACGACCCGGCACCGGGAGAGGGCGCGCGCTACGCGCCGCGGTGATCCCGAAGCTGCTTGCCGCCGCAGACGCCGAGCAGGTGCCCGTCATGGCCAGCGCAGCAACGGCCGGCCTCGCGGCTGGCTACATGGCCGAGGTGTCCGGTCTCGTCGACGTCGGACGAGGCCACCCCAGAGGCCGCCGGCTACGCCGACCGCCGGCACCGGCTAACGACTCGCCTCACCGAGAGGAAAGACACCATGGTTACGAATGAGGAAGCCGGACAGGTCCGGATCGCGGGTGAGTTAGAGGAGCGAGCCCGGATGCTGGCACATTCCACGCGCAGCGTGCCGGTCCCATCGGACTCCTACTTCCTGCTCGGAGAGCTGCGAGCCACCGTCGACGACCTTGAACAGGTCTGTAGGCAGCTGGGGGCGTGGCATGCCGGCGTCGTCGACGGTGTGGAGTACGAGGGCGAGGACGCCCGCGGTGACGGCGCAACGGGCACCGTCACTGCCGCAGCGGAACTGGACCGAGCGGCCTCAGCCCTCGCGGCCGCGTCACAAGCGATCGCCGCCGCGCACTCCGCGAACGGAGTCGTGCGCTGGGCGGCCGAGCCGGTCGATCACCCGCCGTCCTCGGCACAGTGACGTCTGTCAGACGTGACCAACTACGGGCGGACGAGAGCTGATTGGCCGGCTCAGTCCCTAGTTTTTTCGATCCACTTCACCATCTGGTCGAGGTCATGGGACCACCACAGCGTCAGTCCGCGGTCTTGCGCCTGTTCGAGGTTGTGCCGCTTGAAGACTCCGGCGAGCATCGCAGCCGGGACGGTCTGTGCCCTGCCGAACTCGTCGATCCAGATGCCGGCCTTCACTGCGGCGTCGTTGTTGAGACGTTTGACCGAGTTGGTGCTGGAGTTGCTGACCTTGCATTCGAGCGCCATCACGCGGTGGTCCCACAGGCGGATGATGATGTCAGCCTTCCGGGTGCCGAACAGGCTCTCTCCGCAGAACTCACCGGCCCCTGGGGCGTCGTGCAGGGTGGCGATCGTGCGGGGTGCTGCTTCGGTGAACCCTTCCGCCCTCAGCGCCGCCTTGACCTTCTCCTCCTGCTCGCCCTTGGCCTCGTTCGCCCGAGCGGTCAGGACGCGGCGAGCGGCGATGAGCGCGGCGGTGCTGGTGATCGCCGCGGCTCGTTCTGTCTCGGTGGGTTCTCGGTCCTCGCCCACCCAGGGGAAGCGTTCGCGGTCCAGCCCCAGCAGCACGGTGTCGATCACGCGACGGGCCATCTGCTCGTCTGCGGTGAGGGCCGTCGCTGATAGACGAGCGTCAGCGATGACCTTAAGGTCATCAGCCGAAATGGGCGGGCCAGCCAGGTACCGCACCACCTCCTGCTGGGCCCGGTCACCGAGACGGCCGGCGGCGTCCTCGTGGAGCCGGGAGAGGTCGACGGTGCCTTCGAGGAGGTTTTCGACGGCCTCCCGCACTTCCTGGAAGTGCGCCAAGTAATCTTCGAGCGGTTCGGCCATGCGGTTCTGACGGAACAGCTCGATGGCCTTGCGGCGTCCGGCCTCTAGCTCCTCAGTTGACCACCGCGGGGGGGAGAGGCTCATGGGACAGCAGGGTATCGAGGTCTGGAATCGCTAGACGTTCCATCTCCTTGGGTTCGAACTTCGTCAGCCCGCCGGCGTAGGTTCGGCCCTGGGAGAGGGTGATCGACTCGCGGAGGCTCTGGGCCAGGCGCGCTAGTGCGTGCGCGGGCATCTCCTGGCGCGGGTAGAGGCCGTGGGCGATGTTGATGTGCCGGGCATCGACGGCGTTGAGCACGAACGCCGGGGGGCGGCGCGCCATGTAGGTGGCGAGGATCGGCGCGGGATCCCGCAGGCCGATGGACCACCAGGCCCTGCGGTGTGCGGCGATGTACCCCTTGTGCACCGCTGCCCGCTTGGCAGTACGGATGAACCGGTCGACGAGCTTGCGCTCGTCGGGGTCGAACCGGTCGAGGTCGGCCGGGATGTCGATCACTCGGCGCAGGGAGGTGTCATCGTTGAGCACCGTGCCGGCTGAGAACAGTTCGCGCGCCTTCGTTACCGCGGCGAAGAGAACTGATTCGGGAAGGTCCACCTCGCCGTGAGCGATCCACGTGGCGTTGGAGCCGGTCACCGCGCCACGGTGCACCCGGCACAGCTCACCCAGTTCGATGTAGCCCTCGGGGACCTGATGGCGGGTGCGGACGAACGGCGACCAGCGTGGTGTCTCCGCCAGGCGCTCCCGTGCGACGGGCTCGCCTGTCGTCGCGAGGTCGCCAAGGTCGGCCAGGTCTTCCACGGACCGGAACCGGACGGTGGGAGCTTGCTCGCCCAGGCGGAAGTTGGCCACGACGGCGGTGGTCGCGGTGCCCTCGAAAGGCATGGCTTCGGGCACGACGATGTGCAGCGCCTCGCCCCCCAGGGCACCCAGCAGCAGGTCTCGCACGATGGAGCCGTAGTTGACGTCCAGCCATTCTGAGGAGGTCACGAAGCACCCGACGTCACCGGGCCGGCCGTGCAGCGCGGTGGCGAGGAAGAAGTAGGCGTGGAGTCCTGCTAGGCCGCTGACCTTGTGTCCGAGGGTGGCTGCGGCGGTCTGTGCCCATGCCTTGGTCTGTGCGGTGAGTTGGTGGTGACGCACGTACGGCGGGTTGCCTACGAACGCGGTTCTGCCCGTGATCGCGGGGAGCCGGAACCGGGTGTAGTCGGCCTGTTTGACCTGTACACCGCTTCCCCCGAGCGCGGCGACGGTCGCGCGGGTCATCAGCGTGGCCACGGGGTCGAGGTCGACGGCCACGGCGGTGATCGAGGGGTCTCGGCGCAGCAACTCCGCGAGGAATCGTCCCGACCCGACCCCGGCGTCTACGACCCGCTCGGGCTGCTGGTCCAGGACCCAGTCGACCATCGGGGTAACCAGCGCGCTGGGGGTGTAGACCGCGCCATCGCCTCGCCGCTCGCTGGCGTCTCGCAGCCGAAGGAATGCCGCACCGAGAGGGTCTTGGCCGTCGCGGATCAGATCACGGACCGATTCGGCCACGGCCGGCGGAGGCGCTGGGGCCGTTTGTGCAGTCTCGATCGTGGCACGCTCGCGGGCCGTCAGCGGTCCACCGACGTCGAGAGCGCCGAGGGCGAGAGCGAGCCGTACGAGCGCGGTCTCTGACGTTAGGGACTCACTCATGGGGACGGAGCTTGAAAACTCCACGGCTGACGCGCTCGAAGTACCGCTCGTCTTGGAGGCTGCTGCGGTAGGAGGAGTCGGGTGCCTCGCCAACGCGGTCACGTACTCCCTCCTTGATCTCAGCGATTGTGGCCGGCCCACCACCGCGTGCGGCCAAGAACTCCCGCATCGCTTCCCGCAGCTCCCCGTGCGGACGCCTTGTCCGAACCATCGTCGCCTCCTGCCCGAACGCTTCCGTCGACGCGATTCCGTCGACCGAACTCTATCGGCGAAGCTCCCCTCAGGGCAAGACAGGACACGCCGGTTAGCGTCGACGACTCACCCACCGCAGGGCGGCGTCCCGATAACGATCGTTTGTGCAGCCGACTTCGGACACCTGCCGAGCATCGACGACACGCCGCCATTTCTCGGCCCGGAACTCGGGACCGAAACCCAATCGGCCCGAAACTATGTATAGACCGTTTTCGGGTTGGCGGGTAGAATGGAACGAGACCCATCGAGAGGGGAGCCCGGTCATGGCTGAGAAGTTCGACGTCGAGCAGCGTTGGCCCGAGCTGTTCGCGCAGCTCGATGCGACCCAGCGCCATGCGGTGGTGCAGTCGCTGGCTTCGGCCTGGCACGAGGGCTGGACCCCGAACCGGGAGGACGTGGAGAACCTGACCGACCGCGCCCGCGGCGCGATCGACGCCGCGGAGTACCGGAGCCGGGCACACGCCGCGGCGCGGCGGGTTGTGCCGGTCGAGCGTCGGGTTTTCGTCCGTGACGTGAAGCCCTATGAGGTCCCCGAGCGTCTGGATGATTTGAAGGGTCCGGCGGGCGGCGTTGTCGAGCTGCCCCACACGGTGCTTTGGGCACCCGGTGGTGGACGGGTTGACCTTGATGAGGAGGGCGGGGTCGGCCTGGCCTACCGGGCGGTGGTGGCGGAGGGCAGCGTTGCCGACCAGGTGGCCATCTTGAACCGGGACCGGCTGGTGGCCGTGTGGCAGGAGCTGCTGCTGCCGCGGCGTGCTCGCGAGCTGTGGGAGGCTCGTTTCCCCGAGCTGCGCGCCGCGGTGAGTGTGTGAGTGCCGAGACCGACGCGCAGCGTGAGGTAACCCGCGTCGCCCTGGCCGGCATTGCCGGGGCCGGTTTCGCTCTGGCGGGCTCTGGTGCGATCCGCGAGCACGGCGTGAGCGACCGGCCTACCGAGGACGTCGATCTGTTCACCCCGAGACAGGATTCGGCCGAGTTCGGCCGCGCTGTCGAGCGCGTCGTCGCGGACCTGCGGGGGAGTGGCTATGAGGTTGAGGAGGTCCGCCGCGTCGAGCAGTTCGCGCGGTTGCAGGTGCGCACCGCCGAGGGGTTACAGCTTGATGTCGATCTGGGCGTTGACTGGCGCGCGAACGCCCCGGTGAGGCTCGACGTCGGCCCCGTGCTGAGCCTGGAGGATGCGGTCGGCAACAAGGTGTCTGCGGTGTACTCGCGGGGTGAGCCGCGCGACTACCTCGACCTCGATGCGATCCGGGGGTCGGGCCGGTTCACCGACGAGGAACTGGTGAACGCGGTTGCCGAGCGTGATGCCGGTTTCGAGGTGAGCATGTTCGCGCAGCAGCTGGAGGCCGTGCATCGGGTGACGCTCCTGGACGTTGAGCGCTACGGCATCACCGCCGAGCAGTTGGACGGCATCAAGGAGCGCTGCACGCGCTGGGCTGCTGACCTACGTCGTGAATCTGAAACCACCACGGCGGAGGCCGCGCGTCCTCCTGGGCTGCACCGTTCACCGTTGAGTGCGAGCTACCCGCGGGCGGCCACCGAGGCGACCCGTGGCGGAGCGGAGCAGTCCGGCGTGGCACCACGTCGGGGCGACCCCTATCTCCCCGGCCGGGGCTACGGCGGAGGCGGGCGAGGGGAGGGGCGATGAGCAACGTCGTCGGCTATGCCCGGGTGTCCCGGCACGACCAGAACCCGGCCGCGCAGGAGGCCGAGCTGCGCGCGGCCGGAGCGGTGCGGGTGTTCGTCGACCGCGGGGAGTCCTCCCGGATCAAGGACCGCCCGCAGTGGCTGGCCTGCCTGGATTATCTGCGTCCGGGTGACACCTTGGTGGTGCGCCGGCTGGATCGGATCGCGGGCAGCGAGAAGATGGCGATCGAGACCATCAACGAGCTGCACGAGCGCGGGGTGAACATCAAGAGTCTGACGGAGCCGGATATCGACACCACGACCCCGATGGGTAAGGCGTTGTTCGGCATTGTCGCGGTGTTCGCGCAGCTGCGGGTGGACACCATTCGGGAGAACACCATGCGGGGCCTGGCCCACGCCCGCGCCCAGGGCCGGGTCGGTGGGCGGCCGACCGTGATGACGCCGGAGCGGACCGCTGAGGCGGTGCGCATGCGCCGGGGCGGGGCGAGCATCGCGCACATCGCCAAGGTGCTCGGTGTGGGCAAGTCTTCCGTGTCCCGAGCCCTGGCGAAGGTCGAGGACGAGCCGAGCGAGAGGGCCGGCTGAAGCCGCCCAGACCTTTCCTCCCCCATCCCCCGATAGATGCCGCCTTGCTCGGCGCAGACCCCTGTCAAGGGTGCGGCGCAGCCGCATCACGTAGTGACGCGAAGCGCCCTTGACAGGGGTCTGTGCTGAGTGATCCTTCCGGCGTCGGGGGATGGGGGAGACCCACCGTGACCCAGCGCGACTACCGCTCCACCTCGGGACCGGTGCTGCGCCCACCGGGCGCAGGACGATACGCGGCCGCGGCCGCGTCCGCACCGACGCTGCGGGCTGTGGTCGGAAACGATGCCGAGCGCACCGCGCTGGAGCGCGACTGGTGCCAACGCGCGTCGGCCTCATCGAGCTGCGTGGCGACGCCGCTGCCGATCTCGCGACGTATCTCGTGCGGATTGATCCCCTGGTTCTTCGCCGCCTCGACAAGCCGGGTCAGCGCGGCGTTCGGTCCCTCCCGGTCGGCATGGCGCAAGATCGCCTCGATGGCCGGCGACTGACCGCCGCCGAGGTACACCGCGGCGGCCGCCGTTGTCGCCAGCGCCGGGCGGTGCTGCTCGGGGGCGGCGCGATAGGTGCGCACGAGCGCGTCGGTGCGGGCAGGATCATCGGCAGCCGCCACGAGCACCGCATCACGCACGGCCGCCGGCCCGGCAGCAGTCAGGTGCGCGAGGGTGGCCATCCGGTCGCGATCGGCGCTCTGACCGGGCACAGCGAGATGGTGCAGGGACCGCACCGCCACGTCCGCGCGGAAGGACGGGGCAGAGTCAGCGAACAGTGCCGCGTCGCGGGCAGCGACGTCGCCGTAGAGCGGTTCAGGCAACGGATCGAAGCGGTGCGCCAGCTCCTCGCGCGAACTCGCCGGCAGCGGTGTCCCTTCGAGCACCGCCGCGGCACTGAGGTCGGGCAGCGGCTGAGCCGGTGACCACTGTTCGGAGCCGGGCAGCTGGACACGCCAGGTGTCGTGGTCGACGTGCACCCGTAGCGGCTCCGGCAGGTCCGCGGTGGCCAGCAGCGCGTCACTGAGCAGTCCGGCACGCTCGGCCCCGTCCGGACCGTAGCCGACGATCAGAAAGCGCTCGTAGCCGGAGTCACGCGCGACGCGCGCGAGCGTGGCCGCCACCTCCTCGGCAAGCGCACGATCGGAGGCCACGGAGGTGTCCCACTGAACGGCGGCCAGCGGACCTGGCCGGCCATCCGCAGAGACGGCAGCGGCGGCCACATGACGCTCATCGAGCTGGTAGCCGACCTTGTGCGGCAGTGATGCCAGGTACTCCGAGAGCGGCACTTGTTCCGTCACGGGTGCTCCTCGTCGTCGAGGGCCGGCTGAGACAGGTCCGGTGCCGGACCTGACGGCTGATGGTTGTAGTCGATCAGTGCACCGACCGCTTCGGCTCGTGGCGACAGCTCGGCGTCGAGCTGGTCAGTGAAACGGTCCTCGATTGGTGACTCACTCATGGTTCGCTCCCACTGGTTCAGGGGCCGGCTCGGTGACCTGCTCCGGTGACGGTGACGGCGCGTCCTTGGCCGCCGTTGACGTTGCCGTGCGGCGCGTGCTGCGTCGCCTGGCACGCTGCTTCTTCTCCGGTTCGGGAAAGCCGATCTTCTTCAACTCGGCCGGCGTCCACCCGGCAGTCACGGCGGCGTTGTAGGCGCGCACGTCCTCCTGCTCGGCCTGGCGGATGCGCTGGGCGATCTGCTCTTGCAGCTCGGCCAACTCACGCGCGGTCTGCTCGCGCACGTCCGCCAGACTCTGCCGTGCCTGAGCCACCGTGCGAATCGCCGCGATCCGATCCTCCTGAGCGCGCCGCGCGCGCTCCACCGCTTCTTCGACACTCGGTTGGTTCGCCATATCTCCATCGTACGGATACACCCTGTCCGCGTCGACGATCAGTCGACAGGAAAAGGCCCTCGTCGCGGCGTAGCCGCGCCCGCCCCCGTCTGCCGACGTGAGCGAACCCCGAAAGGAGCCCCAGACGGAGCAAGCTATACGATCAGCACGGCTGATCGGTTGCCCGGCGGGGCCGGGTGGTCCAGGATGGACCTGAGTCCCCGCGCTGGAGGCGGGGTCGCTGCGCTGGGCGTGAGGAGGTGGCGAGCATGGCCGTTGAGCCGACCGAGGCGGGTCGGGATGGGACTGGTGCGCGCCCGTCCACGCGGCGGCGCAAGCGGGTCGAGGGCGGCCGCCGGCACCGGCACGAGGTGAAGGTGACGCCGGAGGAGGAGGGGCAGCTGCTGGCCCTCGCGCTGCGGTACCGGGTGAGCGTGCCGAAGCTGCTGATCGACTCCGCGCTGGCGGGCGGCGCGGCGAACGCCGCGGCGAATGCGTCGGTGCGCGATGAACTGCTCACCGAACTGTTCAAGGCGTACCGCGTGCTCGCGGGCATCGCGAACAACGTCAACCAGATCGCGCGGGCGACGAACGCCACCGGCGAGGCGCAGGCAGAGACGTCGGCGACGCTGGCGGCGGTGCGACGGACGGCGGAGCGGATCGACGGTCTGATCGACCAGTTGGCCGAGGCGCTGCGATGATGCCCAACGTCGTGCGCGGCCACCGGATGGCCGGACTGATGACCTACCTGGTGGGTCCTGGTCGGCACAATGAGCACACCGAGCCGCACCTGGTGGCCGGCGATGGTGCGCTGATGGCGTGGTACGACGACAACGAGTTGGGCCGGGACTCGGCGTTGGCGATCGCCCGACACCTCGACAAGCCGCGCGCGGCCTACGGGGTCGAGGTCAAGGGCGGGCACGTGTGGCACTGCTCCCTGTCGCTGCGCGCTGACGAGCGCGATGAGCTACTGACCGACGAGCAGTGGTCAGATATCGCGCACGACTTCATTGCGGCGATGGAGTTCGACGACAACCAGGGCACGAAGGCTGCGTGCCGGTGGGTGGCCGTGCGTCATGGGCTGTCGGAGAACGGCAACGACCACATCCACATCGCGGTCAACTTGGTGCGCGAGGACGGCACCAAGGCGTCGATCCACCACGACTACCGGCGCGCTCAGGCGGCGGCGCGCGCGCTGGAGACGAAGTACGGGCTGGAGGAGTTGGAGTCGGTACGCGCGGAGCGTGCTACGCGCGGCTACGACCCGGCCGAGCGGGAGGCTCAGGCTCGTGCGCGGGCGCGCGCGAAGTACGAGCGAGCGCGCACGAAGATGGAGGCCGGCACCCCGCCGTGGGAGCGGCTGGACGGGGCGGACCGCAAGGCGCGCATCGCCGCCGAGCTGCGCACCGACCAGCCGCGTTACCTGCTGTCGTTGAAGGTTCGCGGGTGCGCGACCGCAAGCAGGTCGGAAGCGGAGTTCGTGCGCCGGCTGCGCCGTGAGGGACTGCTCGTGCGGCCGCGGTACGCGGAGGGGCACACCGACGTCATCACCGGCTACTCCGTGGCCGAGCGACCCGAGGCCGGTGAACGACCGATCTGGTACGGCGGCGGGCAGCTCGGCCGTGATCTGAGCCTGCCCCGGCTGCGCGACGGATGGGAGGACACCCCGACCGGAGCGATGGACGCCGCGGCGGAGTGGAACGCCGCCAAGCGTGGCCGGCGCGTCGTCGCGCCGGGGCGGGAGGCAACCGAGCCGAGGCCCCGGCAATGGGTGGAGCAGCAGGAGCGGTTGAGCAAGCTCGTGGATCGGTTGAGCGAGGTTCCGGTCGAGGATCGGGACACATGGGCAACCGTGGCCCGGCAGACCGCCGGAGCGCTGGCCGCGTGGTCAAACGCGACGGAGGAGACTCCGGGGGACCTGGCGGCCGCGGCCGAGGCGCTGTCGCGATCGGCGCAGACGTACCGGCGGACCGTGCGGCCGGAGAAGGCGCGCACCATCGCCATCTCCGGGGCGGCGATGCTGCTGGCCAGTGCCGCGCGTGGAGGCCAGGGAACCGTCGCCCAGGCGGTCATGCTGCGCCAGCTGATCCGGCTCAGCGAGCGGGTGGCCGACGCGGCCGTTGCCGCACGTGATGCTCGGCAGGCGAGACTCATCAGTGAGGACGTCCGGGCGCGACTTGACCGGGTGGGCGCTGCACTGCCGAAGCCGCCCAGCGAACGCACGCAGCCCGAAGGACGTACGGCCACCGCGACGATCGAGCGGCCCGTTGAGCCGCCGAAGCTGGACCCCGAGGCGCAGGCGATGCTCGACCGGCTCAACGCCGGCCAGGCGAAGCCAGCCACCGCGGCGACGTCGCCGGTGCCGAACACGATCGAGCCGGCGCGCCGCCGGCACACCGCCAGACCGGGCGCAGACCGCGGACCGGAACGCTAGGAGGAGAGGAGGCCGCTCATGGCCGAGGAAACCGACGGCATCGAGGAAGCATTCGAGGGTCAGTTGCGGGTGCTGGTCACCGCCGCTTCACAGATCGCGGAGCGCATCGCCCGAGAGCGTGAACAGGCACTGCGCCAGGCTGAGGCGCGCAGCCAGCAGCAGGCCCGCGAACTGCAATCCAGGATGGAGGCCGAGCGGCGCGCGGCGCGCGCAGAGCTGAGCAACGTCTACCGCGAGCAGTGGTGGAATCAGGCGAGCCCGGAGCAGATCGGCCACGCCTATCAGGTCGCCCGCGCGTGGGAACGGGAGGACCCCGAGGCGGTGCGCGCCGAACAGCGGATGCGCGACGAGCTGCGCACCCGCTACGGCGTCGACGTCGACGCCACCGAGGCCGACCCGGCCGCGGTGCGGGCCGCGGTCGAGCGCGCCGAGCACGAGCGTGCCCAGGCGGACGGTGAGCGCAACCGTGCCGCGGCCGAGAACGCCGAGGCGCAGCGACTCATGACCCAGGCCGACCAGGAGGAGCAGCGCGCTGCGGAGGCGCGGGCAGCGGCCGAACACGAACCCGACGCCGAGGAGCGGGTCCGGGCGGCGGCGGAGGCCGAGCAGCGCGAGGCGCTGGCCGAGCGTGTCCGTGAGGACGGCAGGAACCTCTACGACAGCGCCGAACGGCGCGAGGGCACCGCGCGTGAGTTGGAAGCGAAGGGCATCAACGCGGAGGTGGTCGCCACCCGGATGCGCGCCGACGTCAGCCAGGGCACGCCGGCCACCGAAGCGGTCAAGGGCGCCGGGAAGAAGGCACCCAAGGCCCGCAAGGCCAAGGGCCGCGGCGCGCAGCTCCAGGCCCAGCGCACCGGCCTGGCCCGATGAGCCGACCAGCACCGCCACACGAGGACAGGGACCGTCCCGGAAGGGGAGCGGTCCCTGTCTGTGTTCGGAGCGGCGGCCGTCGTCAGGCGGCTGCGCCGGGGTCCTCGCGGACGTCGGGGAACAGGCCAGCCGGTGGAGCCTGGTAGGGCAGCGGCGCACCCTTCTTGCACTGGTTCTCCTCAGCGGTCGCGTCGGCTGCCAGGAACGGCCCTTCTGGGTCCATCAGCACCGCCATGTGATGGTCGGCGTGGTCGCGCCACCACACGCTCATCCCGGTCTTGCCGTCCAGGCGCAGGTGCTCCCAAGACCGCCACAGCGCTTCGAGCCGGATCACCGCCTCGTCGTACTCCCACCAGCGAGCCGCCCACACCTTGTGCCGGCCGTCGATCTTGCGCCGGTAGACGTGACGCAGGTACTCCCGCAGGAACTCATCAACGGACCCGTAGTACAGGCTCGGCTCGGCCGCCGCCTCGCCGGTGTCGTCGTCGGCCACCTCGGCGGTGTTCTCGTCGACGTCGATCGGTTCGGCCTCGATGCCGTCCTCGTCGTAGTCGTCGCCCCACTCGCTCACGACGCCTCCTTCTCAGTGCTCAGGGCCGCGTCGACGGCGGCCAGCTCGGTCTCTGCCTCCCGGATCGTGCGCTCGGCCTGCGGATCGTGCGCCGCGATCGAGGCGCGCACCTGGGCCGCGTGCGGCCCGGTCATCCACGGCTGCGTGCGGATCAGCGTCGGCCGGGAGCCGGAGGCCAGCACCACGGCACGGCCTTTGGGCAGCGCCGCGAGGTCGGCCACGTCGAGGATGCGCTCACGGTGCAGCTGCTGGGAGACGGTGCGCTGCCCGCGCCCGTAGGACGTCGAGGAGGACAGCCGGTCGTAGTCACCGATGATCCGCGACAGGTCCTCCAAGAACGCTGCCTCGGACACGCCGCCGCCGTAGACCTTGATGTTGGCCGCGCTCCACAGCTTCTTCATCCCTGATTCGCCCCACACCTCGACGCCCTGGGACCAGGACTGCAAGATCGTCATCAGGACGATCCCGCGCGAGCCGTAGTGGCTGTAGAGGTTGGGCAGCTCGCGCCACCGGCAGACGTTCGCCGCCTCATCGAGCACCCCGATCAGCGGGGTGCGCAGCCGGCCACCGGGGGAGGTGGCCGCCAGTTCCTCGGCGGCCTCCACGACGGCCACCGTCAGCGCGGTCACGAGCGGGCCGGCGGTGCCGCGGCCCTCCTTGGACAGCGAGTACAGGGTGCCGCCCTCACGCACGAACGTCTCGGGATCGAAGTGCGGCCGCCGATCGGTCATGCCCTGGGCGGTGACCCAGGCGGCCACCTGCCGGTTGGTCAGGCACGAGGCCATCTGCTGGGCGGTGCCGAACACCCCGCCGCGCTGCTTCTCCGGGGCGTCGACGACGCCGGCCACCTGGTCGGCGGTGAGGGTGAAGCCGTGCTCGCGCAGAATGTCCACCGCCGTGTCGTCGGTCGGGCGGGTCAGCCACGTGTAGACGTCGGTGATCGGGCGGCCGTCGAGAGCTGCGGCGAGCAACAGGCCGGCGAGCAAGTCCTGGCCGGCCGGGTCGAAGTAGGCATCGGTCTTGGCTCCCGGATCACGCGAGCCGGCGGCGAAGTGCTCGGCCATCTTGGCCGCCTTCACCTCATCGGTGACGTAGCTCAGGGGGTTCCACCACCACGTCGGTTCTTCCAGGGCGATGGCCTGCGGGTCGAACACCCACACCGGGCCGGCCTTGGCGCGCACGTCCCTGGTGGCGTCCACCACGTCGCGCTTGTTGGAGGTCACCAGCACCCCGCCGGGAGCGTCGAGGATCGCCGGGACCGCCCGCGAGGTGGTCTTGCCGGTGCGCGGCCCCCAGATGTCGATGTGCATGTCCTCCCACGAGCCGTAGAGCGGTTGCCCGCCGCCCACGGCGCGCCCGATGGGCACACCGGGGGAGTCCTCCACGCCGAGTCGCCGGGCCGTGGCCTGGGCGTTCTTGCGGGTCAGGGCCTCGACGTCGCGGCCGCGGCCCATGTAGGACGCGGCCCGGTCCACGCGGGTGCGGTTACGGCGCAGCCGGCGTAGCAGCAGACCCACCAGCACCGCCAGGAGGACACCGATGGCGGCCAGGCCGCCCACGACCCACCAGCCGGCGGCACCGGGCCAGGCGACGTCACCGCCGAGCAGCCCGAAAACCGCGGAGAACGGGTCGGCCGGCACGTGCGTGCGAGTGCCGGCCAGCCGGTGACCCAGGTGCAGGGCGGCATAGACCGAGCCGACGACGATCACCACGACGACGATCGCCACCCACACCAGCACGGCCTCAGCACCGAGGCCGCCGGGATCGCGGCGGCGGTTGTTCGGAGTGCTCATGCCCCTGCCTCCTTCACGAGGTGCAGCTGGCGGCTGCCCACGCGCGACTGTTCGTGCCAGAGCTTGTTGGTGTCGTTGATCGAGGTCTCAGCGGCGGTGAGCTGGACGTTGATCGGGATGCCGGGCCGGCCACCGACCTTGACGAGGAACTTGCCCCGGCCCGGCGGCTCGGCCTCCCGACCCGTGGCCGGGTCCCAGGCCGGCGGGTCCTGCCAGCCGATGAGCAGGTCCTGCTCGGCCAGCGAGAACGGCACCGCCGCGGTGAGCTTGGGCATCTCCGCGGAGGGCAGCCCGCCGCAGATCACCATGCCGGAACGCTCGACGAAGCCGCTGGCCTTCATGCGGTCCTCCTCGGTGGGCAGGGCCAGCAGGTCGCTCATCGTGTGGGAAATCATCGCCATGCCCACACCGCGCTGCCGGTTGAGCCGGGTCAGGGCGTCCACCCGGTCGACCATGCCCCGGCCGGCGCGCAGCGCCCGCCACAGCTCGTCGAGGATCACGAAATAGTGCCGCCGCGGTTCCAGACCGGCATCAGCCAGCGCGTTGGCGACGTTGACCGTGCCGAACCCGGCCGACCAGCACGCCAGCAGGGTGGCGGCTTGCAGGTCCATCTCGGAGTCGTCGATCGCGGAGACGTCATAGACCACCGGAGCGTCGCGGCGCATCGGGTTGGTGGTCTGCCGGGAGAACGTCTCTCCCAGCCGGCCGCCGCCCACCAGGCCGATGAGCGAGGCTTCCAGGCCCTCGGTGATCTGCTTGTACCGCTCGTCACTGCCGCGGTCCAGGGCCACGGCCCGGACCTCCTCGGGACCTTCCTGGATCACGCGCAGCAGGTCACCGAGCACCGGCACGCCCTCGTGGCGCTCGTCGAGCACCTTCAAGGCGCGGTCGATGATCGTCTCCTCCCGGTCGGTCGGAGGGGCCGAGCGCAGGATCGTCAGCAGCGCCGAGACCATCGTGTGCCGGCGGCCGTGCGCGTCTGCGAGCACCTGCGCGGCTTGCCGGTCATAGCCGGCCGCGCGCAGCCGGGCGGCGGCCTCGGTGGCCTCGCCGGGGTCGAGCACGTTGAGGTAGCCGCGGCCGCGGCCCAGGGTGATGACCTGCCCGCCCATCGCCTCGATGAGGTCGACGTAATCAGGTTTGAGGTCCCCCAGCACCAGCGGCATCACGCCGTAGCCGGCCAGCCCGGTGGCCATCCGGCGCACGAGGGTGGACTTGCCCAGGCCCGGCTTGCCGAGCACGAACGCGCTCGGGTTGGAGATGAGCTTGGCCCGCTGGAACCAGGAGATGGGATCGCAGCACAACGTCGCCCCGGTATGGATGTGCCGGCCGAGCGGCACCCCGACCATCGGGGTGCCGGTGCCGATGGCGAACGGCCACAGCCCGCAGACCTGCACCGTCGTGCCGCGCCACTCATCCGGTGCCTGCACATAGACCGACTGGCCGCGGCCGCGGCCGAGCCACCCGCGCATCGGTGGGCGCTGCGGCCGCACCTCGACGGGCTCAGCCATCACCTTCATGGCCCGCTTCTTGTCCCGCTTGGACAGGTCGCGCCACGGGTTCGGGAAGAACGACATGCCCGCGCGGGCCTCACGACGCCACTGCTTCGACTTCCTCGCGCTCACAGCTTCTCCCTCAGCTCGGCGGGCACCTTGATGTGCTTGGGCAGCACCAGCCCCAGCGGCAGCGCCGCCGCGAACGCCGAATCCTGGGACCCGTAGACCGGGCGCAGCCGCAGCCGGGCGGTCGCGGCCAGGTTGTCGATGGCCGCGCGGGCGTCGGCTTCCTTCTCGAGGTCGTCAACGGTGGCGGTGACGAGCAGCCCGAAGTTCACCAGTCCCGCCCCGGATGCCTCCTCGCTGGCCGTCGCGGCGGCCGCGCGCACCGCGAGACTGTCGCGGGCCGCGGGCTTGCTCGTCGAGGTCACCCGGAACTCCGCCGCGCGCAGGTCCGCCTCGACGATCGCGGCGGCCTTGGCCGCGTCGATCGGCCGGTACAGCAGCGTGACCCGCTTGCGGGCAATGTCGCGGTGCGGGGCCAGCAGCCGGGCCAGCACGCCGGACTGGACGTTGCCGCGCGGGGCCTGCGTCATCGCCCAGGTGCACGAGTAGGCCGAATCGTGGCGGTAACCGTTCCACGACGCCTGCGCGGCCGAGGGGCCAACCTCCGGCCAGACGATTTCTGGCACGTCACCCTCGGCGTGCGCGTCGTCGAACAGCACCGCGGCGGCCGGGTCGTAGGCGACGCGGATCACCTCGCACAGCTCCTGCGCCGAGAGCGGATGGGCCGCCCCGGCCCCGGTGGCCTGCAACCCGGCGGTCAGGCCCGGCAGGCGGGCCGCGAGCTCGCGGCCCATCTCATCGACCTTCCGCTTCTTGCCGCCGAGGCGTTGGGCAGCGCTGAACGTGATCGCCACGTACGCCTTGACCGTCGAGGAACCCGACGGATACGACACCATCACATCACCGAGCATCGCCCTGGCGAACGCCGGAGCGTTCTCATCGATGTTCATCTGCACCTCACGGCGCAGCCGCGTCCCGGAGTCCGGCGCGGTCTCGATGGTCACCGAAGCGGCCTCAACGCCCGGCTCGTCCCCGAGGTTGGCCAACCAGTGACCCCAATCGGCCACCCAGATATCGATCTGCTCCTGGTCGACCAGCGCCGCCCCGTCCGGCTCGGTGCCGATCACGATCGAGTAGTTGCCGGTGGCCGGCGTGTGCAGCAGCGCGAACGGACGACCGTAGGAATCGGTGAACTCGCTGAGGCGGGTCGGCGCGGCCAGGCCCGGCAGCTGATACGTGCCCCACAGGGCACGCCCGAGCGGGCCGGAGCGGTAGATGTGCGTCCCGCGCGATCGCGCGGTCCACCACCCGGCGCGGGCACCGGCCCGGCTGATGATGTTCTTGCCGTGGGAGTCCTTCGTCAGCACCGCCAGCAGCACGACGCCCAACACGCCGGCCACGATCACCGCTTCGAGCAACCCCGCGATCATGACCACGATCACGACCAGGATCAGACCCGCCAGCAGCAACGCCGTACCGATCGACCCCAGCCCGAGGATGCCCGGCGACGTCGGCCGCCGCCAGTTCCCGTAGGTCCGCGGACCCCTACTCGTCTCAACGGCTGCCACTTGGACCGCTCCCCTCACCTTCACCAGTTGCCTGTTCACCGGCGCTCTGAGCCGCCCCGGAGGCGGCCTGGCCGGCCCGCTTACCTGCTTCCAATGCCGCACCAGCCGCCAGACCGACCGGCCCAGCCGCCGCGCCGGCCGCGGCCGCGCCACCACCGGCAGCGGCCCCACTGGCCGCACCACCGGCCGCGGCTCCACCACCAGCCGCCCCGCCGGCCGCACCGCCACCGGCGGCTCCACCAGCAGAGGTACTGGCCGCACCCTGGCCGGCCTGCTGAGCATCAGCGCTCTGCGCCGCCCGCGGTGCCGAGGAGCCCGACCCTTGCCCGCCCGAGGGACCCGGCCCGCCAGGCGTTCCCGAGGTCCCCGAGGGGCCAGAGGAGCCCGAGCTGCCGGAGGCACCGTCAGAGCCCGACGGTGCCGCGGCCGCGGACGAGGCCGAGCCACCACCGGCGGCCAGC
>NZ_AWQS01000060.1 GCF_000576575.1 Intrasporangium chromatireducens Q5-1
GGCTAGAGGTCTGACGGGCGGGGCCGTAGGGGCGTCAGGTCGTGGCGCACGGTCTGGATCACGGGTCGCAGCTCGACAACCGACTCGACCGACCCGAGCTGCTGCAGCTCGTCGACGATGGTGCGGGTCGGGGGCACGAGGGCCAGCTCCCGGGCTTCAGCGCGGCTCACGAGCTCGTCGAGGGGCAGCCATTCCGAGCCCGTGGCTTCCGTCGTCGTGTGGGCCAAGGTGTCCCGCTCGACCGGCAGCACGAAGAACGACACGTCGAAGCGCTTCCCGTAGCCGACCGGAGTCACCCACCGGTCCCACGGCACGAGCCGGCTCGGCGCGACGACAACGCCGGTCTCCTCGGCCAGCTCCCGCACCGCCGTGGCGAGGAGCGTCCTGGTCTGCTTCTCGGCAGTCCCGCCATCGCCGTATGCCGTGTGCCGCCACCGTCGGCCCTGCTCACTCACGAGGTCGGCGGGCAGAGCGAGGGTCCCGGCCGTCTCGTGGTCCTGCGGGTCGACCCTCCCGCCAGGGAAGACGACGGCACCGGGCACGAAGTCCATGGTCGACGCGCGGTGCTGGACGAAGACCTCGAGCCCGTGCGGCCCGTCGCGCAACGGGATGACGCTGACCGCCGGGATCGGTGTCGGTGCCTCGACGAGGGAGCGCTGCATCGCGATGCGGCGACCGTGCCTGTCCAGGCCGAGGCGCTGCTCAGTGTGTCGGAGGGGGCGGAGCGCCTTCACCACCGCGTCGCCGCGCACGTCCGGTGCGTCGAGGTCCAGCTCCCGGAAGCCGTGCCGCTCGTACCAGGGCCCGTTCCACGGGACGTCGGCATAGGTCATCAGGGTGATCGCCTCGTGTCCGCGCTCGAGCGCCACGCCGAGGGCAGCGAGCAGCAGCATGGTGCCGAGCCCACGACGCCCCGCCTCCGGGTGCACGGACAGCTGCTCGAGGTGCAGTTGGGGGCCTTGGTCGGTGTCCAGCTCGAGGACATGGGCGAAACCGACGGCGGGCTGGCCGACGACGAGGAGGAAGCCGCGTTCCCGTGCGCGCTCCGGCCCGGTCGGTGGCGGCGGCCAGTCGGACAGGTCGAGAACGGTGCCGAAGCTGTGGTCCGCCGCGACCTCGATGTCCTGGAGCCGGTCCAGGTCCTCGGCGCCGGCCAGTCGGACGCTGGTGACGGAGAGACGGCCCCGTCGCGTCGAGATGGGCACGGTCATGGGTGTCATCCTTCCAAACGCGAGAGGGCAATCCGGTGGCAGCGCGGTGGACCGGGCCACTAGCGTCGGTCGACGTGGTCGACCTCATCCTGCCCTCCGTCGAGCTCGCGGCCGAGTGGTGGGACCTGGTAGACGAGTTCGCCGGCGCCCCGGTTCACGGCTCAGGGCTGCACGACCGGTCGGAGCACGAGCGCGAGCCCGCCCAGTTCGCCGCCTGGGTCCGCAGCCGTGTGGAGGCGAGCCGACCGGAAACCCCGGTGGGAGTCGGAAAGGTGCCTGCCGACTACTGGTGGATCCGCCACGAGGGCGAGCTCGCCGGCACCATCACCCTGCGCCACGACCTCACCCCAGCCCTGCTCCTCGTCGGCGGCCACATTGGCTATGCCGTCCGTCCCCGTCTGCGGCGACGGGGCATTGCCTCCACGGCGCTCCAGCTCGTCCTCGCGCGGGCCGGAGCCCAGAGGCTCGACCCCGTCCTCATCACGTGCGACGACGACAACATCGGCTCGGCCCGCACGATCGAGGGAGCCGGTGGGGTCCTCGAGGACGTGCGCGGCGGCTCCCGCCGCTACTGGGTCAGCACCGGAGCGGCAGCGAGACCCCTCGGAGCCGCTCCCATCGAGACGGCCCGCGCGACGTTGGCCACGTTCACGCGGAGCGAGGTGGGCGGCATACTCATCGGGCGCCGCCAGCCGGGCTGGGACCCAGCCTTCCCCCGCGAGGACGACGGGGATGCCGTGCGCATGGCCACGGAGGGAGATCCGTTCGCAGCCCGCGCGATTCGTGATCGCCGGACTGGCCTCGTCGTCGGGACGATCGGCTGTGCCGGGCCGCCGACCGCGCACGGACGAGCCGAGATCGGGTACGGGTTGGTCGAGACGGCACGGGGACGAGGCCTGATGACGGACGTGCTCGCGGCCTACCTGGGTGCCCTGCGCGCGTCAGGTGTCGCGGAGGTCGTCGCCCACACCGAGGTCGACAACGTCCCATCCGAGCGGGTGCTCGCCCGGACCGGGTTCAGCCGCGTGTGCCGGGAGCCCCAGCCGGACGGCCCGGACCAATGGCTGTGGCGGCTCGTCACCGCTCGACGCGGCGCGGCGCCGTTCGGCCGGGCCGCGGAGTCGTGAGAGGCTCGACCTTCGTGTCCGACGCGCCAACCACCCGTCATCCTCGTCCGCTGCGGAGCAACCACTCGTGACCACTCTGCCGACCCGATCCAGCCTGCGCCAGGGGCTGTCCGTCGTCCGGCGGGGCGTCCGCGACGAGCCCCGCTGGTTCGCCCTTGCGGTCGTCGGCAGTGCCGTCTACGGCGTCATGACATCGATGACGGCCTGGGCCATCGGCCACGTCACCGACACCGCCATCGCACCGGCCATCGAGGCGCGCCACGTGACCGCGGGACAGCTCTGGTACATCGGCGGCACGATCGCGCTCGTCGTCCTCGCGACCGTCGTCGGCGTCGTCGGCCGGCGCATCGCCGGCGGCGTGGCGATGTACAACCTCGGCGCCCGCTACCGGCGGCTCGTGACGAGGCAGTACCTCCGGCTGCCGCTGAGCTGGCACCACCGCCACCCGTCCGGCCAGCTGCTGTCCAACGCGAACGCCGACGTCGAAGCCACGTGGAACGTCTTCGCGCCCCTGCCGATGGCGATCGGCGTCCTCGTCATGCTCGTCTTCGGCGTCGTCCAGATGGTCGTCGTCGACCCCGTCCTGGCGATCATCGGCCTGACGGTCTTCCCGATGCTCTTCGCCGCCAACGTCGCCTTCCAGCGCGCGATGTCCCCTCGAGTGACGCGGGCACAGCAGCTGCGCGCCGACGTCTCAGAGGTCGCCCACGAGAGCTTCGAGGCGGCGCTCATCGTCAAGTCACTGGGCCGCGAGGACTTCGAGACGGAGCGGTTCCGGCACGTGACGAACGAGCTGCGCAACGCCAACATCGAGGTCGGCCGCACGCGCGGCCGCTTCGACCCGGCCATCGAGGCCATCCCGACCCTGGGCACCCTGGCCGTGCTCGTCGTCGGCACGATGCGGGTGCGCGGCGGCCAGCTCTCCGCGGCCGAGGTGGTGCAGATCGCCTATCTCTTCTCGATCACGGCCTTCCCCGTCCGGGCGCTCGGCTGGGTGCTCGCGGAGCTGCCCCGCGCGGTCGTCGGCTGGAACCGTGTGGCGGCGGTCCTCGAGGCGCAGGGTGCCATGGGGTACGGCGAGCGCAGCCTGCCCACGGGTGCCGCCAGCCGGCTCGCGGCCGAGGGCGTCTCGTACGCGCACGAGGTCGTCACCGAGTCGGGCGAGCTCGCGCGCAACCCCACCATCCGCGGGGTCACGATCGACGTGGCGGCGGGTTCCACCGTCGCGCTCGTCGGCCCGACGGGCAGCGGCAAGTCGACGCTGACCGAGCTGATGATGCGCCTCGTCGACCCCGACACCGGTGAGGTGCGGATCGACGGGGTCGACCTGCGCGAGGTGCGCCGAGGCGGCGTCTCCGAGGTCGCGGCCCTGGTCGCGCAGCAGACCTTCATGTTCGACGACACGGTCCGCGGCAACATCACGCTCGGCGCCGATCACCAGGACGACCGGGTCTGGGCCGCCCTCCGCGTGGCTCAGGGCGATTCGTTCGTGGCGCGGCTGCCCCACGGCCTCGACACCAGGGTGGGGGAGCGGGGCGGGACTCTCTCCGGCGGCCAGCGCCAGCGAATCGCCCTCGCGCGGGCGGTGATCCGCGACCCGCAGCTGCTGGTCCTCGACGACGCCACCTCCGCGGTCGACCCCAGTGTGGAGCAGGCGATCCTCGCAGGGCTCCGGGAGGCGAGCAGCGGCACCACCGTGCTGGTCGTCGCCTACCGAATGGCCACGATCCTGCTCGCGGACGAGGTCGTCTACGTCGAGGCCGGACGTGTCGTCGACCACGGCCGGCACGACGAGCTGATGGCCAGGTGCGCCGGGTACGAGCGCCTCGTCACCGCCTATGCCCGGGAGGCGGCGGAGCGCGAGGCGATCGCCGCCGACGAGGAGCCCGCCGAGGACGAGGGGGTCCGGCTGTGAGCATGCGCAACGCGCCGCTCGTCGACCACGGTGGCATCGCGTCCGGCGGGGAGATGACGACGTGGCAGACGCTGCGACGAGGGCTGGTGCTCTCTCCGGAGCTGCGCAAGGGGATCGGCGTCACCGTCCTCTTCGCCGTGCTGTCGACCCTGGGACGGATTCTCGTGCCCTTCGTCGTGCAGCGCACGACGGACGACGGCATTCTCGCCCCCGGTGGCGCGGACGTCGACGTCGTGATCCGCTGGGTGACGGTCGCCCTCGCCGGGGTCGTCGTGACCGCCCTGTCCGCCTACTTCGTCAACGTCCGGCTGTTCCGCGCCTCCGAGAGCGGGCTGGCCACCCTGCGGGTCAAGGCCTTCCGGCACATCCACGACCTCGCCATGCTGACCCAGAGCACCGAACGACGCGGCAGCCTGGTCTCGCGCGTGACATCGGACGTCGACACGATCTCGATGTTCGTCCAGTTCGGCGGGCTGATGCTCATGATCAACCTCGCGCAGATCACGCTCGCGACGGTCCTCATGTTCATATACAGCCCCGTGCTCGCCCTCGTCGTCTGGGCCTGCTTCGTGCCACTCTTCATCATCATCCAGAAGTTCCAGGGCATCGTCGGGCGCGCCTACACCCGAGTCCGCGAACGGGTCGGCGACATGCTGGGCGCGATCTCCGAGGCGGTCGTCGGAGCGCAGGCGATCCGCGCCTACGCCGTCGAGGACCGCACCGCGGAGCGGATCGACCGCACCGTGGAGGAGCACCGCAGGGCGGCGATCGGCGCGCAGGCCCGCTCGGTCCTCGCCTTCACCTCGGGCCAGTTCGTCTCTGGCCTGACGACGGCCGTCGTCCTCGTCGTCGGGACCGTCCTCGCCGTCAACGGCCGCCTCACGCTCGGTGAGCTGCTCGCCTTTTTGTTCCTCGTCAACCTGTTCACCCAGCCGGTCCAGCAGGCGACCGAGATCCTCAACGAGATGCAGAACGCGGTCGCCGGCTGGCGGCGGGTCATCGGCATCATCGACACGCCCGCCGACGTCGCCGACCCAGAGGACGGGATCGTTTTGCCGCGCGGCCCCATTCGCGTCGCCTTCGAACACGTCGGCTTCGCCTACCCGGGCGGCGAGCAGGTGCTGCACAACGTCGACCTGGCGATCGAGCCGCGGTCCCGGGTCGCCATCGTCGGCGAGACTGGCTCGGGGAAGTCGACGCTGGCCAAGCTGCTCACCCGACTGATGGACCCGACGACCGGCCGCGTCCTCATCGACGGCACCGACCTTCGGCGGGTCAGCTTCGCGTCGCTGCGCCAGCGCGTCGTGCTCGTGCCGCAGGAGGGGTTCCTCTTCGACGGCACCCTGCTCGACAACGTCCGCTTCGGCCGGCCCGAGTCGACCGAGCAGGACGTCCGGCTCACCCTCACCGAGCTCGGCCTCGACGGGTGGCTCGCCACGCTCGCCCAGGGCCTGCACACCGAGGTCGGGCAGCGCGGCGAGTCGCTGTCCGCAGGAGAGCGCCAGCTCGTGGCCCTGGCGCGCGCCTACCTCGCCGACCCGGACCTGCTCGTGCTCGACGAGGCGACCTCGGCCGTCGACCCGAGCACCGAGGTCCGGCTGCAGCGAGCGCTCGACTCCCTGACCCGGGGCCGCACGAGCATCGCGATCGCCCACCGGCTGTCCACGGCGGAGGCCGCAGACGAGGTGATCGTCGTCGATGCGGGCCGGGTGGTCGAGCGGGGCCACCACAGCGAGCTCGTCCGGCGCGGTGGCGTCTATACCGGGCTGCACGCCTCCTGGGTGGCCCAGCAGCAGGCGCTCTGAGCGCCGAGGGGAGCTGCGCTCCGGGCCCCGTTGGACCCACCCATCAGCCCTGCTGGGCGGCCCACTCGGCGACGCGTCGGGCGCTCTCCTCCTCCGACAGGTCCTCCACCCGGGTGAGGACGGACCACCGCACCCCATAGGGGTCCCTGATGCTGGCGAACCGGTCGCCCGAGACGAAGTCGGTGGCCGGCTCGCGGACGGTGGCACCGGCGGCAACCGCGCGGGCGACGACGTCGTCGACGTCCGGGCAGTAGAGGCCGATGGAGTAGCACACCTCGTCGCCGTCGGGCGGGGCAACGAGGTGGAAGGCGGCGGTCGGCTCGCCGAGCTGGAGGTGGCCGTTGCCGAAGTCGAGCTCGGCATGTGCGACGACTCCGCCCATCTCCGTCACGTCGACGACGCGGGCACCGAACACCTTGCGGTAGAAGGCGATCGCGCCCCGGGCATCGGGGATGGCGAGGAAGGGTGTCAGGGTCGTGAGCCCGTGTGGCACACCGTTGGTCGTGAAGCGACCGGACGTGGTGCTGGTGGTGGCGGTGCTGGTCTCGTTCATGTCCTCGACGCTAGGGAGCGACGACGCCGCTGGGCTTGGAGATTCGCGACAGGTCGTTGTCGCCCGGCGCACCTACCCTGTCGCCATGACCGGATCGGCGCGCGGCGTCCTCTACCCGGAGCGGCTCCCGACGTTCCACCGCCTCACCCCGCCCGCGCCCGCCGCCGACCTCGTCCGCTGGTTCTGGGTCCCCGAGTGGGACCTCCCGCCGGGCCGCACGTCCCGGCAGGACACCATCGCCTACCCGGCCAGCAACCTCGTGGTCGAGCCGGACCTCGTTGGGTTCGCCGGCCCCACCACGCACCGGTCGCACCGCGACCTCACCGGCCGGGGATGGGCCGTCGGTGCCCTGCTGCGGCCCGCCGCGGTGCCCGCGTTGGTCGACGACCCCGGCAGCACCCGCGACCGCTACCTGCCGCTCGACCTGCCCGACCTGCACGCCACCGTCTGTGAGGCGATGCGGAGCGCCAGCGACAGCGCCGTCACGCGCGGCAACGCCAGCGACGACGGCGACGTCCGGCGCACCCGTGCCGTCCAGTGCTTCGCCGACTGGTTGCGGGCCCGCGTGCCCAGCATCTCCGCCGAGGCGCTCCTCGCCAACACGATGACCGACCTCATCGACGGCGACAGCACCGTCCTGCAGCTCGAGGACGTCGCCGCCCGCCTCGCGGTCTCGCCGCGAACCGTCCAGCGCCTGGCCAGGCGCTACGTGGGCCTGCCGCCGGCGGCCATGATCCGCAGGCGTCGCCTCCAGGAAGCGGCCGAGCGCATCCGGACCGAGCCGGGTCTCGACCTGGCCGCCATCGCCGCAGACCTCGGCTACGCCGACCAAGCGCACCTGACGAACGACTTTCGCGCCGTCCTGGGCCACACTCCGAGCCGCTACCGCCGCGAGTCGTCCTGACCGGCACAATGGCCGCGTGACCTCGTCTCCCGTCCTCGACCCGACCATCGCTGACCTGCTCAAGCGCGACGACCACGGCCTCGTCGCCGCCGTCGTGCAGCAGCACGACACGCGCGAGGTGCTCATGGTGGGCTGGATGGACGAGGAGGCCCTGCGCCGCACCCTCAGCGAGGGCAGGGTCACCTTCTGGTCCCGCAGCCGCCAGGAGTACTGGCGCAAGGGCGACACGAGCGGGCACGTCCAGTGGGTCAAGGGAGTGCGGCTCGACTGCGACGGCGACGCACTGCTCGTCCTCGTCGACCAGGAGGGCGCTGCCTGCCACACCGGCGACCGCACCTGCTTCGATGCCCGGGTGCTGCCCGCCGTCGTGGGTGACGGACAGTGACAGCAGCACCGACGCCACCAGCCCGTATGCCGCTCACCCCGGTCCAGCCGGAGGCTGACCTCACGTGGGGGGTGACCTGGCCCTCCCTCGAGGAGTTCACCGAGCTCGCGCTCGCCGGTGACCGTCGTGTCATCCCGGTCGTGCGCCGGGTGCTCGCCGACGCCGAGACGCCGGTCGGCGTCTACCGCAAGCTCGCCAAGGACGCACCGGGCACCTTCCTGCTCGAGTCGGCGGAGCACGGTGGCGTCTGGTCGCGCTACTCGATCGTCGGAGCGCGGGCCGAGGCCACCCTGACCGAGCGGGACCGGCAGGCGCACTGGATCGGGGAGGTGCCGGTCGGCCTGCCCACCAGCGGCGACCCGACGGAGGCCCTCCGGGCCACCGTCGAGGCGCTGGCCACCGCTCGGATCGCGGGCCTGCCGCCCCTGACAGGCGGCATGGTCGGGGCGATCACCTATGACGCCGTCCGACACTGGGAGGCCGTGCCCGACACGGGCGAGGACCGGCTCGACCTGCCCGAGCTGGCGATGATGCTGACCACCGACCTGGCCGTCTTCGACCACAGCGACGGCTCGTTGCTGCTTGTTGCCAACGCGCTCAACCGCGACGCGACCGACGAGCGGGTCGAGCAGGCCTGGGCGGACGCCGTCGACCGTCTCGACCGGATGACCGGCGAGCTCGCCGCACCCGCCGAGAGCACCGTGTCGACGATCAGCCCGGTGAGCCAGCAGCCGGCGAGCAGCCACAGCCGTCCCGAGTTCGAGGCGGTCGTGGAGCGGGCCAAGGAGGCGATCCGGGCGGGTGAGGCGTTCCAGATCGTCGTGTCCCAGCGGTTCTCCGTGCCGTGCGCGGCCGACGCCCTCGACGTCTACCGGGCGCTGCGGGTTTCCAACCCGAGCCCCTACATGTACCTCCTGCGCCTGCCACACCCGGACGGGTCGTCCTACGACGTCGTCGGGTCGAGTCCGGAGGCCCTCATCAAGGTGGCCGGCCGCCAGGCGATCACCCATCCCATCGCCGGCTCCCGGCCGCGCGGTGCCACCCCGGAGCACGACGCACACCTGGCCGAGGAGCTGCTCGCCGACGCCAAGGAGCGAGCCGAGCACCTCATGCTCGTCGACCTCGCACGCAACGACCTCCAACGGATCTGCCGCGCGGGCAGCGTCGACACCATCGACTTCATGTCCGTGCGCCGCTACAGCCACATCATGCACATCGAGTCGACCGTCGTGGGCCAGCTGCGCGATGGGTGCTCCGCCTACGACGCGCTCGTCGCGACCTTCCCCGCGGGCACCTTGTCCGGCGCCCCGAAGCCACGCGCCATGGCCCTCATCGACGACTACGAGCGCCTACGGCGCGGTCTCTACGGGGGAGTCGTCGGCTACCTCGACTTCGCCGGGGACCTCGACATGGCGATCGCCATCCGCACCGCATTGATCAAGGACGGCCAGGCGCACGTCCAGGCCGGTGCCGGCATCGTCGCAGACTCGGTCCCCGGGCTCGAGTACGACGAGACGGTGAACAAGGCAGCGGCCGCCCTGCGGGCCGTCGCGGCGGCCGAGGGCCTGCGGACGGTGGCCCGCTGATGGCGGGCAAGCGCCGGGCCACGCTGGTCGTGGCGGTGCCGGCGGCGGTCCTGGCCACCCTGTCCACGCAGACCTGGGCGACCGGCCGCGCCAACGACGTCCTCAGCCACGGGCCGACCTCGGTGACCGGCACGGAGGCGATGCCCGGCGTCATCGGCCTCGCCATCGTCGCCGTTGCCGCGCTGCTCGCGATCATGACCGGCGGACGCGTGATCCGAGCCGTCTCGGCCGTCCTGCTCGTCCTCGCCGCCCTCGGCGCCCTGGCCCTCGTCCTGCTCGTCGCGCTGCGACCGACCCAGGTGGTGGCTGATGCGGTGGCGCGCGCCCTGGCCCGGACGACGGCTCCCGGGGCCACTGGCAGCCCGACGGTCATGGTGTGGCTCGCGTTCGTGGCGGCCGTCGCCCTGGTGGCCGGAGCCGCCCTCGCCGCGTCGTGGAGCCGGGGATGGGGAGGCCTCAGCGCACGGTACGAGCGGGGCGCGCGACCCGCCGCCGGACCCCGCGGCCAGGTCCGGAGCACGTGGGACGACCTCACCGAGGGACGCGACCCGACAGCCGCCGACCGCCCACCCGACGACTGAGCCCTGCGGCGTGTCGCGCCGGGGGCGGCCCTTGCCCGACACACCCACACACACCTGACACAATGGGCCCCGCGTAGACGTCATCCACCGGAGAGAGTGAGTCATGGAAGAAGAGCACGAGGACCACGGCCACAGCGTCGCCGCGTGGACGTTGGTCTCCATCGTCCTCGTCGGGTGCATCATCGCCGCGATCGCCGTCGTCATCCCGAGCGTCGTCCTCGGCATCATCGGGGCGGTCGTCATCGTCATCGGCGCGATCGCGGGCAAGGTCCTGTCGATGGCCGGCTACGGCAGCAAGGGCCACCCCACCCACGCAGAGACGCTCCTCGCCGATGCCCCACAGGAGTCGGGCGCCAAGACGCTCGGCCAGAGCTGAGCACGGTGGCCAACGTTCTCGACGAGATCATCGAGGGCGTGCGCGAAGATCTCGAGGCCCGGCGTGCGACCCTGCCCGTCGGCCGGCTCGAGGCGCACCTCGCCCACGTTGCGCCCGCCCTCGACGTCCTGTCTGCCTTCCGGGCAGCGCCCGGCGTCGCCGTCATCTCCGAGGTCAAGCGACGCAGCCCGAGCAAGGGGCACCTCGCCGAGATCCCCGAGCCGGCTGCGCTGGCAGCGGCCTACGAGGCCGGCGGGGCGAGTGCGATCAGCGTGCTGACCGAGCAGCGTCGGTTCTCCGGGTCGCTCGCAGACCTCGACGCCGTCCGCGCGGCCGTGAGGGTCCCGGTGCTGCGGAAGGACTTCGTCGTCGACCCCTACCAGGTCACCGAGGCGCGGGCCCACGGAGCCGATCTCGTGCTGCTCATCGTCGCGGGGCTGGACAACGTGCTCCTGCGTGACCTGCACAGCCAGGCGCTCGAGCTCGGGATGACCCCGCTCGTCGAGGTCCACGCACCGGACGAGCTCGACCGGGCCCTCGCCCTCGACCCCGTCCTCGTCGGGGTCAACGCGCGCAACCTCAAGACCCTCGAGGTCGACCCCCGCACGGTGCACGATCTCCTTCCACGCATCCCGGACGGTGTCGTCTCGGTGGCCGAGTCGGGTGTGACGGGGGTGCAGGACGTCGTGTCCTACGTGCGGTCCGGGGCCGACGCCGTCCTCGTCGGCGAGGCCCTCGTCACCGGTGGGCGGCCCATCGAGGCCGTCCGGGAGTTCATCGCGGCCGCGACCGCAGCACGATCCGAGCAGGAGTGAGCATGTCCCACGCCCCCGTCGGGCGGTTCGGCGGCTTCGGCGGGCGCTACGTCCCCGAGGCCCTGATCCCCGCCCTCGAGCAGCTCGACGAGGAGCGCCGCAAGGCCCGCGTCGACCCCGAGTTCGTCGGGGAGCTCGAGCGCCTGCACCGGACCTACACGGGGCGGCCGAGCATCATCACCGAGGTGCCGCGCTTCGCGGAGCACTGCGGTGGGGCGCGGGTCATCCTCAAGCGCGAGGACCTCAACCACACCGGGTCACACAAGATCAACAACGTGCTCGGGC
The DNA here is from genome assembly GCF_000576575.1 of Intrasporangium chromatireducens Q5-1. Lineage (GTDB taxonomy): Bacteria > Actinomycetota > Actinomycetes > Actinomycetales > Dermatophilaceae > Intrasporangium_A > Intrasporangium_A chromatireducens. Next base: position 11,544 of record NZ_AWQS01000060.1, read on the forward strand.
AGGCCCTGCTGACGAAGCGGATGGGCAAGACCCGGGTCATCGCCGAGACCGGGGCCGGCCAGCACGGCGTCGCCACGGCCACGGCCGCGGCCCTGCTCGGCCTCGAGTGCGTCGTCTACATGGGCCGCAAGGACACCGAGCGGCAGGCGCTCAACGTCGCCCGGATGCGGTTGCTCGGAGCCGAGGTCGTCGCCGTCGAGCACGGCAGCCAGACGCTCAAGGACGCGGTCAACGAGGCGTTCCGCGACTGGGTCGCCAACGTCGAGACGACGCACTACGTCCTCGGCACGGTGACCGGCCCCCACCCGTTCCCGGAGATGGTCCGGGACTTCCATCGGGTCATCGGCGTCGAGGCCCGCCAGCAGGTCCTCGACCTCGTCGGACGCCTGCCCGACGTCGTCTGCGCCTGCGTCGGCGGTGGCTCCAACGCCATGGGGATCTTCCATCGGTTCCTCGACGACGCCGAGGTGCGCCTCGTGGGCCTCGAGGCCGGCGGGTCGGGGATCGCGTCGGGCCACCATGCCGCCCGGTTCTCGACCGGCGAGCCCGGCGTTCTGCACGGCGCCTACACGTTCGTGCTCCAGGACGAGGACGGCCAGACCATCGAGTCGCACAGCGTCTCCGCCGGTCTCGACTATCCCAGCGTCGGCCCGGAGCACGCCCACCTCCGCGAGACCGGCCGTGCGGAGTACCGGCCGATCACCGACGACGAGGCGATGGAGGCGTTCGCGCTGCTCTCTCGCACCGAGGGGATCCTGCCGGCCATCGAGAGCGCCCATGCGCTCGCCGGTGCCATGCAGCTCGGGCGCGAGCTCGGCCCCGACGCGGTCATCCTCGTCAACCTGTCCGGGCGGGGCGACAAGGACGTGCACACCGCCGCCCAGTGGTTCGGCCTGCTCGACGACTCCGGCTCGCCGGAGCCCGCCGTCAGCCCCGAGGACCCGACCGGGACGGGGGTGCAGCAGTGACGAGCGTCGCACCCGTGCTCCAGCGGTGCCGTGACGAGGGCCGGGCAGCCCTGGTCGGCTACCTGCCCGTCGGTTTCCCGACCGTCGACGGCTCGATCGAGGCGATGCGCGCCCTCGTCGAGTCAGGCGTCGACATCATCGAGATCGGCGTGCCCTACAGCGACCCGGTCATGGACGGGCCGGTCATCCAGGACGCCGCGGTGCGGGCCCTCGAGGCCGGCGTCCGGGTCGACGACGCGTTCACGGCGGCGCGTGCGGTCGTCGACAGCGGCGCAGCGGCGCTGGTCATGACGTACTGGAACCCGGTCCTGCGGCACGGGGTCGAGCGGTTCGCCGCCGACCTCGCCGACGCCGGCGGCTCCGGCCTGATCACGCCGGACCTCATCCCCGACGAGGCGGGGGAGTGGATCGAGGCCGCGGACCGGCACGGCCTCGACAAGGTCTTCCTCGTGGCACCCAGCTCGACGCCCGACCGGCTCGCCGCCGTGACGTCCGCCTGCCGAGGGTTCGTCTACGCCACGGCCGTCATGGGCGTCACCGGCGCTCGGGCGCAGGTGGGCCATGCTGCCCAGGATCTCGTCGCCCGGACCCGCTCCGTCACCGACCTGCCGGTCTGCGTCGGGCTGGGCGTCTCGACCGGGGCGCAGGCCGCCGAGGTGGGCCGCTTCGCCGACGGAGTGATCGTCGGGTCTGCCCTCGTCCGCTGCCTGACCGAGGCACCCTCGCCGGGCGAGGGGCTGGCCCGGCTGCGCAAGCTCGCGGCGGAGCTCGCCGACGGTGTGCGGGAGGCACGCGCATGAGCGCGCTGAGCGGCATACCGTCGCTGGTGTCCCTCACCACCGACATCCCGTCGCCGACGCAAGGCGTCTGGTACCTCGGACCGATCCCAATCCGTGCCTACGCGCTGTGCATCCTCGCGGGGATCGTCGTGGCCGTGTGGTGGACGGACCGGCGGCTCGTCGCAGGGGGCGCCCGCAAGGGGGTCGCGCTCGACATCAGCGCCTGGGCCGTCCCGTTCGGGATCGTCGGCGGTCGCATCTACCACCTCATCACCACTCCGCAGCCCTACTTCGGCCCCGGCGGGCACCCCATGGACGCGTTCGCGATCTGGAACGGGGGCCTCGGCATCTGGGGTGCCATCGCGCTCGGTGCGGTCGGTGTGTGGCTCGGCGGCAGACGGCACGGCGTGACGTTCAAGGACTTCGCGGACGCCGCCGCCCCCGGCATCCTCGTCGCCCAGGCGATGGGCCGGTTCGGCAACTACTTCAACAACGAGATCTACGGCGGGCCGACCGACCTGCCCTGGCGGCTCAAGGTCTACGAGTGGGACCAGGCGCTCGGCCACGCCGTGACGGACGCCTCGGGCCACCCCATCGTGAAGGGCTACTTCCACCCGACGTTCCTCTACGAGGCGATCTGGTGCATCCTGCTCGCCGTCGCGCTCGTGCAGCTCGGCCGGCACCGGCGGCTCGCCTCGGGCCAGGTCTTCGCCGCCTACGTCATGGGCTATCCCATCGGGCGGATCGTCATCGAGAACATGCGCAGCGACAGCGCCAACCACATCCTCGGCCAGCGGGTCAACACGTGGGTGTCGATCCTCGTCTTCCTGCTCGGCCTCGCCCTGTGGATCCGGTTCGGCCGGGCCGAGCGGTCCCCCTCGGCCGCAGCGGCCCCCCGGCCCGACGCGCCGGGCTCGACCGATGCGCCCGAGGGTCCCGCGGGGGATGCGGGAGACGACTCGCGGGAGCGGTCCGACGGTCCCCTGGACCGGGAGCCTGCGGCCCCCGGCGACGCCGCGGGCCGCAGGGCGTCCACCGAGGGGGACGGCCGAGCCTGACCCGTCCGCGTCCATCTCAGGATGCAATACGTCGCGTTCCGAAGGGCGGGACCACCGTCGCGCGGGAGTAGCCTTGCCGCACCTCACCGTGGCCGACGCCGTCCACACTGCCAGCATCGACAGGGGAACGATTCGGAAGGACGGTGACCATGTCGCCGCATGCCCGCTTCAGCGCCCAACCGGACGACTTCGGCCTGTACCGGCGCGAACACGAGCACGACGCCTGCGGCGTCGCGTTCGTCGCCACGATGCGGGGCAGCGCCGGCCACGACATCGTCGACCTCGCGCTGACCGCCCTGCGCAACCTGGACCACCGGGGCGCCACGGGTGCCGACCCCCTCGTCGGCGACGGGGCGGGCATCCTCCTGCAGGTCCCCGACGCGTTCCTGCGCGCCGTCGTGCCGTTCGACCTGCCAGCCGCCGGAGCGTATGCCGCTGGGCTGGCCTTCCTGCCCATGGACCCCGAGCAGCGGGCGGCGGCCAAGACGCGGATCGAGGAGATCGCCGCGACCGAGAACCTGCAGGTGCTCGGGTGGCGGGAGGTCCCCGTCGTCCCCGAGCTCGTCGGTGAGACGGCCCGCGAGTGCATGCCGCACTTCGAGCAGCTGTTCGTCTCGTCGCGGATCGGGCGTGCCGTCAGCCTCGGCCTCGACCGGCTCGCCTTCTGCCTGCGCAAGCGCGTCGAGCGTGAGACCGCGGTGTACTTCGCATCGCTGTCGAGCCGCACCCTCGTCTACAAGGGCATGCTGACGACGGGGCAGCTCGAGCCGTTCTTCCCCGACCTCAGCGACGCGCGGCTCACGACCCAGCTCGCGCTCGTGCACTCGAGGTTCTCGACGAACACGTTCCCGTCCTGGCCGCTCGCGCACCCCTACCGGCTCATCGCCCACAACGGCGAGATCAACACCGTCAAGGGCAACCGCAACTGGATGCGCGCCCGCGAGAGCCTGCTCACCTCCGACATCATCCCCGGCGACCTCGAGCGGCTCTTCCCGATCTGCACCCAGGGCGGCTCCGACTCGGCCAGCTTCGACGAGGTCCTCGAGCTGCTCCACCTCGGCGGCCGCTCACTGCCCCACGCCGTGCTCATGATGATCCCGGAGGCGTGGGAGAACAACGCCTCGATGGACCCGGCCCGGCGCGCGTTCTACGAGTTCCACTCGACGTTCATGGAGCCGTGGGACGGCCCGGCCAACGTCGCCTTCACCGACGGCACGCTCATCGGTGCGGTGCTCGACCGCAACGGTCTGCGCCCGGGCCGCTACACCGTGACGGAGGACGGCCTCGTCGTGCTCGCCTCCGAGTCGGGTGTGCTCGAGCTCGATCCCGCCACCGTCGTCAAGCGCGGCCGGCTCCAGCCGGGCCGGATGTTCCTCGTCGACACCGAGCACGGGCGCATCGTCAGCGACGACGAGATCAAGTCACAGCTGGCCGGCTCGCAGCCGTACTCCGAGTGGCTGCACGCCGGAATGATCCGGCTCGAGGACCTGCCCGAGCGGGAGCACGTCGTGCACACCGCCTCGTCGGTCGCCCGGCGCCAGCAGACGTTCGGGTACACCACCGAGGAGCTGCGGATCCTCCTGACCCCGATGGCACGCACCGGCGCCGAGGCGCTCGGCTCGATGGGCACCGACACCCCCATCGCGGTCCTCTCGTCCCGGCCCCGCCTCCTCTTCGACTACTTCACCCAGCTGTTCGCGCAGGTGACGAACCCGCCCCTCGACTCGATCCGCGAGGAGCTCGTCACCTCCCTGTCGACGACGATCGGCCCGGAGGGCAACGCCCTGTCCGCCTCGCCGGCGCACGCGCGCCAGGTCGTGCTCGACTTCCCGGTCATCGACAACGACGAGCTGGCCAAGATCGTGCACATCAACGCCGACGGGGACTTGCCCGGCTACGCCACCCACGTCGTCCGCGGCCTCTACGACGTCACGGGCGGCGCCGGCGCGATGCGCGAGCGGCTCGAGGAGATCTTCGCCGAGGTCTCCGAGGCGATCCGGCGCGGTGCCCGCTTCGTCGTGCTGTCCGACCGCGACTCGGGGCGCGACCTCGCGCCGATCCCGTCGCTGCTGCTCACCGCCGCCGTCCACCACCACCTCATCCGGGAGCGGACCCGCACCCAGGTGGGCCTCCTCGTCGAGGCGGGCGACGTCCGCGAGGTGCACCACGTGGCGCTGCTCATCGGCTACGGAGCCGCAGCGGTCAACCCCTACCTCGCGATGGAGACCGTCGAGGACCTCGTCCGCGGCGGCCACATCGAGGACGTGACCCCCGAGCAGGCGGTCCACAACCTCATCAAGGCGCTCGGCAAGGGCGTCCTGAAGGTCATGTCGAAGATGGGCATCTCCACGGTGGCGTCCTACCGCGGGGCGCAGGTCTTCGAGGCGATCGGCCTGTCCCAGGACCTGGTCGACCGCTACTTCACCGGCACGGTCTCGCAGCTCGGCGGCGTCGGTCTCGACGTCATCGCGAAGGAGACCGCGGCGCGGCATGCCCGGGCCTACCCGCCGGAGGGCGTCGCCCAGGCGCACCGCGTCCTCGACGTGGGCGGCGAGTACCAGTGGCGGCGCGAGGGCGAGCCGCACCTGTTCGACCCCGAGACGGTGTTCCGGCTCCAGCACTCGACCCGCACCCGTCGCTACGACATCTTCAAGCAGTACACCAACCGGGTCGACGACCAGTCGTCCCGTCTGATGACCCTGCGCGGGCTGATGGGGTTCAAGGCGCCCGGCCTGACCGGGCGGCTGCCCGTGCCGCTCGAGGAGGTCGAGCCGGTCAGCGCGATCGTCAAGCGCTTCAGCACCGGCGCGATGAGCTACGGCTCGATCTCCCAGGAGGCGCACGAGACGCTTGCCGTCGCGATGAACCGGCTCGGCGCCCGGTCCAACACGGGCGAGGGGGGCGAGGACCCGGAGCGGCTGCTCGACCCGGAGCGGCGCTCGGCGATCAAGCAGGTCGCCTCGGGCCGCTTCGGCGTCACGAGCCTCTACCTCACCCACGCCGACGACATCCAGATCAAGATGGCCCAGGGCGCCAAGCCGGGGGAGGGCGGCCAGCTGCCCGGCCACAAGGTCTACCCGTGGGTGGCCCGGACGCGGCACTCGACGCCCGGCGTCGGGCTCATCTCACCGCCCCCGCACCACGACATCTACTCCATCGAGGACCTGGCCCAGCTGATCCACGACCTCAAGAACGCGAACCCGGCGGCCCGCGTGCACGTCAAGCTCGTCTCCGAGATCGGGGTCGGGACCGTCGCCGCCGGCGTCTCCAAGGCGCACGCCGACGTCGTGCTCATCTCGGGCCACGACGGCGGCACCGGGGCGTCGCCGCTCACCTCGCTCAAGCACGCCGGTGCCCCGTGGGAGCTCGGCCTCGCCGAGGCACAGCAGACCCTCGTCGTCAACGGCTTGCGGGACCGGATCGTCGTGCAGGTCGACGGCCAGCTCAAGACGGGACGCGACGTCGTCATTGCTGCCCTGCTCGGCGCCGAGGAGTTCGGCTTCGCGACGGCACCGCTCGTCGTGTCCGGTTGCATCATGATGCGGGTCTGCCACCTCGACACCTGTCCGGTCGGGGTCGCGACCCAGAACCCCGAGCTGCGGGCCCGCTTCAGCGGGCGACCCGAGTTCGTCGAGACCTTCTTCGAGTACATCGCCGAGGAGGTGCGTGAGCACCTCGCGGCCCTCGGGTTCCGCTCCATCGAGGAGGCCGTCGGCCAGGTCGACGCACTCGACCTCGACAAGGCGATCACGCACTGGAAGGCGTCGGGCCTCGATTTGACCCCGATCCTCACCGTCGCGGCCAACCCGACCGGGGGCAGCCTGCACCACGCGACGGCGCAGGAGCACGGCCTCGAGAAGGCGCTCGACAACGAGCTGATCGCCCGGGCCCTGCCGGCGATCGAGGCGGGGGAGCCGGTCCGGAGCACCATCGCCGTGCGCAACGTCAACCGCACCGTGGGGACGATGCTCGGGCACCACGTGACCCAGGCGCACCCGGAAGGACTGCCCGACGGCACCATCGAGCTGACCATGACCGGCACCGCCGGCCAGTCGTACGGCGCCTTCCTCCCGCGCGGGATCACGCTGCGCCTCCTGGGCGACGCGAACGACTACGTGGGCAAGGGCCTGTCGGGTGGGCGCGTCATCGTGCGGCCCGAGAGTGAGGCCGCCCTCGTCGCCGAGGACAACGTGATCGCCGGCAACGTCATCGGCTATGGCGCGACGAGCGGTGAGCTGTTCCTCCGCGGCCGGGTCGGCGAGCGGTTCTGTGTGCGCAACTCCGGTGCGACCGCGGTCGTCGAGGGCGTCGGCGACCACGCCCTCGAGTACATGACGGGCGGCACCGTCGTGATCCTCGGGCCGACCGGACGCAACGTCGCCGCCGGCATGTCGGGAGGCACCGCCTATGTCCTCGACCTGCAGCACGACCGCGTCAACGGCGAGCTCGTCGACCTGCTGCCGCTCCGGCCGGACGACGAGACGACCCTGCGACACCTGCTCGAGCGGCATCTCGACGAGACGGACTCGGCGGTGGCCCGACGTCTGCTCGCCGACTGGGACGAGGCGCGGCATCGCTTCACGCTCGTCCTGCCCGCCGCCTACCAGCGCGTTCTCGACGTGCGCGCGGAGGCGGCTGCCGAGGACCTCGACGTCGACGGCACCGAGGTGTGGAACCGGATCATGGAGGCTTCCCGTGGCTGACCCGCAAGGATTTCTGAAGACCCGCGAGCGTGAGCTGCCGGCCCGGCGCCCCGTCCCCGTCCGCATCCGCGACTGGAAGGAGGTCTACGAGGAGCAGCAGCTCGACACGCTCCAGCGGCAGGCCGGCCGGTGCATGGACTGCGGCATCCCCTTCTGCCACAGCGGCTGCCCGCTCGGCAACCTCATCCCGGAGTGGAACACCCTCGCCTGGCGTGGCGACTGGGGTGGGGCCATCGAGCGGCTCCACGCGACGAACAACTTCCCCGAGTTCACGGGCCGGCTCTGCCCGGCGCCGTGCGAGACCGCCTGCGTGCTCGGCATCAACCAGCCCGCCGTGACGATCAAGCAGGTCGAGGTCACGACCGTCGAGCAGGCCTTCGAGCGGGGGCTCGTCGAGCCGCTGCCTCCGGAGCGCCTCTCGGGCAAGACCGTCGCGGTCGTCGGCTCCGGCCCGGCCGGCCTCGCTGCCGCGCAGCAGCTGACCCGGGCCGGGCACACGGTCGCCGTCTTCGAGCGGGCGGACCGTCCCGGCGGCCTGCTGCGCTACGGCATCCCGGAGTTCAAGATGGAGAAGTCGGTCCTCGACCGCCGGCTGCGCCAGATGGCGGCAGAGGGAACTCGCTTCCGCAACGGCGTCGAGGTCGGCGTCGACCTCACCGGCCCCCAGCTGCGCGACCGCTACGACGCGGTCGTCCTTGCCATCGGCGCCACGGTCCCGCGGGGGCTGGCGGTCCCGGGAAGCCAGCTGAGCGGCATACATCAGGCGATGGAGTACCTGCCCCAGGGCAACCGCGCCGCCCTCGGCGAGGAGGTCGAGGGCCAGGTCCTCGCCACCGGCAAGGACGTCGTCGTCATCGGCGGCGGCGACACCGGCGCGGACTGCATCGGCACGGCGCACCGGCAGGGTGCCCGGTCGGTCACCTCGCTCGAGATCTTGCCGATGCCGGGCGAGGACCGGCCGGCGAACCAACCCTGGCCGACCTACCCGCTCATCTACCGCGTCGCGAGCGCCCACGAGGAGGGCGGCGAGCGGGTCTATGCCGTGAGCACGACCGAGTTCCTCGACGACGGTGAGGGGCACGTGGCCGGGCTCCGGCTCGTCGAGGTCGAGCTCGTCGACGGGCGTCCGGTCCTCAAGGAGGGCACCGAGCGGGAGATCCCGGCTCAGCTCGTCCTGTTCGCCATGGGGTTCCTCGGCCCGCAGCAGGAGGGCCTGTTGCAGCAGCTCGGCGTCACTGTCGACGAGCGCACGAACGTCCAGCGCGACAAGAACTTCATGACCTCCGTCCCCGGTGTGTTCGTTGCCGGAGACGCCGGTCGGGGACAGTCGCTCATCGTCTGGGCCATCGCCGAGGGCCGGTCCGCGGCCGCGGGCGTCGACGCGTGGCTGACCGGCGCGACCGGCCTGCCGCGCCCGATCGCCCCGACCGACCGGCCGCTCACCGTCTGACCCGCGCCGGGG
>NZ_AWQS01000061.1 GCF_000576575.1 Intrasporangium chromatireducens Q5-1
AGAGCGACGGACGCACGCGGTACGAGCCGCGCGGACTGCCGCCCCAGGCCGGGGTCCCGCCGCCCACGGCCGGACCGGCCCGACCGCCGAGGAGACCCCGCCCGCACCCGCGGAGGAGAGACCGCCCGCCCCACCCGCGGACGGTGACGCGTGACGATCCGGGACATCGTCTTCGTCGTCGTCGGCGTCATCACCGCCCTGTCCGGGCTGCTCGCCGTCTCCACCCGCCACGTCGTGCACGCCGCCCTGTGGCTGCTCGTCTGCCTCGGGTCGCTCGCCGGGTGCTACATCGTCCTGGGCCAGGAGCTCGTCGGCATCGTCCAGCTGCTCGTCTATGTCGGCGCGATCGTCGTGCTCGTGCTGTTCGCGCTGATGCTGACGCGTGCCCCGATCGGGCCGCAGCCCGATGTCGACGCGCCGGCATGGCAGCGGCTGGCCGCGACCCTCCTCGGTGCGGCGACGACCGTCCTGCTCGCGCTCACCGCGCTGCCCGTCGTGGGGCGGGAGCAGGTCGACCTCGACACCCCGGTCGTGAGCACGCAGCAGATCGCCTCGGGCATCTTCGGCACGTGGGTCTGGCCGTTCGAGCTGCTGTCGGTCCTGCTGCTCGTCGCCCTCGTCGGCGCGTTCGCGGTGTCCCGGACCGTGCTGCGGAGGAGGTCGCGCTCGTGATCCACCTCCAGTGGCCGGTGATGCTCGCGGCGGTGCTCGCCGGGCTCGGCATCTACGGCGTCCTCGCCCGCCGCAACGCCGTGCTCGTCCTCATCGGTGTCGAGCTGATCCTCAATGCCGCCAACCTGCTGCTCGTCACGGCCGGCACGCGTCAGGACTCCCTCTTCGCGGCCGGGTCGGTCATCACCCTCTTCGTCATCACCGTCGCGGCCGGCGAGATCAGCATCGCGCTCGCCGTGATCCTCGTGATGTTCCGCCGGTTCGGCCACATCGACCTGACCGCGGTCCCCGACCTGACCCCGGACGCGCCCGAGCCCGAGCCCACGACCGGCGTGCAGGGGGAGGTGGTCGAGCGATGACCTGGGTCGTGCGCCTCATCGTCGTCGTGCCGGCGATCGCCGGGCTCGCCGGGCTCCTGCTGGGTCGGTCACGGCCGATCGCGCGAGGCATTGCCGTCGGAGCCGCTGCGGCCACGACCGTCCTCGCGCTCGCGCAGTGGGTCGCGCCGCTGCGCACCGCCGACGTCACCACGTTCGGCGCGCTGCCCCTCGGCGACCTCAGCGTGCCCCTGCACCTGCTGTCCGACCGGCTCTCGGGGCTGGTCTCCTTCGTCGTGGCCCTGGTCGTCCTCGCCATCCAGACGTACACGGTCTGGTACCTCCGCGACGACCGCCGCTACCCGCCGTTCGCAGCCGGCGTCTCCCTGTTCGCCGCGGGCATGCTCCTCGTCGTCCAGTCCTCCGACCTCGTGCTGACCCTCGTCGGCTGGGAGATCATGGGCTGGTGCTCGTGGCTGCTCATCGGCCACGACAGCGAACGAGCGGCAGCCCGGCGAGCGGCATACAAGGCGTTCCTCGTCACGCGCGTCGCCGACGTCGCGATGGTGGTCGGCCTCGTCACCCTCTCGGTGCGGGCCCGCAGCACCGACCTGCTCGCCGTCATCACCCAGCCGGAGGGGGCGGCGCTGCTGACCTTCGGCCTCGTCTGCGTCGTCATCGGTGTCGCCGGCAAGTCGGGCCTCGTGCCGTTCCAGGACTGGCTGCCGGACGCGATGGAGGGCCCGACGCCCGCATCTGCCCTCATCCATGCGGCGACGATGGTCGCGGCGGGCACCTACGTCATCGCCCGCCTCTTCACGCTGTACGCCGCCGACGACGCGGCCCGCACCGTCCTCGCGGTGCTCGCAGCAGTCACGATGGTGTATGCCGCTGGGCTTGCTTTCGCACAGGCCGACCTCAAGCGGCTGCTGGCGTATTCCACGCTGAGCCAGGTCGCCATCATGCTTGCCGCGCTGGCGGCGGCGCCGGCGTCCGTGGGCGTCGGCCCCGGGATCGGGCACCTCATCGGTCACGCGTTCTTCAAGGCACTGCTCTTCCTCGGCGCCGGCTGGCTCGCCGCGCTCGTCGGGTCGACGGCCCTGGCCGCGATGGCGGGCCGGGGCCGATCCGACGTGCTGCTGCGGTGGGGGATGGCGATCGGGCTGGCCGCCCTCGCCGGCGTGCCGCCGCTCGTGGGCTTCTTCACGAAGGACACGGTCATCGACGCCGCCCTCGAGGGGATCGGCGACGGGGCGGGCTTCCGGGCATGGGTCGTCGCCGTCGCCCTGTTCGCCACGGTGCTGCTCACGGCGGCGTACTGCATGCGGGCCTGGCTCCTGCTCGACACCCCACCCCCCGCGCCGACCGGTGTGACGGAGGGGACGGAGGGCTCCCTCGACGTGGAGGCTGTCGCGGCCCGCGAGACGGAGCGCCCACTCGACGTGAGCGAACGGCACAGAGAGCCGGAGGCCGTCGACGAGACCCCGCCGGCTCGACCCGACCACCACCCGCTCCATGCCGAGCCGCACGAGTCCCGGCTGCCGGCACAGCTGCGCGAGGCCCAGCTCCTGCCGCTGCTGCGCACCGTTTCGGTCGCCGCGCTCGCCGCCCTCACCGTCCTCGGCGCCCTCTTGCTGCTGACCCTCGCCGGGAGCCTGCACGTCGGCTGGCTGTCCGCGCTCGTCTCCGTCCTGCTCATCGCCGGTGCGGCGGGTGCCGTCTGGGCCGCGTCCCGGCGCGGCGCACGCGACGCCGCCGACGTGGTACCGGACCGGGTGCGCGCAGGAGCCGTGGCGGGGTACGGAGCCGACGCGGCCTACGCCGCCCTCGGTCGGGCGGTCATCGCCGTGGCCCGCCTCGTCGTCGTCCTCGACCGGGACGTCGTCGACGCCTACCCCCGCGCCTTCGCGGCGACTGCCCACGCCGCCGGCCGCGCCGGCGTGCGCACCCACCGGGCGGTGCCGTCGGTCGCGCTCATCGGGGTCGTGGCCGGGGTCCTTCTCGTCGCGGTGCTGGGGGTGACGGCATGGCGGTGACGATCCTCGTGCTCATCCCGCTCGTCGCTGCCATCGTGCTGTTCGCCATGGCGCCGTCCGCCACGGCCGACCGGCTGGTCGCCCTCGTCGCCTCGATCGGCGCTGCGGTGCTGGCGATCGTCGTGTCCGCGCTGCGGCTCGACGTCGACGTGATGTGGATCCGCAGCCTCGGCATCCGCTGGCACCTCGCACCCGACGGCGTCTCGATCGCCCTCATCCTCCTGACGGCCCTGCTGACCGTCGGCGTCGTGCTCCACACGCTCCACGGGCCGCCTCCGCAGGGCGGCAGCCGATCGACCCTGCTCGGTTGCGTCCTGCTCGTCGAGGCGGGCGCGCTCGGCACCTTCCTGGCCCGCGACGCACTGCTCTTCTTCGTCGCGTTCGAGGTCGTCCTCGTGCCGATGTGGGTGCTCATCCGGCGGTTCGGCGACCATCACCGCACCGACGCGGTCCGTGCCGACGCGGCCGGCCGGTTCATCTTCTTCACCGTCCTCGGCTCGACGCTGATGCTCATCGGGATCCTCTTCCTCGTCTACCACCAGGGGACCTCCGATCTCGACGTCCTCGCGGCGGCGCACGCGGACCGGCTCTCGCACGGTCTGCAGGTCGCCATCGCCGCGCTCCTGCTGACCGGCCTCGGCATCAAGGTGCCGCTGTGGCCCCTGCACACGTGGCTGCCGGCCGCCCACACCATCGCGCCGACGGCCGGATCGGTCCTCCTCGCCGCGGTCCTGCTCAAGATGGGCACCTACGGCATCGTCCGGCTGGCCGTCGCCAACGTGCCGGCCGGCGTGGCCACCCTCTCGCCGGTCCTGGCCATCCTCGGCGTCGTCGGGGTCATCTGGGGAGGTCTCGCCTGCCTCGTCGAGCGTGACCTCAAGCGGCTCGTCGCCTACTCCTCGGTCGCCCACATGGGCTTCGTTGCGCTGGCCCTCGCCTCGGGCAGCCACACGGGGCTGCAGGCCGCGCTCTTCGGCAACATCGCGCACGGGATCGTCGCCGCGTTGCTGTTCCTCGTCGTCGGCGACCTCAAGGAGCAGTGGGGGTCCGCCGACCTCGCGGTCGCTCGAGCGTCCTTGCGTGACAGTGCTCCCCGGTTCGGGGTGCCGCTCGTGTTCGGCTTCGCGGCAGCGCTCGGGCTCCCAGGGCTGGTCAGCTTCTGGGGAGAGTTTCTCGCCCTGTATGCCGCATGGTCCCCGGCGCCCGGGCGCCCGGTCGCGCTGCTGCGCGCGTGCGTCGTCGTCGGTGCGGTCGGCCTCGCCATCGCGGCGGGCTACGCGCTGCGGGTGCTACGGATCGTCTGGGCGGGCGAGGGGGGCAACCCGGCGGCGACACCGGTCCGGGACCTCCGCGGAGTGCGCCGCGGCCTCATCGTCACCCTCGTCGGAGCCATGGTCGTCCTCGGCGTCGGGCCGCAGCTGCTGCTGCACCTGTCTGATCTCGACGCAGCCGGAGTGCTCGGGGCGGTGCGCCGATGACGACCACGCCCGGGCTCGATGTCGTGACCCTGCTGCCCGCGCTGATCCCGCTGGCCGGCGTCGTCATCGTCCTCGTCGCGGACCTCGTCGTCCCCCGCTTCCGCGGATTCCCTTATGCGCTCGCCGCGCTCGCGTCGCTCGGCGCTGCCGGAGCAGCGGTCCCCGGGGTCGTCGGCGGTGCCGGGGCGGTGCGCGAGACCTTCTGCATGACCGGGGGCTGGTTCGCCTTCGGGCCGGGCCCCGGCGCGCCGTCCTACTCTCAGGCGCAGGCAGCGACCGAGTGCCTCTGGCGCGCCGGGACGCTTGGCAGCAGCCTCCAGCTCGGCGCCGGGCTCGCGGCTGCCGTCTGCCTTGCGCTCGCCTGGCCCTCGGTGCGCGGTCGGTCGGCCGAGGTGTCCCGGGAGCCGGTCGAGGCGGTGCTCTTCCTCACCGCGCTGACCGGCACCGTCGTCGTCGCAGCGAGCCGTGATCTCGGCACGTGGCTCGTCGCCCTCGAGCTCGCCACCCTGCCGGTCATCGCCCTCGTCGCCCTGAGCGGCACCCGGGCGGCCCTCGCCGGGGCGATGCAGCTGCTCGTCACCTCCTTGGTGTCCTTCGCACTGTTGGCGGTCGGAGCGGCGCTGTGGTTCCTCGCGACCGGCGCGCCCTTCTTCAGCAGGGACGCGGCCCTGGCGGCCGGCCACGTCTCCCAGGGCGGCACGGCGCTCGCCGCGGGGCAGCAGCCCTCGGTGGCGCTGTTGTCGCTCTCCCTCGTGCTCATCCTCGCGGGGCTGGGCTTCAAGCTCTCGCTCGTACCGTTCCATGCCTGGACCCCAACTGCCTATGCCTGCTCGACCCCGGCCGTGGCCACCTTCCTTGCCACCGTCTCGAAGGTCGGTGCCCTCGCCGCGCTCCTCGTCGTGGTCCAGGCACTCGCCGCCCTCAGTACCCCCGGACTCATCGCCGTGGCCGTCCTCGCGGCCGCCAGCATGACGTTGGGCAACCTCATGGCGCTGCGGCAGGACGACGTCGTGCGGCTGCTGGCCTGGTCCACCGTCGCCCAGGCGGGCTGGGTGGTGCTGCCGCTCGTGAGCGTGTCCCCGCTCGGGCAGCGGTCCGCCGCGATCTACCTGCTGACGTATGTCGCTGCCACGCTCGTCGCGTTCGCCGTCGTGGCCCGCACCGTGCGGGAGGTCGGGTCACGCGGACTCAGCACAGCGGCATACGGCGGCCTCTGGAAGCGGAGCCCCTGGCGGGCCGGAGCGCTCGCTCTGGCCCTGACGTCCCTCGCTGGTCTGCCGCCGGGCGTCATCGGCCTCGTCGGCAAGGTCGTCGCACTGCGGCCCGTCATCGTCGAGGGCTGGGTCTGGCTCGCGGTCATCGCCGCCGGCAACGCGGTGCTCGGCGTCGCCGTCTACCTGCGGTGGCTGCGGCCCGTCGTCAACCCCAGTGAGGCCGAGGCGGCCGCGGCGGGGGAGCCGGCCGGCCCCGGTGTCTCGCCGACAGGCCGACGCCTCGCGATCACGATGGCCCTCGTCGGGAGTGCGCTGGTCCTGCTCGTGGTGAGCGTGCAGCCGCAGCTCCTGCTCGGCCTGTTCGGCTCCTGACCCCTCGCCGCCGCGGCGCACGGTGCTGGTCAGCCGTCTGTCGACGGCTCCAGCCTCACGTTGAGGTCGGTGCCCACGACCGTGGCCAGTCGGGCTGCCTCGTCCTCGATCGCCGCCAGGGGTGGCCGCCCCCCTGCTCGCCAACGGATCGTGAGGTCGTCACCCCTGCGCGCCCACGTGCCGCTCACGACACCGCCGGTGATGAGGGGATTGGCCTTCCGGGTCACGGCGTCCCGCAGCGGCTGGGGCGTGACATGGCGGTCCTTGGTGCCAGGACCCATCACCCACTGGTCATGGCCGGGGAGGAACCGCACGGCTCGCGAAGGACGTGCCGTAGCAAGGGAGTCGACGTCCTCCCGCAGGACGTATGTCGTTGTGCCCTCCACGTCGATGGCCACGAGCCGGTCGCTCATGGCGGAGAGCCAGCTGTCCAGCCGTTTGCGGCCGGCGCTCAGGCCGTTCCCCAGCCAGTAGTGCAGGTGATCGAGTGTCGCCGGCCCGTAGGTGCGGAAGTAGGCGGCGATGGCGCGGGGACCGGCGTCGTCGAGGTCGGGGATGCCCGACCAGTGCGGGTTGGTGTCGAGGCGCTGAAAGGTGTGCTGGCCGTCCCGGGTGGGGCCGAAGCTCATGTCGCCCTGCCACGTCAGGGGCTTGATCAGGGTGCCGGCGCCCTCCTCGAAGACCGTCTTGAGGTGCCGGTACGCGCGACGTCTGGTCACCACGGCGCCGAGCTCGCGGACGGTCAACGGGCCCTCGCTGAGCGCGTCGCGCACCGCCGCTCGGAAGTCCGGCCACGCCTGCGGGTCGAGCCGGTAGTAGTCGACCCAGCTCGGCAGCTCCCACTGCCGGCCGGCGGACCGAAGGGCGAGGTAGCTGCCGCCGTCCTCGGGCGAGAGGTAGTGCATCGAGCCCCGGAACGCGAAGACCTTGATCACCGTCCCGTCCGTCACGGCCCTCGCGAGGTCGCCGGGACGCGAGGTCGTGCTCCGGGTGCGCACGGCGAGATCCGCGAGCGACTCGTCCATCGACAGCACCGCGCCCAACCGGCGCACGACCTCTGCCACGGGCGTGGACCCGACCGGGTCGAGCAGGTGCCGCTCCATTCGCCATGCGAGTGCCTGCGCCCAGGTCACCGTGGCCTCGGTTGTCGTGCTCATGCCCGCATGGTGGCACCCATTCCGGACGATCTACGGCTACAGGTCCACCACCTGGCCGTTGCGGGCGAGTGCGCCGTCGAAGGTGATCGGCACCGGCCGGGCATGATCGGGGTCGAGGCCGTCGAAGGCCTGCAGATGCAGGTGCGGCTCGGTGCTGTTGCCGGAGTTGCCGCACCGCCCGACTGCGTCGCCGCACCGGACCCGCTGACCCGGCTGGACACACACGCTGTCGCGTTGCAGATGGCACAGGGCCACGACGATGCCGGAGTCCATCTGGATCAGCACGTGGTTGCCGGCGAGGGCGACCCAGCCCGCCGCTGCCCTGCGACGCTGCGTGAGGGCGTAGCCGATCGACGGCAGGCCCGGCAGGCGTCATGGTCGGCGGCCCCGGCGTGCGTCGCGACGACGGTGCCCTCGGCCGGGGCCAGCACAGGCCGGCCGAAGCCGGGGAAGCGGTCAGGTGCCTCGCGCTGCAGGAGGGTCGAGAACGTCACGGGTGCCGACCGGTCGTTCGGCCCGACCGGCCCAGTATCCCTGAGCGGTCCCTCCGGATGCCCGTCGGGACTCGAGCCGAGCGGGGGATCTTCAGACCGGCAGCCCCGGTGCGCGTACGGTTCCACGACGATGGAACATAGGCTCGGGGTGCCAGCTGGCTCCCGATCAGCACGCCGAGGAGGCTCCGTGTCCCACCCCGCATCCCGACTGCGGTCGATCCTGCCGACCTCCGGTCGCACCGCCTTGGGCGCGACCGTCGCCGGTGGCGTGCTGACCGGTCTCGCGTCGGCGCCGGAGCGGCTCAGCCGGCTCTTCCGGCACCGCTTTCCGATGGTGGCCGTGACTGGAATGACGGGGGTGGGCAAGAGCCAGCTCGTCGACCGGCTCACGCGCCGCGCCTCCGACGACGGCGTCGCGGAGGTGGGCTCTGCGGTGATGGAGCGTCGCACCCGTCGCTCGGCCCGCTTGCAGGGGTTCCGGTTCCTTGTCGTGCCCGGGGACAACGCCGCCACGCGGCTCGGTGCGCTGGACGAGGTCTTCCATGACGAGCCGGTCGACGGGGTGATCCACGTCGTCGCCAACGGCTATGCCACCCCGCGTCGCACCGCGGGCACCACCGGCGCAGCCACCGCCAGCCGGGAGGAGCAGCTCGCCGCCGAGCTCGAGGACTGGACGATCACCTCGCACCGGATCGCCTCCTTGGCCGTCCGCCGCCACAAACCCATCTGGCTCGTCATCGCCGTGACCAAGACAGACCTGTACCCCGATGAGGTGGATGCAGCGGTGCGCTACTACTCACCGGGCAGTGGGTCGCCGTTCGGTGACAAGGTCGACGCACTGCGTGCCCTGGCCGGCGGTGCCAAGCTCTCGGTGGACGTGCTGCCCGTGTCCAGCCAGGGCGGCGACCGCAAGTCGGTGATGCCGGCCAAGCGGGCCAACGCGATGGTGGACGCCCTTGCGGCGCGTCTGGCGCAGCTGAGTGGTCACGCCTGAGAGGTCACGCCTGAGCGGTCCCGCTTGCGGGCTCCGGTAGCATCCCTCGGATGCAGTCGCCGATCCGCAGGCACATTGGTCAGGTGTTCATCCCGGTCCGGGATCTCGAACGCTCCGCCAGGTGGTACGCCGAGATCCTGTCCGTCGACCCCGGGCTCGCCTCCCACAAGGGCACCATCCTCGACATCCCGATGGAGGCCGGGCCGGGACTGGCCCTCGACGCCAACCGTGCCGACTTCACTGCCGACGGGCCACCGCGCTTCTTCTTCTGGACCGACGACCTGGCCGCGACGGTCGCGCACCTGCAGCAGCTGGGGGTGCGCCTCACGTCCGATGTCACCGACATCGGCAGCGTGTTCTTCGTCCAGTTCGAGGACCCCGACGGCAACCCCCTCATGGTCTGCCAGCGCGCCCATTGAGCCCACTGACAGCGCCGGCGCACGCCAAAGCCCCGCCGGGGGTGGCCGGCGGGGCTGTTGGGGGGTGCGGGTGGATCGTCAGGCGTTGACCGGGGTGCGGTCCTCGCGGGTGACGACCACGTCGCGGGCGGTCTTCGCGTGCCGGAGGCCGAGGAGGCCGAGGAGGAGGAAGACGACTCCGCCGACGTAGGCCGCGATGGAGGCGATGGTGGCGATGGTGCCGATGGTGCCGAAGGCGTAGGCGTTGAGGAGCATGCCGCGCAGGGCGTTGCCCATGAAGAGCGACTGCTTGAGGCCGTTGAGCTCGGCGACCTTGGCCTGGTCAGCGCCCGGGTCCTTCGCGAGCTTGCCAGCCTCGGCCGAGACCTCGGAGTAGGTCTTGCCACCGGAGGAGGCGTTCATGTGGACGAGGATGTAGTGGTCCGCGTAGGCCTTGGCCTGGTCACCGGTGGTCAGCTGGGTCTTGCCGTCCGCCCAGGGCTGGAGGGCTGCCTTGTCAGCCGGTGCCATCTCCGCGATGGCTGCGGCCGCCGGCATCGTGATCCGCTGGGAGGCCAGCTGGTCGTGGACGTTCTGGTTGGTGAAGTTGGCGGCCCAAGTGAGCAGCCCGCCCGCGACGAGCAGCACTGCCGCGAGGAGGAGGCCGGTCCAAGAGATCAGCTTGTCGAGGGTCTTGCGCATCGTTCTCTCCTGTGTGAGTTCCCGGGTGGCCGGGCGTTTTTCCCTGTGGCACTGAAACTACTACTACGAGTAGTACTACGCCAACTTGTTGCACGGTCAATCGCCGTGATCTACGACACTCGGTAGTAGATCGGGAACTCGCGGCCCGGACCGCCGCCACGCGGTCGGAACAGTGGCCACTGGTCGAACGTTCAACGGGCATGCACAACCACTTCAACGGGCTGAAGACCGCTGCCCTCTTCGGCGCCATCTGGGCGCTGCTCCTCGGTCTCGGCGCGCTGATCGGTAGCGGCCGCTACATCTGGCTCTTCGCGCTCATCGGCGTCGGGACCACCGCCTACGGCTACTGGAACTCCGACAAGCTCGCGATCCGCGCGATGCACGCCTACCCGGTGTCGGAGGCGCAGGCGCCGGCGATGTACCGCATCGTCCGGGAGCTGTCGACCGCTGCTGGCAAGCCGATGCCGCGGCTCTTCATCTCCCCGACGCAGGCACCGAACGCCTTCGCGACGGGCCGCAACCCGAAGCATGCCGCCGTCTGCTGCACGGAGGGGATCCTGCAACTGCTCGACGAGCGTGAGCTGCGCGGCGTGCTCGGGCACGAGCTGATGCACGTCTACAACCGCGACATCCTCACCAGCTCTGTCGCGGCGGCGGTGGCGGGCGTCATCACCTCGATCGGCCAGATGCTGATGTTCTTCGGCATGTTCGGTGGCGGCGGCTCCGATGAGAACCGGCCCAACCCGATCGCCCTGCTCGCGATGAGCTTCCTCGCGCCGCTCGCGGCGATGATGATCCAGATGGCGATCAGCCGCACTCGGGAGTATGACGCCGACGAGGACGGCTCGAAGCTGACGGGCGACCCGCTGGCCCTGGCCTCGGCGCTCCGGAAGCTCGAGTATGGCGTCCAGCGCGCGCCGCTCGCCCCCCAGCAGGACATCGTCAACGCGAGCCACATGATGATCGCGAACCCGTTCCGCGCGCAGGACGTGTCGCGGCTCTTCGCGACGCACCCGCCGATGGACCAGCGGATCGAGCGCCTCGAGATGATGGCGGGCGGGCCGCGGCGGAGCTGACCGCGTCACGCCCGCGAAACGTCGGGCCACGACGCTTCGCAACCCCTGCGACGCGGGTGCCGCGGATCTGGCAGGCTCGCCCTCATGCGCAGTCTCACCCTCGCCGAAGCACGTGACCGTTCCGAGCTGATCACCGTCGGTTCGTATGCCGTTCAGCTCGATCTCGACCAGGGCGCGGAGGTCTTCGGCTCGGTCGCGACGGTCCGCTTCACGTGCGCGTCGCCGGGTGCCGACAGCTGGGTCGACCTGAAGGCCCGCGAGATCCACTCGATCCGGCTCAACGGCCGCGAGCTGGACCCGGCCACGGTGGACGAGGGCCGGCTGCCGCTGCCCGGTCTGGCCGCCGACAACGAGCTGACCGTCGACGCGACGATGGCCTACAGCCACGACGGGCAGGGTCTGCACCGCGCGACCGACCCCGCGGATGGGCGCGACTACGTCTACGGGCACCTGTTCCTCGACGCGGCGCCGAGCGTCTTCGTCTGCTTCGACCAGCCCGACCTCAAGGCCCCCTATGGCATCACCGTGAAGGCACCGCAGGAGTGGACCGTCATCGGCAACGGCGCGACGACGCAGACGGCACCGGGGGAGTGGCGCCTCGCGACGACCAAGCCGCTCGCGACCTACTTCGTGACGGTGTGCGCTGGGCCGTACGTGTCCGTGCGGGACGAGCACGACGGCATACCTCTGGGCCTGCACGCCCGCCAGTCGCTCCGGGAGCCGCTCGAGCGGCACGCCGCCGAGATCTTCGAGGTGACGAAGCAGTCGTTCGACTACTTCCACGGGCTGTTCGGCATCCGCTACCCGTTCGGTGACTACGACCAGGTCTTCGTGCCGGAGTTCAACGCCGGTGCGATGGAGAACCCGGGCTGCGTCGTCCTGCGCGACCAGTACATCTTCCGTGGTGCAGCGACCCAGGACGAGCTGCTGACCCGCGCCAACACCGTGTCCCACGAGATGTCGCACATGTGGTTCGGCGACCTCGTCACGATGAAGTGGTGGGACGACCTCTGGCTCAACGAGTCGTTCGCCGAGTACATGTCGCACCGCTGCCTCGTCGACGCGACGCAGTACACCGAAGCCTGGGTGGACTCGTCGATCGAGCGGAAGGTGTGGGGGTATGGCGCTGAGCGCTCGCCCTCGACCCACCCTGTGGCGGGCGTCGAGGCGCTCGACGCGATCAGTGCGCTGCAGAACTTCGACGGCATCTCGTACGCCAAGGGCGCGGCGGCGCTGCGGCAGCTGATCGCCTACGTCGGCGACGACCGGTTCATCGCAGGCGTTCGGGCCTACCTGACCGACAAGTCCTACGGCAACGGCACGCTCGCCGACTTCCTCGCGGCGATCCAGGCCGCGAGCGGCAGCGACCTCGACGGGTGGGCGAAGGCGTGGCTGCTCACGGCGGGGCGCGACACGATCTCCGTCGACCTCGCGGAGGAGTCGGGCCGGGTGACCGCGGCGACGCTGACCCGCGAGGCCCCGGCGGACCACCCCGCTGACCGGCCCCACGCCCTCGACGTCGCTGGCTGGACCGACGGGACGCAGACGGCCCGGGTCGAGACGACGGTCGCTGCACCGGAGGTCTCGCTCGAGGGGCTCGTCGACACGCCGACGCCGGCCGTCCTCGTGCCGAACGCGTCCGACCTGACGTGGGCGCGAGTCGTGTTGTCCGACAAGACGATCGGGGCGCTGCCCACGCAGCTGTCGCAGGTCCCGGACGCCCAGACGCGCGCCGTCGTGTGGTCCTCCCTCGTCGACGGCCTGCACACCGCCGAGGTCGCCCCGACCGTGCTCCTCGACGTGTTCGAGGGGGCATGGACGCGGGAGAGGAACTCGTCCATCCTGACCCGGACGGCCGGCTACGCCGAGCACGTCGTCGTCGGCGTCTTCCTGCCCCGGGAGCAGCGGCCCGCGGCCCGCGAGCGGCTGGCCCGGTGCGGTCGGGCGCTGCTCGACACGGCGGAGCCCGGCTCGACGTCGTCACTCGCCGCGGCCCGCCTCGTCGCGGGGACGAGCGCCGACGAGGAGCTGCTGCGGGGCTGGGCGACCGGTCATGGCCTGCCGGCCGGCCTCGAGGACGACGGCGACTTCCGTTGGATCGTCGTGCGCAACCTCGCCCGCCGGGGAGCCTTGAGCGACGCCGATATCGAGCGCTTCCGCGCGTCCGACGACACCCTGCAGGGGTCCCTCAACGCGCTGATGTGCCGTGCGGCACGGCCCGACCCGGAGGCCAAGGCCTGGGCCTGGGACCAGCTCACCGGACGCAACGGGCGGTCGAACTACGAGATGAACCACCTCGCGCGCGGCTTCTGGGCAGCCCCGAGCGACGACCTCGTCGAGCCGTATGTCGCGCGCTATTTCGTCGACGTGCCGGCGATGAGCGCCTGGGTCGGGGAGGACGCGCTGTCCCGGGTCGTCACCCTGGCGTTCCCGCAGGTCTACACCGATGCGACGGCACGCCGCAGCGCCGAGACGCTGGAGCGCGGCGACCTGACCCCGGCGGTGCGGCGCTCGCTCGTCGACGCCGACGCGGACCTGCGCGAGGTCCTCGCCTCGCGGGCCGCCTTCGGGGACTCCGCCTGAGCGCCGCCGTCACCGGGCGGGGGCGGAGACGGTGCTCCCGGCGCCGACCTGACCGAGCTGCCGCAGCAGGGCCAGGTCGTCGCTGACGATCCAGCGCTCCGTCGCGAGGCCCTCGTCGTTGAAGCGCCGGAAGGTCATCGCCCGCCACTCCAGGACCCGGCCGGTCGGCCGGGCGCCGTGCAGGGTGCCCTCGTGGGTGCCCCGGTAGGTGTGCCGGGTCGCCACCAGGTCACCACTCGCGACGATGTCCTCGACCGACGACGTGACATCGGGCAGGGCTGCCCGCATCGAGGTGAGGAACTCCCGATGGCCGGCCAGGTTTGCGCCGAGGTGCTCCGGCAGCCCGTGGATGACTGCGTCGGGGGCATAGCTGGCGAGATAGCGGTCGAGGTCCCCCGCGTTGAACGCCGTGATCGCGTCGAGGGTGTTCTGCCGGTTCCGTTGCGCGTCCATGGTCCAGTCTTGCGCGCCGTGCGCCGCCCCGCACCAGACATGGTTTGAGGTGTCCGAGTGGCGGGAGGGACCACTCGAACACCTCAAACCCGGGGGGGAGGGACAGCAGGTCAGCTGGAGGAGCTCGCCGGCTTGACCGCGAGGGTCACATCGAGCTGGACTCGCTGGCCGCCTCGGACGACGGTCAGCTTGGCCTGCTCGCCGGCCTTCATCTCCCGGATCTGGGCGACGAGCGCGGTCGAGGACTCGATCCGCTCGCCGTTGACCATGATGATGACGTCGCCCTGCTTGACGCCGGCCTTGTCGGCGGGCGTGCCGGAGACGACCTGGACGACCTGGGCGCCGGCTCGCTTGGCCGCGCCGTCCGTCACCACGGAGTCGCGAGCGCTCACGCCGAGGAACGCGTGGTCCGCGTGCCCCTTCTGGATGAGCTGGGACGCGATCGACTTCGCCTCGTTGACGGGGATCGCGAAGCCGATGCCGATGTTGCCGCTCTGGCCGCTGCTGCCCAGGCCGCCCCCGCCGAGCTGCGCGATCGAGCTGTTGATGCCGATCAGCTCACCCTTGGCGTTGACCAAAGCGCCGCCCGAGTTGCCCGGGTTGATCGCGGCCGACGTCTGGATCGCGTTCGTCACGACGGTGTCCGCATTCGTCTGGCCGCCCCCGAAGGGCGATTGGTTCTGGTCGCTGGCCTGCGTCGTCACGGGCCGGTTGAGCGCGCTGACGATGCCGGTCGTGACCGTGCCCGAGAGCCCGAGTGGATTGCCGACCGCCATGACCGGGTCGCCGACCGCGACCTTGTCGGAGTCGCCCAGGGTCATCGGGACGATGTCGGAGGGCGCGCCCTGCAGCTTGATGACCGCAAGATCCGTCGACGGGTCGGTGCCGACGATGGAGGCGGCATACGTGCGGCCGTCGTTGAGGGCGACGGAGATCGAGCCGTTGCCCGCGCCGGAGACGACGTGATTGTTCGTCAGGATGTGCCCCTGCTGGTCGATGATGACGCCCGATCCCGCGGCCTCACCGTTCTGCAGCACCACGTTGATGCTGACCACGCTGGGGCTCACCGCCTTGGCGACCGACGTCCAGTCGGGGGCGGAAGCGTTGCCCTGGATCACCGTGGGGGAGGTCGAGCCCTGCTGGAGCGTCTGCGCGCTCGGGCTCTGGCTCGTCGTGCTCGCGCTCCCCTCGCCGCCGGCCTGGATGGCCGCATAGGTCCCGCCGCTCGCGAGGACCGCCGCGAGCACGGCGACACCGACCATCTCTCCGATGCGGCGCCTCGGCTTCGGCTCCCGGTCGTTGCGCTCGGGCGGGGTGGGGCGCTGCTCGGGGGGCGGGGGCACGGCAGACATCGGATTGTGTGTGCCGGGTGCCATGGTCATGGCTTCTCCTTCGCTCGGCTGGTTGATACCCAGTTCACGTCACGAGCTTTGGTGGCCCCTCTGGCGGTCCTATGAGTCCGCTGTGTGCTCTCCGGTGGGTGGCTGGACGGGCAGCTCGACGACGAAGGTGGCGCCGCCACCTGGCGTCTCGTCCACGCGGACGCTGCCGCCGTGGGCCGTGACGATCGCCTCGACGATGGCGAGGCCGAGCCCGTTGCCGCCGCCGTGACCACGGCTGCGCGAGGCGTCAGCACGATAGAACCTTTCGAAGACGGTGGCCCGGTCCTCCTCCCGGATGCCATACCCATGGTCGCGGACCGCAAGCGCCACATGGCCCCGGTCGATCGGGCCGACGAGGATCTGGATCGCCGTGCCGGCGGGCGTGTGCACCCGGGCATTCGTGACGAGGTTCGTCACGACCTGTCGCAGCTGGCGTTCGTCGGCGACGAGCTCGGTCGGACGAATCGGGCCGGCGATCCCGGTGGCCGTGACGGAGCGGTCGGGGTCGATGGTGCGGGCGTCCTGGGCGGCGTCGGCGGCCAGCACCGCGAGGTCGACGGCGCCGAACTGCAGCGGGCGCTCGCCGTCGAGGCGTGCCAGGGTGAGCAGGTCGTCGACCAGGTCGCGCATCCGGTGGCTCTCACCCTCGATCCGCCCCATGGCGCCGGCCACCGCGTCCTGGGTCGGCAGCGCGCCCTGGCGGTAGAGCTCGGCGTAGCCGGAGACCGCGGCGAGCGGCGTGCGCAGCTCGTGCGAGGCGTCCGCGATGAAGCGACGCATCTTCGCCTCGTTCGCCTGCCGCACGGCGAAGGACCGCTCGATCCGGGCCAGCATGACGTTGAGGGAGCGGGAGAGGGAGGCGACCTCGTCCTCGGCGCCCGGGACCTGGATGCGTTGCGTGAGGTCGCCGCCGGCGATCGCCGCGGCGGTGTCCTCGATCTCGGCGAGTGGTCGGAACGCTCGTCTGACGAGGAACCAGCCCAGGGCGGCACAGATGCCGAGGACGATCGCGCCGATCGCGGCGGCATACCAGAGGAACTGGTCGACGGTGTCGTCGAGGCTGCGCAGGGAGACGGCCACGACATACGTCGCGCTGCGGTCGGCGTTCGTCGTGGCGAGCGCGAGCCAGTTCACCCCTCCGCCGACCGATCCGACGGTGAACACCTGTTCCTTCCGGACCCGAATGTCGTTCGGTCGGATGAGGGGGATGTTCGCCCTGGCCTTCTCGGTGACGGCCTCGCCGATGGAGAACTGGTCGTTGCCGTTCACCGGGATCACCCGCAGCGTGAAGCCGGACGGGAGCATCGGGCGACTCTGCTCGAGCTCGACCATCTGCAGGCGGGCGACGCTCCCGCCATACACCCGCAGTTCCTGGCCGGCCTGGTCGAGCAGGTAGCGGTTGAGCAGGGCGCTCGTCACGACGAGGGTGAGCGCGAGCGCGATGAGGATGAGGCTCAGCGCGATGGTGAGCAGCCGCCAGCGGAGCGGGATGGCGCGTAGCCTCATCCGCCCCCTCCAGCGGTTCCGCGCGGTCGCGGCGTTGATGGGCGGCACCCTCAGGACGACTCGGGCGGCACCCGCAGCACGTAGCCGACACCGCGCTTGGTGTGGATGAGCGAGGGGAGCCCGTCCACGTCGATCTTGCGGCGCAGGTAGGAGATGTACGACTCGACGATGCCGGACTCGCCGCGGAAGTCGTAGTCCCAGACGTGGTCGAGGATCTGCAGCTTGGACAGGACCCGGTTCGGGTTGAGGAGTAGGTAGCGCAGCAGCTTGAACTCGGTGGGGGACAGGTCGATGACGCGGCCGGCCCGGCGCACCTCGTGCGAGTCCTCATCGAGCTCGAGGTCGTGGAAGCGCAGCGTCGCCGAGTCGTCGTCGACCGGTCCGCGGGTGCGCCGCAGGACCGCGCGGATCCGCGCGACGACCTCCTCGAGGCTGAACGGCTTTGTCACGTAGTCGTCCCCGCCGACGGTGAGGCCGGCGATCTTGTCCCCGACGGAGTCGCGGGCGGTGACGAAGACGATGGGCTGCTGGCGCCCACGGTCGCGCAGGCGGCGGGTCACCTCGAAGCCGTCGACGTCGGGCAGCATGACGTCGAGGACGACGAGGTCCGGCTGGGAGCTCTCGGCGAGGGCGAGCGCGCTCGCCCCGTCGTCGGCCGTCTCGACCTCGAAACCGGCGAACCGGAGGGAGGTCGCGAGCAGTTCGCGGATGTTGGGCTCGTCCTCGACGACGAGGAGTCGAGCCTCAGGGGTCTGGGTCTCCACGCTCCACAGTGTCCATACGTTTGCTGTGAGTTGGCTGGGAAGCGGGTGGGCGTCGATGACGCCCTGTCTGGCCCCCGCCACCGCCCGTCGGCGCGTTCTGTCGGAGACCGAGGTGAGCGGCATACGGACGTGGGTCGCGACCGCTCAGAGGTCGTCGGCGTCGACGATCCGGTAGGCGTAGCCCTGCTCGGCGAGGAACCGCTGCCGGTGCGCGGCGAACTCCGCGTCGACGGTGTCCCGCGACACGACCGTGTAGAAGTGGGCGGTGCGGCCGTCCCCCTTGGGCCGCAGGACCCGACCGAGGCGCTGCGCCTCCTCCTGACGGGAGCCGAACGTGCCGCTGATCTGGATCGCCACCGAGGCCTCGGGCAGGTCGATCGAGAAGTTCGCGACCTTCGACACGACGAGCCGGGTGATCTCGCCGGACCGGAAGGCGTCGTAGAGGCGCTGGCGCTCCTTGACCGTCGTCTCGCCGGTGATGACGTCCGCGCCGAGCCGCTCGGCGAGCTCGTGCAGCTGGTCGAGGTACTGGCCGATGATGAGGGTCGGTTCGTTCGTATGCCGCTCAGCGAGCTTCTCGATGACGGGCAGCTTCGCGTCGGAGCAGGACGCGAGCCGGTAGCGGTCATCCGGCTCCGCCGTCGCGTAGGCCATCCGCTGGCCGTCGGGCAGCGAGACGCGGACCTCGACGCAGTCGGCCGGGGCGATGTAGCCCTGCGCCTCGATGTCCTTCCACGGCGCGTCGAAGCGCTTCGGCCCGATGAGCGAGAAGACGTCGGCCTCCCGGCCGTCCTCGCGGACAAGGGTCGCGGTCAGACCGAGCCGGCGGCGCGCCTGCAGGTCGGCGGTCATCCGGAAGATCGGCGCCGGCAGGAGGTGGACCTCGTCATAGACGATGAGCCCCCAGTCGCGGGCATCGAGCAGGTCGAGGTGCGTGTAGGTGCCCTTCCGCCGCGTCGTCAGCACCTGGTAGGTGGCGATCGTGACCGGGCGGATCTCCTTGCGGGCGCCGGAGTACTCGCCGATCTCCTCCTCGGTGAGGGAGGTGCGGCGGATCAGCTCGTCCTTCCACTGCCTGGCGCTCACCGTGTTGGTCACCAGGATGAGGGTCGTCGCCTTGGCCGCCGCCATCGCTCCTGCGCCGACGAGGGTCTTGCCGGCCCCGCAGGGCAGCACCACGACGCCGGAGCCGCCGTGCCAGAAACCGTCGACGGCGTGCTGCTGGTAGGGGCGCAGCTGCCAGCCGTCCTCGTCCAGGGCGATGGGGTGCGCCTCGCCGTCGACGTAGCCCGCGAGGTCCTCGGCCGGCCAGCCGACCTTGAGCAGCTCCTGCTTGAGGTGGCCGCGCTCGCTCGGGTGGACGACGACGGCGAGGTCGTCGATCCGCTCGCCGGTCAGCGGCTTGATCTTCTTGTGCCGCAGCACTTCTTCGAGGACCGGTCGGTCGGTGGTGCGCAGCACGAGCCGGGTCCCCTCGGGGCTGTCGGCGAAGCCCTCCTTCTCGAGGGTGAGCCGACCGTAGCGGTCCATCGTCTCGGCGATGTCGACGAGCAGCGCGTTCGGCACCGGGTAGCGGCTGTGGGTGATGAGGGCGTCGACGACCTGCTCGGCGTCGTGCCCGGCGGCGCGGGCGTTCCACAGACCGAGGGGGGTCACCCGGTAGGTGTGGACGTGCTCCGGGGCGCGCTCCAGCTCGGCGAACGGCGCGATGGAGCGCCGCGCCTCCTCGGACCTCGGGTGGTCGACCTCGAGGAGGAGGGTCTTGTCGCTCTGGACGATCAGGGCTCCGTCATTCATCACGAGAGACCAACACCGGTGCAGGGGTCGCTGTTCCCGGCCGGCCCGGCGTCGTGTGGTGCAGGTCCTACGGGGCGAGCTGTCACGGCTGTCAGTATGGACGGCATGCGCACCCCCCAGGTCGAGCCGGCGGCCGGACTGCCGGCCGAGGTGACCATCTATGAGGTCGGGCCCCGTGACGGTCTGCAGAACGAGCAGACCGTCGTCCCGGCAGCGACGAAGGTCGAGTTCATCCGCCGTCTCGAGGCTGCCGGGCTCCAGACGATCGAGACGACCTCCTTCGTGCCGGCCAGGTGGGTGCCGCAGATGGGCGACGCCGAGGAGGTCCTTGCCGGGCTCGGTGCAGACGGGGTCGGGCGGCGCCGGCCCGCGCTCGTGCCGAACGAGCGAGGCCTCGACCGGGCAGAGGAGCTGGGGCTGCAGGCCATCGCGATCTTCGGGTCGGCGACGGAGACCTTCGCTCGCAAGAACCTCAACCGGTCGGTCACCGAGCAGTACGCGATGTTCGAGCCGGTCGTGAAGCGCGCCAAGGCCGACGACAGGTGGGTGCGCGCCTATGTCTCGATGTGCTTCGGCGACCCCTGGGAGGGGCCGGTGCCCGTCGAGCAGGTCGTCGACGTCGCCGAGCGGCTCATGGGCCTCGGCTGCGACGAGCTGAGCCTCGGTGACACGATCGGCGTCGGCACGACCGGGCACGTCCACCGGCTCCTCGAGGCACTGGACCGGCGGGGAATCGGGACGGACCGGATCGCGGTGCACTTCCATGACACGTACGGGCAGGCGCTCGCCAACACGATGGCGGCGCTGCGTGACGGCGTCTCGGTCGTCGACGCCTCGACGGGCGGCCTCGGTGGGTGCCCCTATGCGAAGTCCGCGACCGGCAACCTCGCCACCGAGGACCTCGTCTGGGCGCTGACCGGCGCGGGCGTGCGGACCGGGGTCGACCTGGACCAGCTCGTCGAGACCAGTGTCTGGATGGCGCAGCAGCTGGGGCGGCCCAGTCCCTCGAACGTCGTGCGGGCGCTCGCCGGGGGCTGACGGGGCCGGAGTTTGCGCTCACTCGACGGGGCGCAACCGGAGTTTGCGCTCACTCGACGGCTGGGGTGGTCGGGTCGAG
>NZ_AWQS01000062.1 GCF_000576575.1 Intrasporangium chromatireducens Q5-1
TAGTCGCGCAGCACTTGGGAGCGGCTCGGGTGACGTAGCTTGCTCATCGTCTTCGACTCGATCTGGCGGATCCGCTCCCGCGTGACGCCGTAGACCTTCCCGATCTCGTCGAGGGTCTTGGGCTGCCCGTCGGTGAGGCCGAAGCGCATCGACACGACACCGGCCTCGCGCTCGGAGAGCGTGTCGAGCACCGAGTGCAGCTGCTCCTGCAGGAGCGTGAAGCTGACGGCGTCCGCCGGCACGACCGCCTCGGAGTCCTCGATGAGGTCGCCGAACTCGCTGTCGCCGTCCTCGCCGAGCGGGGTGTGCAGCGAGATGGGCTCGCGGCCGTACTTCTGGACCTCGACGACCTTCTCGGGCGTCATGTCGAGCTCCTTGGCCAGTTCCTCCGGGGTGGGCTCGCGGCCCAGGTCCTGGAGCATCTGGCGCTGCACGCGGGCCAACTTGTTGATGACCTCGACCATGTGCACGGGGATGCGGATCGTGCGCGCCTGGTCGGCCATGGCGCGGGTGATGGCCTGGCGGATCCACCACGTCGCATAGGTCGAGAACTTGTAGCCCTTGGTGTAGTCGAACTTCTCGACCGCACGGATCAGGCCGAGGTTGCCCTCCTGGATCAGGTCGAGGAAGAGCATGCCGCGGCCGGTGTAGCGCTTCGCGAGCGACACGACGAGACGCAGGTTGGCCTCCAGCAGGTGGTTCTTGGCCTTCTTGCCGTCCTGGGCGATCCACCAGAGCTCGCGCTTGAGCTTCATCTCGATCTTGTCGCCGGAGTTCAGCTTCTCCTCGGCGAACAGGCCGGCCTCGATCCGCTTGGCGAGCTCGACCTCCTGCTCGGCGTTGAGGAGCGCCACCTTGCCGATCTGCTTGAGGTAGTCCTTGACGGGGTCGGCGGTGGCACCCGCGGTGACGACCTGCTGCGCGGGCGCGTCGTCCTCGTCGTCGTCACGGATGACGAACCCGGACTCCTCGGCCTCCTCGGACTCGCCCGTCTTGGCCTTGGCCGGCGCTGCCTCGGAGTCGTCGTCGCTGGCCTCCTCGCCAGCAGCCTCGTCGGAGTCCTGGTCGTCCTCGTCCGTGACCTCGACGTCCTCGAGCTCGCTGGGGTCGGCGTCCTCGGGCTCGACGTCCTCGTCGGCCTCGGCCTCGTCGTCGACGACGCCTGCGGCGTTCGCCGACGCACCCTTGGCCGTCTTCTTGGCTGCGGCCTTCGTGGTGCCGGCCTTCTTCGCCGGGGCCGACTTCGCCGCGGCCTTCGACAGCTCACCGTTCGTCGCGGCCTTCTTGGCCGGCGCCTTCTTGGCGGTGGTCTTCTTGGCGGTGGTCTTCGTCGCGGCGGTCGTCTTGGTGGCCCGGCCCGCGGTCGCGCCCGCTGCCGTCTTTTCGGCCGAGCCGTCGGCCCCCTCCTCGGCGGTGGCCTTCTTCGCAGTGGTCTTCGTCGCCGTCGCGGTCGTCTTACGAGTGGCCACGGTGCCTCCCTTGGTCCCGTTGCGGGTCTTCGTCGAAGTGGTCGGTGCGGCCGTCACGACCACGTCGATGCCATGGTTCTCAAGCGTTGTCAGGACGGGCTTCATCTGTCGCGGGTCGAGACCCGCCTCTGTCTGGGCCCGCAGGACGTCCTCTCCGGTGACGCTCCCACTCGCCTTGCCCTTGGCAAGCAGTTGCTGGATTGGAGCGTGCTGAAACACCTTGGGCAAGGTCGGGGGTGTTCCGGATGATGTCACCTTGGGCACGGACAAGGTCGCCTTTCGTCGCTGCGTCGTCGTGAGGACCGCCCCTCTGAGTCGGGGCATGCATCAGCACAACGAACGGAGGTGAGGATTCATGCCGGAAATGCGTGGTGTCTCGGAGTCGATCCCTGCATCGATCTCGCTGTTCGCCCTGTGCGATCCGGTTCGTACGACATTATAAAACGCCGTTGCGCCCCGACACGAAAACGGGCGTCGCCCAGCGGCCCGCACTACCCGGGGCACCGCCTCCGTGCACGACCTCCAACGACGCCCCGTGCGCCCGGCCAGAGGGGGGCCGAGGGCGTCGCCGCAAGCGTCCTGGCCCGCCGCTCACGCCTCGGCGAGCGTGGCTAGTCGGCCTTGACGGCGAGCACCGGGCAGCTCGCGTCGAGCAGGATGCGCTGGGCGTTGGAGCCGAGGATCAGCTTGCCGACGGGGCTGCGCCGCCGCAGGCCGATGACGATGAAATCGGCCTTCTCCTCCTCCGCCACGGAGATGAGGTCCTCGGCGGGGTCGTTGCCGCGGACGAGCTGACGCACCTCGTGGTCGAGCCCCTTCTCCTCGAGCAGGTGCTGCACCCTGGACAGCTCTGCCTCGAAGCGGGTGGCCTCGGTCGCGTCGAAGTCGCGGCCGCCGCGGTGGGAGCTGATGACCACGAGCTTGGTCTTGCGAAGGACACACTCCTCGGCGGCTCGCTTGAGCGCCGCCCGACCTTCCTTGGTGGCGACGTAACCCACGACAATGGCCACGGGGAGACCTCCTCATACGCATCGGTGAACTGTGCTGCGACGCTACCCGATTCCGGGGCGTGAGGCGTGCGCGACGGTCCCGGTGTCGCCAAGGACATAGTCGTATGACGTGAGCCTGGGCCCTGCTCGCCAGCACAGTTCGTTCGCGGCCGGGTCAGACGGCCGCCGGACGGCGGGCCAAGCCCTGCTGGCGGACCGCGCGGGGGCACCCCTCCCGGGGGGCGCCGCGCAGGCGGCCGTTGGTCAACCGGCGTTGCGCGCCAAGGCTCGCCGGACGATGGCGGCCACCTGGCCGGTCTCGATGAGGAAGCCATCGTGTCCGAAGGCGGAATGGATCGACTCTCGCGTGGCCCGCGGCAGCAGTCCGGCCATCTCGTCGGACAGCCGTGGTGGATAGAGGCGGTCGGTGTCGACCGAGGCGATGGTGCAGTCCGCCTCGACCCGCCGCAGCGCCGCCGCGAGGCCACCGCGTCCGCGCCCGACGTCGTGCGAGTTCATCGCCTCGGTCAGCACGACGTAGGAGTTGGCGTCGAACCGTCCGGTCAGCTTGCTCGCGTGGTGGTCGAGATAGCTCTCGACGGCGAACCGACCCCGGTCGGCGCGCAGCGGGTCCTCGCCC
This sequence comes from Intrasporangium chromatireducens Q5-1, assembly GCF_000576575.1. GTDB lineage: Bacteria > Actinomycetota > Actinomycetes > Actinomycetales > Dermatophilaceae > Intrasporangium_A > Intrasporangium_A chromatireducens. The sequence continues at coordinate 3,099 of NZ_AWQS01000062.1, forward strand.
GGCTGGGCCTGGCGACCGAACCGGTCGTTCAGCTCCGTCTCGGTGCGGTATGTCACGTGGGCGATCCGGCGCGCGATGCCGAGCCCGGCGTCCGGAGTGCGGCCGGTGTCGTAGTAGTCCCCGCCGGCGAAGTCTGGATCGGTGCGGATCGCGAGCAGCTGGGGCTGGGCCCAGGCGATCTGGTCGGCGGTCGCATGGGCCGTGCTGGCCACGACGATCGCCCGCTCGACCCGCTCCGCTCCCATGACGGCCCACTCGATCGCCCGCATCCCGCCCATCGAGCCGCCGACCACGGCGGCCAGGCGCCGCACACCGAGCCGCTCGAGGAGCAGCTCCTCGACGCGGACCTGGTCGCGGATGGTGACATAGGGGAAGCGGGCCCCCCAATGCCTGCCGTCCGGTGCCGTGCTCACCGGCCCGGTCGTGCCTTGGCATCCCCCGAGGACGTTGGTGCTGAGGACGAAGAACCGGTCCGTGTCGAGCGGCAGCCCGGGACCGACGAGCCCGTCCCACCACCCGGGCGTCGGATGGCCGGGCCCGGCCGCGCCGACGACGTGGCTGTCACCGGTGAGGGCGTGCTCGACGAGGATGACATTGTCGGCGTCGGCGTTGAGGGTGCCCCAGGTCTCGTAGGCGACCTGCACGTCAGGCAGGACGCCGCCCCGCTCGAGGTGGATCTCACCGAGGTTCTGGAACTGTCGGTGCCCCGCCGGGTCACCGGGCCGCCAGGTGCCGTCGTCGGGTCGGCGCCGTGGGGCGCGTGCGACCGGCCGTGCCGTCACTGATGGGGCTCCGGCCGACCGGCCGTGACGCGTCAAGGCTTCGTGTCGGTGGGTCACCGTCATCGACGCTCCTCGTGTCTCGCGCTTGCCCCACCGGACGGTGCGGCCTGGTCCTCACCCGGGGCACCCCACCGCGAAGGAGGGTTGCCGTCCAGCAAGCCGGGGCTTTGCGCTGGCACTCATGACCTGCTGACACCTTACGCGATGGGTTGGCTCGGGCAGGACCGCCCGTCCACACGATGGACGGGGCTACGCCGCGGTGCAGCCGGGCGGCCGCACGCCGAGGTCGAGGAGCTGCTCGACCAGACGAGCCAGCACGTGGCCGGGCTCGACCTCGAGGGCCCGGTCGATGGCAACCCTGGCCCCGGCGCCGTCGCCGTCGAACCACGCCTGGGCTCCCGTCACGGTCAGGATGGGGGCCGCATGGGCGTCCGGCGCGAGCCGACACAACCGCTCGAGTCGCGACCGGAGCATCGCCCGCAGGTCCTCGTCCGACGCCTCCTCATCCTCGAGGTCCTCGAGGACCGGCTCCAGGTGGTCGTCGAGCAGCGCGACGAGCCGGCTGTCGAGCAGGTCCAGCTCGAGGCTGCCCGGACACAGCACCGCGATGATCCCGTCGCGCAGGCTGCGGTGCCGCAAGCTCCCGAGCAGCAGGCAGAGCTGCCGCTCGGGGACGGCCCGGTCGTCGAAGTGTCCCGCCAGGAAGTCGGCCCAGACGGCCAGGCAGTAGTCCGCCCACGTGATCGGTCGGTGCAGGCCGGACCCAGGCGGGTGTACCGCTGCGAGCAGGCGGTCGCCGTCGACCACCTCGTCGACCCAGGCGTCGATCGCCTCGCAGAGGCCGGGCGGCGCCGGTGTCGAGGGCCGGATGGTCGCTGCCAGCTCGTCGCGGGACGCCAGTGCGGCCCGGCCGAGCCCGACGTAGGTCGCCACCGCCCCCACCTCGTGGGGCGCGGGAACGGGCTCGTCCGGGCAGCACGTGCACATCAGCCCGGTCCATCGGTCACCGCGCACGACGATCCGGTCGATCAGCGAGATGCGCTCGAGTGCCAGGCCGGCCGCGATCGCCTCGGAGAGCGGCGCACTCTCCCCGGGCTCCTCCTCGTAGCCGATGAGCATGACGCCGCTCGGGGCCTCGCGGCGCAGGACCGGCAGGACCGAGGCGGCGACCGCCGCCGCTGCCGACAGCTCGGAGACGGCGTCATACCTGGCGACGAGACCGAGCTGCTTCTGGTGGAGGCACACGACGACGACGCTGCGGGTCGGGTGGAAGCCGAGGTGGTAGGGAAGGACGGCCAGCAGGTCCGGCGGCCCGCTCAGGGAGATCTTCTGCTGCTGCATGGCTCGACCCTTGCGGCCGGAGCCCTCCGGCAACAGAGGCACACCTCGTCCGGGCCGGAATCTGTGGACAAGCCGTCCTCAGCCCTGTGGGTTGTGGACGACGTGCCCCTCAGCGCTCGAGGCGCTTGCGCAGCGACTCGAACACGTAGTCCGTCGCCGCCGATCGCACGGCGCGGCCACCGGAGCGCACGGGCCCGTTCGCCGCGGCCCCGGTCCGGTCCTGGCCGGGATCGGGCTCCCCCTCGCCGCTGGCTCCGCCCAGCACGTCTCCGGGGACCACCGTCGGCCGTGGGCGCACCCCCTGACCGAGCTCCCACGCCAGGAATCGGTCCGTCTCCTCGAGGAAGGCCCGCACCGCCCAGGAGATGACGAGGGCGTCGTCCGCGAGGCCGAGGACCGGCAGGACCAGCTCGGGCAGCAGGTCGACCGGGGAGGCGACATACGCCACCGCCGCGACGACGAGCGCGAGCCGGCCGCGAGACACTCCCCGGTAGGTGCCACGCAGGGTGGTGCGCACGAGGCGTGGCACCGCATTGACCCGCTCCGAGACCGTCGGGGCGCCCGGGCGGGTCGTCGCCCGCACGAGCGAGGCGACGGTGGCGGCGAGCTTGAGGCGGGAGGTGCGTTTCATGTCCCGACCAACGACGACTCCGCCGGCCCGATTCCCCAGCGGCACAGCCGTGTCCGAAGCGTGACCACCGCTCAGCCGGTGAAGGGCGAGACCGGTGGGAACTCCTGCTTCGCCTGCTTGGCGATCCTGCCGAGCATGTAGACGTCGATGCCACCACCGACCGCGCCGCCGAGGAACGGCACACCGCGGCCGAGCTTGGCGAAGATGCCATCGCCCAGCTTGCCCAGCAGCCGGAATCCCACCGCCTTGTTGACCACCATCAGCGCGGGTGGTGGAAGACGGTCGACGGCCAGGGCAGCGATCCGCCCTCCGGGTGCCGCGAGCCCGGCCTTCTTGAGGATGTCGTCGCTGTCGGCACCGGTCAGCGTGACGAGGATGGCCGACCGGATCTCCGGCTGGTCGATGTCGTAGCCGCGCAGCTTGGCGATCGCGGCGGTCATCCGCGTGCCGAGGAGGTAGAACTCGACCACGTTGGCCGGCAGGGAGACCGGCATCGTGAAGAAGCCGCCCAGGCCGGTCGCGAAGCCACCGACCGCCCCGAGCCGACGGTGGTCCCGGCGAACGACGTCGATCGCCTTCTCGACATCGCCCCCCGTGCTGGACAGCGCGTGCGCCGCGACTGAGCTCGCCGAGGCGAAGGGCCCCTTGCCGTCGATGCCGATGTCGAGGAGGCGTTCGACGAGGCGCGTGGCGGCCCCGGTCATCCCGCCCTGCTTGCGCTCCGGCACGGCCACCGCTCGACCCGGCGGGCCCTGCACCTGCGCGTCCGCGCGCCCCGACGCCTCCTCGGTCTCGTCCTTGCCCAAGCCCAGAATGCGCACTGGCGTCCTCTCCTGTCGTCTGCTCGTTGGTCCGCCGAGCCGGCCTCCCCCGCCACCGTATGACGGATGCGGCGCTCGTGGGTGCAAGGGTCCCCACGAGATCCGCGGTGCCGGGGACGGTCGGTGGCGTCGCCTAGGCTGCGTCGCATGACCCGGCGCATCCTCGACCACACCGTCGACGAGCTGAGGCGCGACCGCACGAGCATCAAGTGGCGACTGCACCCCGGCGACGTCCTCCCGCTGTGGGTCGCCGAGATGGACGCCTCACCCTGCGAGGCGGTCGTCACGGCGGTGACCGAGGCGCTGCGCCGGGGTGACACCGGCTACGCCGCTCCCGGACCGTATGCCGCTGCGCTGGCCGCGTTCGCGCACGCTGAGTGGGGCTGGACGATCGACGGGCACACCGTCGTCCAGGTCGCGGACGTGCTCACCGGCATCGCCCGGCTGCTCGAGCTGTTCACCGAGCCGGGTGGACCGGTGATCGTCAGCTCCCCCGCCTACAACGCCTTCTTCACGGTCATCGACTCGGTCGGTCGACAAACCGTCGACGCACCGCTGACCGCCGAGGGCCGCCTCGACCTTGACCACCTGGGCGACGCGTTCCGTCGGGCGACCGCGGGAGGCGGCTCAGCGGCATACCTCTTGTGCAACCCGCACAACCCGACGGGGACGGTCCACACGGCCGACGAGCTGGCGCGGCTCGCGGCGCTCGCGCGCGAGCACGGCGTGCAGGTCATCTCCGACGAGATCCACGCCCCGCTGGTCTACGCCACGAGCACGTTCACGCCCTACCTGACGGTCCCCGGGTCCGAGGGCGGGGTCACCGTGACGGCCGCCTCCAAGGCGTGGAACCTCGCGGGCCTCAAGGCCGGTCTGGTCGTGCCCGGCACGGAGGCGGTGGCCGCGACGAAAGCACTGCACCCCTTCGTGACGATGGGGGCGAGCCACCTCGGGGTCATCGCCCAGTCGGCGGCGTGGGGGCACGGTGGCGACTGGCTCCGGCAGCTGCGCGACGAGCTCGACGACAACCGCCACCTGCTGGCGCGGCTCGTCGCAGAGCAGCTGCCGGGCGTCCGGCTCCGGCTGCCGGAGTCGACCTACCTCGCCTGGCTCGACTGTCGGGACGCCGGGCTGGGCGACGACCCGGCAGCGACGCTCCTCAGTCGGGGGCGGGTCGCCCTCTCCGAGGGCGCTCACTTCGGGCCCCGGGGGGCGGGCTGTGCGCGGCTCAACTTCGCGACCTCGCCCGAGATCCTGCGGGAGGCGGTGCACCGCATGGCGAGCTGCCTTGGCTGACAAGGCGATCGAGGCACCGCTTGTCGCGCTGGTCCTCGGTCCGCAGGGAGCGTATGCCGCTGGGCCGGGTCTCGATGAGCCGTGGCCGCGCGACGTGGTGGGCCCACGCTTCGGGGAGGTGGCTCGGCAGCGACGCCCGCGGTGGGTCGTGTGGTCGGCGTCGCTCGGCCTGCGCCCGCTCGTGACCCAGGGCCTCGCGGTCCCGCGCGTCTGGGACCTCGCCGAGGTGCACCGCATCATCCACGGCGGCTGGCGGGCCTCGCCGGGGCACATCTGGGCGGCCTGCCGCGGCCTCCCCGAGACCGGGGTGCCGGCCCCACCGCGCCCGCGACTGGCCGGCTTCGACGGCGACCTGTTCGACGCCGCCGGCGACGAGGATGGCCCGCTGACGGCTTCCGGGCATCTGCGGCCCGATGCCCTCACGACCTGGCCGTCCACGCCCGACCGCCTGCGACAGCTGGCTCGCATGGCGTTGGACTGCCAGGCCTACCAAGCCGATTCGCTCTGCCGAATCGTGCCGGACGACCCAGCACGAGCCAGACGGACGGCCTGGTCGGAGTCCGCCGCGGCGGTGCTCTGCCTCGAGCTCGAGCGAGACGGCCTGCCCGTCGACCGGCTCGCTGCGGAGGACCTCATCGGAGTCGCAGCTGGTCGCCGACCTGTCGACCAGGACGACGCTGACCGGATCCGGCGCGCCCGGGACCGCGTCGTGCTCGCCCATGCACCGGGCCGCGAACGAACCGACCTGCGCAACCCGGTGCAGGTGCGCGAGCTGCTCGCCTCGGTCGGCGTCGACGTCCCGAACACCCGCGCCCACGTCCTCGAGCCCTACCGGCAGACCAACCCCCTCGTCGACGCGCTGCTCGCCTGGCGCAAGGACGAGCGCATCGCGACGACGTACGGCTACCGCTGGCTCGACGAGCACGTCGGCCCGGATGACCGGCTGCGAGGCGCCTGGGCCGCGTGCGACGGCGCCGCGGGACGGATGACGGCCCAGAACGGCCTGCACAACCTGCCGGCGCCGCTACGACCGGCAATCTGCGCCGAGGCCGGCCATGTGTTCGTGCGCGCCGACCTCGGGCAGATCGAGCCGCGCGTCCTGGCGGTGGTCAGCGCGGACCGGGCCTTTGCCGAGGCCACCCGGTCCGACGACCTCTACGCGCCGGTGGCCGCCCGTCTCGGGTCGGACCGGCCGACCGCCAAGGTGGCCGTCCTCGCCGCGATGTACGGGCAGCGGTCCGGAGCCGCCGGGGAGGCGCTCGCCCAGCTCGAGCGCGCGTACCCCGTCGCGATGGGGCTGCTCGATCGCGCGTATGCCGACGGCGTGGCCGGGCGCTCGGTGCGCACGTTCGGGGGCCGGCTCATCCGGCTCGGCCCCGGCTCCGCTCCCCCGGCTCCTGCGACACCCCGCCCCGCTGGGTCCTCCACTGCCGGCACTGCCGGCGGGCGGTTCTCGGGTGCGTCGGCGGGTGACGTCGCCTCACCCGGCCTGCCGCCCGGAACGGACGCAGGCCGGGGGCGGTTCGCCCGCAACGCGATCATCCAGGGCTCGGCCGCAGAGCTGTTCAAGGCGTGGGCCGCCACGGTCCGCTCGGCGGTGGCGCCGCTCGAGGGCCGCATCGTCCTGTGCCTGCACGACGAGCTGCTCGTGCACGTGCCGGAGGACCGCGCCGCCGACGCTGCGGCTGCGGTGGACACCGCGCTGCAGTCGGCGGCTCGCCTCTGGTCCGGCACAAACGCGGTGCGGTTCGTCGCCGACACGAGCATCATCCGGCGGTGGAGCGAAGCCAAACCCTGACCGTCGAGTGAGCGCTAACGCCGCTTCTGGCACGTCGAGTGAGCGCAAACTCCGGAGTTTGCGCTCAGTCGACGGTTCGCAACCGGAGTTTGCGCTCAGTCGACGGTTGAAGGGGTTAAGACGTGGGACCGGAGTCGGCGGCGCTCCCGGCGTCGCCCTCGTCGGTGACGTCCTTCTCGTCGGTGACGTCCTTGAGGAAGGCCTCGAACTCCGCACCGATCTCGTCGGCGGTCGGCAGGTCCTTCAGCTCCGTGGCGAGCAGGCTGCGCCGCTTGCGCCCCTCGAGGAACGAGTCGTACTGCTCCTCGAGGGCGTGCACCACGGCCGCCACCTCGTCGGAGTCGGCGACCTGCCGGTCGATCTCGAGACGGTTGAGGCCCGCGGCCGCGGCGAGGGCGGTGCGGTCGAGGTCGAGGCCGGTCGCGGTCGTGACCCTGTCGAGCGCCGCGACGGCGGCCTCGGGGTACTCGCCCTGGCCGAGGTAGTGCGGCACGTGGATCGAGAAGCCGATCGCGTCACGGCCCGCCTCGCCCAGCCGGTACTCGAGCAGCCCGGTGAAACTGCCGGGCACCTGCATCTCGCCGAAGGCGACCTCGTTCTCCGGGATCAGGCGTGCGTCCGTCGCGTGCGCCGTCACGCCGATCGGGCGGGTGTGCGGTACCGCCATGGGGATGCCGTGCACGCTTACGGTCAGGCGCACCCCGAGGGCCTTGATGAGCCGCACGGTGGCCTCCGCCATCCGGGACCACTGGTAGTCCGGCTCCGGACCGGTGAGCAGGAAGAACGCGTCGCCCTGCTGGTCGGTGAGACGGTGCAGCAGCAGGCTCGGGTCGTCGTAGGAGGTCCACCGGTCACGGTCGAAGGTCATGGCCGGACGCCGCCCGCGGTAGTCGAGCAGCTGGTCGACGTCGAACGATGCGACGACCGTCGAGGGGTGGGTCTCGAGGAGGTGGTCCGCGAGGAGCTTCTGCGTCTGGCCGGCGTCGATGAAGCCCTCGAGGGCGACGACGAGCACCGACGCCTGCATCTGGGCGAGCGAGGTGTCGGTCTCGAAGGAGAAGAGCTCTGACGGGTCCTGCACGGGATGGCCTTTCGTTGTGCTGGTCATCTGGTTGAACGCGGGAGTCGCGGAGACGATTCCCGCCCTCCGGACACGAGCACGGCTACCCGGAGGGCCAGGGGGTGGCTACGGGCTGATGGCCGCGATGGCCTTCAGGATGCGCTGGGTCGACACCTTCTGCGCGGTTCCGAGCTGTTGGGCGAAGAGCGACACCCGCAGCTCCTCGATCATCCAACCAATGGCCGCGACGTCCTCGGCGCCGCGCCGGGCCGGCCGCAGCTCGGCGAGCAGGTCGGCATAGCGGCCCTCGACAGCGTCCACCTGGTCGAGCAGCTGCGCGTCGCGGGCGAGGTTCTCCGGGGCCTTCTCGAGCCGGTAGGCGATGGCGCGCAGGTAGCGGTCGAGGTCCGGGAGCCTTCCGACGCCCGTGTCCGCAACGAAGCCGGGTCGGACCAGCTCCCGCAGCTGGGCCCGGACGTCGGCCAGGAGCGGGCGCATGGCCGGGTTCGTCGACCGGCCCAGCGCCTCGAGCCGGTTGGTGATCGCCAGGTGCTTGGCGAGGATCGGCTCGACGAGGCCGACAACCTGCACGACCCGGGCGGACGCGTGGCTGCGGACGGCCGACAGGGCCCACTCGAAGTCCTCCTCGGTGCGAACGGCGTGGCGCACCTGCTCGGCGCTGATCGCGTCGACGGCCGCAGCGAGGCAGTCCTCGAGGAGGGCCGGCACGCTGCCGTGCGGGTTGTGACCGAGCGCGAGCTTCTGGGTGTTCGTGAGGCGGGCCAGCACCTGGCGCCAGGGCGGTGTCGTGCCGAGCAGGAGGAGTCGTCGCACTCCGAGTCGGTGCTCCGCCTGCGCCTCGGCCGGGGTCGGCAGCACCAAGAGGTCGACACTCGCACCGCGGTCGACGAGAGCAGGGAAGCCGACCACGCCCTCGGCGCTCTCGAACGTGTCTGGCATGGTGCGGACCGTCCACGCAGTCAGGCCTGTGCGCTCGATGGCGGCACTTGCCGCCCGGACCTCCCGGCGCAGTGCGGGCGTGGCGGCCTCGCGGACCGCCTCCAGGTCCTTGCCGGTCGCGATGGGCGTCCCGTCGGGTCGGTCCACGGAGAACGTGACCCGGAGGTGGTCCGGCACGCGGCCCCAGTCGAAGTCGCCCGGTGACACGGCCACTCCGGCCCGACGCCGCAGCGCCGCGGCGAGGGCCTCGACGAGGGTGCCCGAGGACGGGTCGAGCTCGGGGAGGACTGCTCGAGCGTGGTCGGGTGCCGGGACGAGGCCGCGGCGGATCGCCTTCGGCAGCGACCGGATCAGCGCTGTGACCAGCTCCTCCCGGAACCCGGGCACCTCCCAGTCGAAGCCGGTGGCCCGCACCTGGTTGAGGTGGTCGACGGGGATGTGCACGGTGGCCCCGTCCAGTGGGGATCCCGGCTCGAACTGGTACGTCACGGGCAGGACGTTGTCGCCCTGACGCCACGTAGTCGGGTAGTCCCCACCGACGACGGCGTCGGCGGAGTCGCGCAGCAGGAGGTCCTCGGTGAAGGTGAGCAGGTCGGGGTCCTGGCGCCGGGCCTTCTTCCACCACGTGTCGAAGTGCCTGCCGGAGACGACCGTGTCCGGAATCCGCTTGTCGTAGAAGGACACCAGGGTGTTGTCGTCGACGACGAGGTCACGTCGTCGGGTGCGTGCCTCGAGCTCGCCGATCCGCTCGACCAGGGCCGCGTTCTCCTTGAGGAAGACGTGGGGGCTGTTCCAGTCGCCCTCGACGAGGGCGTGCCGGATGAACAGGTCGCGGGCGAGCACCGGGTCGATCCGCCCCAGCCCCACCGTGCGGCCCACGACGAGCGGCACGCCATAGAGCGTCACCCGCTCGGTGGCGACCGCCGAGCCGCGCCGGCCGGACCAGCGAGGCTCGGAGTACTGCCGCTTGACGAGGTGCTCGCCGAGCTCCTCGGCCCACATGGGGTCGATGCGGGCGTTGATCCGGGCCCACAGGCGGGTCGTCTCGACGAGCTCCTCGGCCATGACGAACTGCGGCTGCTTGCGGAAGAGCGCGGAGCCGGGCGAGATGCCGAACCGTGCTCCACGCGCCCCGAGGTACTCCCGGCGTTGCTCGTCGCGGACCCCCACGTGCGACAGCAGGCCGGCGAGCAGCGCCTGGTGCACCGCGTCCGTGTCCACCTCGCCATGCTGGCTCCCCCGCGAGACATCGAGCCCCGCCTGCTTGGCCGCCTGCTTGACCTGCGCGTGCAGGTCCTGCCACTCACGGACCCGCAGGTAGTGGAGGAACTCGGCCTTGCACATCCGACGAAACGCACTGGAGGACAAGGCCTTCTGCTGTTCCCGCAGGTAGCGCCACAGGTTGAGCCACGTGACGAAGTCGGAGTGCTCGTCCTGGAAGCGCTTGTGCGCCGCACTGGCCAGCTCCTGCTTGTCCTGGGGCCGCTCCCGCGGGTCCTGGATCGACAGGGCCGCAACGATGACGAGCACCTCGCGCAGGACGCCGCGCCGGTCCGCCTCGATGACCATCCGCGCGTGGCGCGGGTCGATCGGCAGCTTCGCCATCGTCCGTCCGTATGGCGTGAGCTTGCGACCCGCTCGCCGGTTGCCGCCCCGACGGGGCTGGCTGCCGTCCTGGCCGCCGAAGGCCTGCAGCTCCTCGAGCAGCCGGACGCCGTCGGTCACCTGCCGGGAGTCCGGTGGGTCGATGAACGGGAAGGCCTCGACGTCGCCGAGACCGAGCGTCGTCATCTGGAGGATGACCGAGGCGAGGCTCGTGCGGAGGATCTCCGGGTCGGTGTACTGCGGCCGTGAGTCGTGGTCCTCCTCCGAGTACAGGCGGATCGCGATGCCCTCCGAGACGCGCCCGCAGCGCCCCGACCGCTGGTTCGCCGACGCCTGGCTGATCGGCTCGATGGGCAGGCGCTGGACCTTGAGCCGCTGGCTGTAGCGGGAGATGCGGGCCGTGCCGCTGTCAATGACGTAGCGGATGCCGGGAACCGTGAGCGAGGTCTCCGCAACATTGGTGGCCAAGACGATTCGGCGACCCGTGTGCCGTGAGAAGACCCGGTGCTGCTCGGCAGCCGAGAGCCGGCCGTAGAGCGGCAGCACCTCGGTGACCGGCAGGTTCATCCCGGAGATCGCGTCGGCGGCGTCCCTGATCTCACGCTCCCCGGAGAGGAAGACGAGAATGTCCGAGCTGGGCCCCGAGTGGCGCTCGGTCCACAGCTCGAGGACCGCGTCGCAGATCCCGGTCACGAGGTCCTTCTCCTCGCCCTCGGGCTGGTCGGGGTCGACGAGGGGGCGATAGCGGATCTCGACCGGGTAGGTGCGGCCGGACACCTCGACGATCGGGGCCGGCCGGCCCTCGCCGTCGGCGAAGTGCTCGGCGAAGCGCTCCGGGTCGATCGTCGCCGACGTGATGATGACCTTGAGGTCGGGCCGGCGTGGGAGGAGCTGCTTGAGGTAGCCGAGGATGAAGTCGATGTTGAGGCTGCGCTCGTGGGCCTCGTCGATGATGATCGTGTCGTAGCGGCGCAGGTCGCGGTCGTGCTGCATCTCCGTCAGCAGGATGCCGTCGGTCATCACCTTGACGAGGGTGTCCGGGCTGGTGTGGTCCGCGAAGCGGACCTGGTAGCCGACGGCGCTGCCGAGCTGGACGTCGAGCTCCTCCGAGAGCCGTTCCGCGACGGCCCGGGCGGCGATCCGCCGTGGCTGCGTGTGCCCGATCATCCCGTCGAGCCCGCGGCCGAGCTCGAGGCAGATCTTCGGGATCTGGGTGGTCTTGCCCGAGCCGGTCTCACCCGCGATGACGACGACCTGGTGGTCACGGATCACCTCGGCGAGCTGGTCACGGTGCTCGACGACGGGCAGCTGCTCAGGGTAGGTGATCGCCGGGACGAGCCCAGCCCGGTGCGCGCGGCGAGCGGCGCGCTGTTCCGGGGTGAGCGGCATACGGCCTCGTCGGGACCGGCCGCGCGGGGAACGGCGCGAGCGGGACGCGGCGGGCGCGGGCTGCTCGGGCATGAGCGACAGGATAGGCGGCGCGGTTCGGCACGCCGAACGGGTTTGCCGCGCGGAACCGCCCTCGCGGCCCTAGAGTCACAGTGCCGGTAGGCGGCAAGGAGGGGCATGGACGCTCGACCGGAGATCCCGGACCCGCAGCACGACCGGCACGTCGCGTTCTCCGACGATGCGCCGGAGCCACTCCCCGAGACCTGGTGGGCACCGGCCCCTGCACCCGCTCCGTCGCCTGTGCGTGGCGCGCAGGGCTTCCGCTTCGCACCGCGGAGGCGCCGCCGCGTGGGCTGGTGGGCTGTCGTGGCGGTCTTCCTGTTCGGCAGCGCCATGTCGGGGCACAGCGGCGAGCTCTTCGGACACGGCGGCACCGGACACGGGGGCATCGGACACGGCAGTGCCGAGGGTGAAGGGCCGGCTCCGAGCAGCATCGAACTCGTCGTGGAGCCAGTGGCGCCCAGCGGGGCCCTTGATCCCATGGATGCGGCCCTTTATCCAATCCCGCCCGGCACCCTGTGGTTCCGGCTGGAAGTCGTCGGCAACGACCCTCGCGGCACCGTCGACGTGATGGCGAGCTCAGGCTCGACGGTGAGCGCCGGAGAGGTGGCCCTGCCCTACGCCGCACGGCTCACGCGCAACGACCCGGACGACCCGCTCACCGTGACCGTCCATGGTGCATATGGGCAGCAACAGGTCCAGTGCCGCGTCTACCTCGCCGACGCCCTCGTGGCCATCGGGACGGGGCCCGGCACCGCGACCTGCGAGGTGCCGGGAGGGCGATGAGGACCGGGGTGGAGGGCACGGCATGACGGCGTCCGGTGGTCCGACCGGACTGGACCCGGACTGGGTGCCGGAGCCGGTCCGGCGCGAGCCTGCCGACCCGGCGGTGCTGCCGGCCTTCGGCAGTCGCGGCATGACGGTCGGCGCCCTCGCCGGGCGCGCGGATACCCGGGGCGCGCCCGGTCGCCCATGGCTGACGGGGTGGCAGGTCGGCGGCCTCGCGGCGGCCGTCCTCGTGCCGTTCCTCGCCTGGTTCCTCTGGAGCGCACTGCAGGTCGAGCAGGAGGTTCCGGCCGAGGACGTTGCGGCCTCCGCGACGCCCTCGGCGTGGCCTTGGCCCGGCGGCGTCGTGCCCGCGCCACCGCAGCCGAGCGCCACCTCCCCGCTCAGGCCAACCCCGAGCGTGACGCTCCTGCCCCCACCACCGACTCTGGTGCCCGGCCGCAGGCCGACGCCTGCGCCCATACGTCCTGGTCCCGGTCAGCAGACCGTGCCCCCGGCGGTGCAGTTCCCGCCGAACCTGCGCCCGACGGCGGTGCCGGGCGGCGCTCGGCCGAGCGCGGTGCCGACGGCCCCGACCCGTATCCGGCTCGAGGTGAGCGGTCCGACGAGCCGGCCCTACACGGTGTACCTCGCCGGCAGCGGCACGGGCAGCCGGCGCACGTTCCAGGGCCAGACCGGCACCGTGGCCCTCGACGTGCCACCGACCGTGCTCACCCCGACACCGGGCATGCCCGTGCCGATGCTCGGGGCAACGGTCCAGACCACCCGGCTCAGCGACACGGTCACGTGCCGCATCCTCGTCGGCGGGGTCACGGTCGCCTACCAGCAGGGGCGCGGGCACGCGACGTGCACCGTCACCAGCGCCGGTCTCGGCTGGAAGTGAGCGTCAGACCTCGGACTCGGTGTTGGCGCCCGCGCGCCGGTTGTTGATCGCGACCCGCACTGCCATCGCCTTCTCGAAGGCCGTGTGCCAGAAGCGGCTCAGCACGAGCTCGCGCTCCCCGACGTGCTCGACGACGTCCGCGCCGGCTCCGAGCTTGAACAGCAGCAAGCCCGTCAGCGGCTCCGTGGCACCGAGCGACGTGTTGAAACCGCGGAAGTCGTATGCCGTGCAGCCGGCTTCCAGCGCATCCTGGATTGCCTGCCACTGGAGTGCGTTGGAGGCGCGGGCCTCGCGGTTGCGACTCGTCGAGCCGCCGTAGAGGTAGGAGAACATGTCGCCCACTCGGACCATGAGGGCCGAGGCGAGGACGTCGCCGTCGACGTGGGCCTCGTAGATGTGGGCACTGATGCGGTCGTCACCGGCACCGAAGGCTCGCATCATCTGCTCGAAGTAGGACTTGGCGCGGGGGAAGAAGTGGTCGCGCTCCGCGGTCTCTGCGTAGAGCTCGTGGAAGGTGGCGACGCCATCGAGACCTGTGGTGCGGACCTCGACCCCGGCCTTGGTGGCCTTCTTGATGTTGCGTCGCCACTGCTGGTTCATGCCCTTGAGGACCTCGTCCGCACTCCGTCCCTTGAGGTCGACGACGCAGACGTAGCGGGGCTGGCCCACGGCCGCGGTGTTGCCCCACCCGATGGGCTGCCACGAGCGCTCTTCGAGCCACTCCTCGAGCCGACGCGCGACGGGGTTGTCGAGGTCGGGCGGCAGCTCGGTGAAGGACATCAGGCCGCCCTCGCCGATCTGCTTCTTGACCGCATCGGGAGCCCACCGCCGGGAGATGACCGGGAAGCCGAGGCGCAGGGCGAACGCACCGTCCTGCTTCGCCCACCCGACGAGGGGGTCCAGCCACGCCGACGGGTCGGCAGCGACCGCCTCCCACGGCAGCGCCGGACCCTCGGGAAGGTAGGCGAAGGACCGCTTGAGGCGAGGGATGTTGCGGGAGAGGACGAGCCCCGCCCCGACCAGCGCGCCAGACCCGTCGAACCAGCCGAGCGGCGTGCGCCGCCAGCCGGGCTTCGTGCGGCCCCATGCGGGCGTCTGCAGGAAGCTGCCGCCGAGGTCGACGACCGTCTCGCCCAGCTGTTCCGACGTGATGGGACGGACGGTGAGGGGGCCGGTCGGGGCGGTCGCGGCGGGCTGATCCATGTGCTGCACCCTATCGACGCGGCTCGGGCGGTCCGGACATCGAGGAACCGGTCACGAGCGCCCGATGCCGCCAGATCCACCACAGGCCGAGGAACGGCAGGACGAGCGGCACGTAGCCGTAGCCCTGCCCGAAGTGCGACCACACGGTCTTGTCGGGGAAGGCGTCGGACATCGCGTAGGACAGCGCGCCGACGACCAGGACCCCGATGAGCTCGATGGTGACGGCCACCGCCGCGACCCGGACGGAGGTGCGGTTGCCGCGCGCCAGACCGACCGTCGCGATGATGTAGATCACGGCCGCGAGCGCGGACAGCAGGTAGGAGACGGGCGCCCGGTCGAAGTACTCGACGATCTGCAGCACCGACCGACCCGTCGCGGCGAGGGCGAGCAGGCCGTAGACGGCGACAAGGAGGCGCCCGGCCCCGTGTCCCGTGTGCTCGTCCGCGGCGGACGGCCGGTCGTCAGGAGTGGGGGCGTCGGGCCGAGGGGTGTTTCGTTCAGACATTGAGCTGCCAGATCTGGAGGATGCGGGCGACGAGGATGGCGACGACGACGGCGCCGCCGAGGACGACCCCCATGGCCCAGCGTGACCGCTCCTTGATGGCGATGAAGACGGTGACGGGAAGGACGACGAGGACCGTGAACAGGTAGGCGATGTAGGTGGCTCGCTCG
Organism: Intrasporangium chromatireducens Q5-1; assembly: GCF_000576575.1. Taxonomy (GTDB): domain Bacteria; phylum Actinomycetota; class Actinomycetes; order Actinomycetales; family Dermatophilaceae; genus Intrasporangium_A; species Intrasporangium_A chromatireducens. Next base: position 18,386 of record NZ_AWQS01000062.1, read on the forward strand.
GCCCCGTCCTGGATCGCCCCCGACTGCGCCAGGCCGATGACGAGTTGGACGAGCAGGGCGAGCTCAATGACCGCGCTCACGACGATGATGGGGTCATCGATCAGCCGGTCGCGCCACAGGCGGTGGCCGGCGAGGAGGAGCAGCACCGCGCAGGCCACGAGGATCGCGACGGTGAGGGGTAGGAGCACGGGCGCAGCCTACTGGGTTGGGCCACGTTGTCCGCAGGCCGAGGCGCCACCGCACCCGGCTGCCGGAGCAGTTAGATTCGAGCGTGGCGTGCCGCCGGGACGCCCGACGCCCTGCCGCGACGAAGGAGTCACGCTTGTCCATCCGCCCCATCCCCATCGACCGTGCGGCCGGTGTCCTGCTCGGTCAGGCCTGCGGCGACGCGCTCGGTGTCCCGTACGAGATGGCGGCACCCCCGGTCGGCGAGGCGGTCATGTCCGGTGGCGGACTCGGGCCGTATGAGCCCGGTGAGTGGAGCGACGACACCCAGATGACGCTCTGCGTGGCGCGCGTGGCCGCCGAGGGACTGGACCTCGAGAGCGACGAGGCGCTCGACCGGGTCGCCGAGGGTTTCGAGCAGTGGCTCGTCGGTGGGGCCACCGACGTCGGCACCCAGACGCGCAACATCCTGACCCGGGCCGGGAAGTTGCAGGGGCGGGCCCACGAGCGGCTGCGCACGGCGAGCCGGGCGCTGCATGCCCGCACCGGCCTCACCGCCGGCAACGGCGCGCTGATGCGCACCTCCATCGTCGGCATCGCGACTCCCGAGGACCGTGAGGCGACGGCGCGGGCAGCGCGGGCAGTTGCTGAGCTGACGCACACGGACCCCCTGGCCGGTGACTCGAGCGTGCTCTGGTCCGAGGCCATCCGCGTCGCGGTGACCGAAGGGCGCCTCGACCTGCTCGGCGGTCTCGACCTGGTCAGCAGCGAGCACCGCGAAGCGTGGCGGACCTGGATCAAGGAGGCAACCGGGGCTCCCGCGGCGCAGTTCGACAACAACGGCTTCACCGTCACGGCGCTTCAGGCAGCGTGGGCCGCGATCACCTCGACGGATCTCGGTGACGGCTCGGCGCTGCACGTGCAGCGTGGACTCCAGGCGGCCGTCCGCGCCGGCTGGGACACCGACACCGTCGCGGCCATCGCCGGAGCGCTGCTCGGGGCGCGCTACGGCTCGTCGGCGGTGCCGAGCCAGTGGCGCCGGATGGTTCACGGCTGGCCCGGCCTGCGGGCCCACGACCTCGTCGAGCTGTCCGTCTCGACCTTCCTCGGCGGCCGCCGCGCCGGGACCTGGCCGTCCGTCGAGACGATGACGGACCCATCGATCCCAGGGCTGGGCATCCCCCACCCGATCGACTCCGAGATCATCCTCGGCACGATCAGCGACCTCTCCCGCCTGGCGGAGCTGCGCGTCGACGCCGTCGTCTCCCTGTGCGCCCTGGGCCTGCAGGACATCCCGGCCCCGGGCATGACGTCCCGGGACCACATCGAGTTCTGGCTCAACGACGAGGATGAGGCGGAGACCAATCCGCATCTCGACTTCGTCCTCGACGATGCATCCTCGGCGCTGCGCCAGTTCCGGGCCGAGGGCAAGCGGGTGCTCGTCCACTGCCGCTTTGGCACGGTCCGCACGCCCGCCGTGGCCCTGCGTTACGCCGTCGACATCGGCGTCGCCCCGGAGCTCGCGGAGCGCCGTCTACGCGAGGCGTTGCCGCAGGCCAAGGGCGACGGCCGCCTGTGGCGCGTCGCGGCGTACGGCGCCTGAGCGCCACGGCATGCCTCGACGTCGCACGGCTGGGCCCGAGGCGACGACCGCCACGTGGCCCGCCGACGGGTAGTGGCCCCTCGTCGGTTTGTGGCCCTTCGACGAGTAGCGGCCCCTCGTCGGTTTGTGGCCCTTCGACGGTTTGTGGCCCTTCGACGG
>NZ_AWQS01000063.1 GCF_000576575.1 Intrasporangium chromatireducens Q5-1
GCAAGCGGCTTGACACAGGGCTTCTCATGCGAACACCCCGCCACCATCGACGATCACGGTCTGGCCCGAGACGAACCCGGAGTCCGGGCCCGCTAGCCACATGACGGCGCTGACAAGGTCGGTCGGCAACATGGCCCGGGGGATCGACCGTGTTGCCGCGACGCGCTCCATATACTCGTCGGTGTTTACCGCCCGCGAACCGGTGTCGTCCACGAGTCCGGGGGACACCGCGTTGACGGTGGTGCCTGCGGCACCGAGTTCTCGCGCGGCAGCTCTAGTGAGGCCCTCGACAGCCGCCTTGGAGGCGACGTAGTGCGCGAAACCTGCTGCTCCGTTGCGGGAGACGACCGAGGCAATGTTGACGATGCGTCCTCCACCACCGGCCCTGAGCGCCGGGGCGGCCGCGCGGATCGCCTGCCAGGTGCCGACGACGTTGACGCGCAACACCCGTTCCCAGTCCTGCTCCGTCAGCTCGGTGAGTGGCCGCTTGGGGCCGAGGCCCTGATAGATCGCCGCGTTGTTCACCAGGGCGTCGAGCCGACCGAACGCGTCGGCGGCTGTGCGCACCGCCTTGTCCATGTCATCCGCGGCTGTGATGTCGGCGGGTACGAATACTGCCTTGCCGGTGCCCAGTGAGTTGGCCTCGTCCACGGCGGACTGTCCGGTGTCAGCGGCGTCCTGGAGATCGGTGGCCACGACATAGGCTCCCGCCTCCACGAATTGATGCAGATAGGTCCGCCCAATGTCTCCGGCCACTCCCGTGAGAAGGACCGAGCGGCCCTCATAGCGGTTTTGCATTGGTTCCCTCCTCGATGGTGGCCGCGGACGGGAACGTGACTGTGGCGTGCTGCTCGATCGCTCCGCGAGTCTCGGGGCTACGGGCCGCCGCGATGATGAAGACCAGGACGGCACCCGCGATGAAGATCATGAGCCGACCCGGGATGTCCGCTGTCGTCGGGCTGAGTAGCGTGACGAAGGTCGGCAGCAGGCCACCGAGCATGAATCCGGTGTTCCAGGACACCGCCGTGCCGCGGGAGCGGATCTCCGTCGGGTACCGCTCGTTGAGGAAGATCATCACTGGTGCGTAGGCCGCGTTCGAGAGCGTCGCGAGCAGGCAGCACAGGATCAGGATCGTCACGGTCGCACCGGGATCCGTCCGAGCAATGACCAGGAGTATGACGGGTAGTGCGACCAGGTTGATCGTGCCGATCATGAGCATCGTCCGGCGCCGACCTAGCCGCTCGCTCAGGTGACCAGCACTTGTCGCGGCGAGGACCACGATGAGACTCGCCCCGAGCAAGATCCATCCACGGTCATCTCTCGGGACCGGTGTGACGACATCAAGGTAGGTCGGCAGGAAGCCGGAGGTGAGGTAGTACTGCGCGCCGGCACCGGCCGCGACCGCGATATTGAGAACGGTGATCCTGCCGTACCGGCCACTGAGCAAATCCTTGAAGCTCAGCGGTTTGCTGGCCTGCTTGTCCGAGACCTTCGCATTCTTGGCGGCGAGCCATAGCGGCGACTCCTCCACCTTGCGCAGCACGAAGAGGCTGAGCAGGGCGCCGAGGAGCCCGGTGGCAAACATGTAGCGCCAGCCGGTCTCGATGAACGCGGGGCCTGGATAGATGGCGCTGATAGTGATGAAGGCAATGCTCGCCAGTGCAGCGCCGATGCCGGCACCGCCACCGCCGATCAGGCCCGACATGAGGCCGCGGTAGCGTGCTGGGACGCTCTCCGTGCCAAGGGTGTGGGTGACGGCGGTGACGCCGCCGACAAAGATGCCTTGGATCACTCGCAGGGCCAAGAACAGGACCGGGGCGACCATGCCGACGGCGGCATAGGACGGGACGAGGCCCATCACAGCCGTTGATACCCCGACTCCGGCAAAGACGATCACCATGATCCGTTTGCGGCCCATCCTGTCCGCGAAGCTACCGAAGATGGCCGCACCGCCGGGCCGCATCAGGATGCTGACAGCGAACGAGATGAAGACCAGAGCGAGGCTGAGCGTCTCACTCTTGACGGGGAAGATCTGGTGGCCAACCGGGCCGGCCACATAGAGCAGGATGAACAGGTCGAAGAGGTCAAACGCCCATCCCATGACCGATGCGAACGCCGCCGCGAGGGGACTGCCGCTGACTTCGGTTCCCACGGGGGAGGATTTGTTGCTGTTCACTGAGACCACCTTTGGTTTCAATTGGATGTAAGTTGGCGCTGGGCCGCGCCGTGAAGATCAGACGATTCCACCTCGTCTCAGACGGGCGGTGACGACCGTTCGATGGGCTGAATGCCTTATCTGACACGCGCGCTCGTGGGCACGGCGTAGTCGCCGGCGACGAGCTTTCTCCGGAGGATCTTTCCGACGGGGCTCTTCGGTATAGCCGAGATGACAACGACCTTTTTGGGACGCTTGTATGGGGAGAGGGGGGCCTTCGTGCGGGCCCACTCCTGCAGGCGCCGTGCGAGCGCGACCGGGTCCTCCTGCGCGCGGACGGGGACGACGAAGGCGGTGACTGCCTGTCCCCATTTCTCGTCCTTGAGACCGACGACGGCGACCTCGGCGACGTCCGGGTGTCGCGAGAGGACATCCTCAACCTCGATGGGGTGGACGTTCTCACCGCCGGTGACGATCATGTCGTCCACCCGCCCGTCGACCCACAGGTCACCGTCGTCGTCCAGATGGCCAAGGTCGCCGGTGTGGTACCAGCCATCCCGGATGGCCCTGGCGTCCGCGTCCGGCCGCCTCCAGTAGCCTTGGAACGCATCGTCGGCTTCGAGCGAGGCAGCGATCTCGCCTACCACCCCTCGCGGCAGCGGGTCATGCCCGGCGTCCGGCTCCACGCTGACGATGCGCACTCGTGAGTACAGGCCCGGCCGTCCGGCGCTACCGGGTTTGCGGGAGGCGCGCTCCTCGATGGCGAATGTGTAGACCTCGCTCGAGCCGTAGTGGTTGACGAAGACGTCGGGCCGGATCGTTTCCTCGAGCTTCTCGCACAGGCTTGAGGTCATCGGGGCGCCGGCGAAGGCAAGCTTGCGCACGGTGGTCGCGACGCGGTCCAACTTGCCGGTCTCGGTGAGCGCCCAGAAGGCTGTCGGCACCAGGTACAGCGCGGTGACGGCCTCGGATTCGATCAGACCAATGGCTCGTTCGGCGTTGAAGATGGGCAACTCCACGAACTTGCCGCCGATAATGAGCATTGACAACAGCGAGCGCAGGCCCATGGTGTGGTACATCGGCATCGCGCCGAGGGTCACCTCGCCGTAGCCGTATCGGCACTGCATCACGTGTGCGACGGAGGCGGCGAACTCGTTGCGCTGGGTACGTGGGACACCCTTGGGCTTGGCTGTTGTGCCGGAGGTGTACAGCATCACGCTGGGGTCCGATTCCGTAACCTCGATCCGGGGCGGGGCTGGATCGGCGGCGAGCACCAAGGAGTCGAAGTCCATCGCCCCGGCGAGCGGCTGGCTGCCGGTGTGCAGCATCTTCGCCCGTGTTGGCGACATCGTGAGTGCCTCCTTGGCCACCTGCCTGGCGACGTCGTCGGTGACGACGACGGCCGGCTCGCAGTTCTGCAGGCAATAGGCGAGTTCCGGAGCCGAGAGACGGATGTTCAACGGTGTCGACATCACCCCGATCTTTTGCAGCGCCAGATGGGTTGAGGCCATGGCTTCCGAGTTCGACAGGAACATGGCCGCCCGGTCTCCCGGGCGGACACCGAGGCTCAGCATCGCGTTGGCGATGCGGTTGGTGCGCTCGTCCCACTCGAAGTAGGTCATCCGGCGGGATCCTGCGAACGCGAGCCGCTCGGGGAATCGTTCAGCCGTCCACGTGAGCGTGCGCCCGATCTCCATTGATCACTCCTCCCTCTTTAGGCGTTGTCGGATGGCTCGTCTGACGCGTCGGCGGATGGCTCGTAGCCGGGAGGTGGCCAGTTGGGCCGCGATGGCGATGGCGCTGGGCGGTTCGACCAAGGTGGGGGCCTCCCCTCGGGCGGTGGCGTCGAGGGCCCTGGTGAACTGCTTGAACATGTCGCGGCTGACGTCACTTGCCAGGGACCGTCCGAACTGGGCGATGCGGCCCGTCATGTGCAGTCCGGCGCGCGCATGGATGACGCTGCCTTCGCCCCGCGGCTCGACGTTGAACAGCACGTCTGCCTGCACGCTGCCGCCACCGGCGTCCTCCGCTTGTGCCAGCGCGCGGATTGTGTGGGTCTGTGGATCCCGCTCGATGACGTGGATGTCGCCAACGAAGGCGAGCTTCACTGGCCCGAGAGAGACCCGGATCCGGCCCTTGTAGCGGTCGTTGCCGAAGTCGGCCATGAGTTCCGCGCCGGGGAGGCAGCGGGCGAGTCTCTCCGTATCCTCCATGACGTCCCAGACGGCGTCGACGCGGGCGGTCACGTCATCGTCGACCTCGATGGCGGTGGTTGGCTCCGTCTGCGGCATCCGGATCTCGACGGCGCTCGGCCGGGCGTCCGCCTCGTTATCCGGACGGATGCTCCTGCGCCCGCCGACGCTCGTGCGGGGAAGGAGTGTTGCGGTGGAGCAGTTGCGCGGCGGCGGGACGGTCTCAGGGTTCGCCTGGGCCACCTCGGCGACCGCGTCAATGATGTTGCGGTACCCGGTGCACCGGCATAGGACGCCGGACATCTTCACCGGGAGTTCCTCGGCTGTGACTCCAGGCTCGTGGTCGAGCAGGTCGTAGGCGCTCATGAGCATCCCCGGGGTGCAGAAACCGCACTGCAACGCATGGTGGCGACCGAAGGACTCCTGCAGCGGGTGCAGGTCGTCGGCCTTGCCGAGCCCCTCGATCGTCATGATGTCGGCGCCCTCCACCTGGCATGCGAGAAGCAGGCATGCCCGCGCGGCGTCGCCGTCGACCAGCACGGTGCACATTCCGCAGACCCCGTGCTCGCAGCCGAGGTGGGTGCCGGTTAGACCCAGGTGGTCTCGCAGTGCGTCGGCGAGCGTGACTCGGGGGGCGACGTCCACGCTGGCCGGGCGGCCGTTGACCGTGAAGGAGACGGTGACCGTCTCGTCGGCCCGCACGCGTAGCGTCCCGGCATCGGCTGCAACGGTGCCGCGTCCTCCTGAGAGTCGTCCAAGGGAGGTTGTGAGGGCGTGCAGTGCGGTCATCGCGGTGGCTCCAGGCTCGATTGGTAGGCGTGGACGAGCTCACGGGTCGCGAGGGCTCGGAGGACGCGACGGCGGTACTGGGAGGATCCGTGGCTGTCCCCGGCCGTGGTCACGATCTGGTCGGCCATGGCGGTCACCGCGTCGCCGAGCTCGCGGGCGATGCCGATCGCGTCGACTCCAGCGCGTTCGACGGCGCCCTGCAGCTCGTCACGCAGGTCGCGGTACCGGGGCCGGTCGGATACGCCGAAGGCGGTGACCGCCGCCTCCTCAACAGTGCCCCCGCGCGTGCGGACCCGTACCGCAACGCCGGCTACGGCGAAGTCGCCGTGCCGGCGGGCGAGTTCGGCGAACCCGAACCCGTCGCCTTGGCGCGGCAGTGGGATCCGCACGGCGGTGACGACCTCGGTGGGTCCGAGGCAGGTCGTCATGGCGCCGGAGAAGAACTTCTCCGCGGCAATGCGGCGGGCTCCTCCCGGCCCGGTCACTTCGAGCGTGGCGCCGAGACAACTGGCCACGGCGGGCATTTCCGCGGCTGGGTCGGCATGGGCGAGGGAGCCGCATACGGTGCCTCGGCTTCGGATCTCGCGGTGCCCGACCCACGGTAGCGCCTGGCTGAGCAGCGGAACGACCCCGCGGAAGTCACGCTCGACGCGCCGCTGACGCACGGCAGCCCCCACCCGCAGACTCCCATCGATGAGGTCGACCTGCTTGAGCTCATCGACATCGGTGATGTCCACGAGGGTGCTCGGACGCCCGAGCCGCATGGCCAGGACCGGCACGAGGGACTGGCCCCCGGCGATAACCTTGCCGCCGCCGTCCTCGTCTGCGCGGACGAGCTCGGCGACCACGTCCCCGAGCCGGGTCGGACGGACATAGGCAAAGGGAGCGGCCTTCATATCAGCGGCCCGTGAACGAGGGGGCGCGCTTCTCGCGGAAGGCCGCGACCCCCTCGGCGAAGTCGTGCGTGGCACGGAGCATGGCATAGGACTTGCGCTCGAGCTCGATGCCGGAGGCGAGCGGGGCATCGACACCCCGGTCGAGCACCTCCTTGGCGGTGCGAAGCGCCACCGGGGAGTAGCCCAATAGGGTGCTGACCACGCGGTCGACCTCGCGCTCGAGACCTTCCCGGTCATCGGACACCGAGGCGAGCAGGCCCCAATCGAGTGCTTGCTGCGCCTTGATGCGTTGAGCGGTGAGCACGTGGTACTTGGCTCGGGAGAGCCCGATGAGGCGAGCCAAGCGCTGGGTGCCGCCACTGCCGGGCATCATGCCGAGCCGCATCTCGGGCAGCGCAAACTCCGAGCGGCTGGTGGCCAGCCGGATGTCGGTTGCGAGGGCGAGCTCGAATCCGACGCCGAAGCAATAGCCGTCGACCGCCGCGATCACCGGCTTGGGCGAGCGTGCCGGGGCCGTGATGTCGTGTCCGAGGTCGGTCAGGTCGAAGGGCTCGACCTCCATGAACCCGGCGATGTCACCACCGGAGGTGAAATGCTCACCGTCGCCGCGGATGACGACCACGGCAACGTCCCTGTCCGCGTCGATCTCGGCGAAGCGCTCGGACATCAGCGCGCGGGTCTCCATGGTGACGATGTTGTACCGGCCGTGGTCGAGGGTCAGATTGGCGACGCGGCCGTCGTGGCTGCGCTCGAGACGGATGTTTCCACCGGTCAGGGGCATGGTTGCTCGTTTCTCTTGTTGTCAGCGCGGGTGGACAGTAGGGCGTCGATGACGTTGCCGTGGAGCGGCAGAGAGGTGATCTCGACTCCATAGCCGGAAAGGGCGTCGGCGACGGCATTCGCAATGGCGACGGGGAAACTCATGCTGCTGCCCTCGCCGGAACCCTTGGCACCGAGCCGGGTGACAGGTGATGGCGTGACGAGTCGCTCGGCCACGAGGGGGAAACCGGTTTCGGCGGAGGTCGGTACGAGGTAGTCCATGAACGTCGAAGTGGGCTGACCGGCGTCGGTGTAAGCCATTTCCTCGTACAGGGCACCGCCGAGGCCGTGCGTCATCGCTCCGTGCACCTGACCTTCGATGAGGAGCGGATTGAGGACCGTTCCGGCGTCGTGGATCGCGTTGACCTTCTCGATGCAGATCTCGTAGGTCTCGGGGTCGATGCGCACTTGGACCAGTTCGGCGACGAAGCCATAGCAAAGGGACGAGTTGACCTGATCGGTCCTTGACGGGGCCGTCGCCTCCGGTGGAGTGAACGCTGCCTCCGCGTACAGGGCGGCGTTCACGCCGTCGGGAAGAGAGCCCGGGTCCCAGTGCACGAGGCCGGCCGCATGCCGGAACTTCACCGACCGCTCGGGCGCTGTGGCCACGCGGACGTTGCCGCCGGCCAGCTCGAGCTCGGCAGGGTCGGCGGAGAGCAACACCGCTGCGGCGACCTTGATGGTCTGGGCGATGCGTTCGGTCGCCTCCACGATCGCTGATGTGAGGAGCGGAGAGAACCTGGAGGAGTAACTGCCGGACGTGACGGTCCAAGGCGTGGTCGAGGTGTCCATGTCCACCTTGGGAACGACCATCTCCAGCGGCAGACCCAGCTGATCTGCGACGACCTGCCGGGCGACGGTCGCGTGGCCCTGCCCTTGTGGCACGGTGCCCAAGAGGACCGAGACGACTCCATACGGGTCGACGGTGACCCGGACGTGCTCGGTCGACCCGGATTTTTCTCGCCCGATCTTCCGCTCCTCCTGGGGTGTTGCGAGGCCGACGTAGCCGATGTTGGTGGCCGAGGGCTCGACGATGACGGCGATGCCCGAGCCGACGAGTTCGCCGCGCCCACGTGCCGCGGCTTGTTCAGCGCGCAGCGCCCTATAGCCGCTCGACTCGACGAGCATGGCAAGGGCCTTCTCGTAGTCGCCGGAGTCATAAATGCCGCCGGTCGGAGTGGCATACGGGAAGGAGCCCGACGGGATGAGGTTGCGTCGGCGTAGTTCTAATGGGTCGAGGCCAACGGTGTGAGCGACCTTGTCCATGAGGCGCTCGAGGCCGAAGTAGAGCTGTTGACCGCCGAAGCCGCGGTTGAGACCCGTTGGTGCCTTGTTCGTCACCACGGCGCGGGAGCGGAGCCGCACGGTGTCGATCCTGTATGCGCCGGTGATGTTCCCAAAGCAGCGGTACAGGGTGGCCGGCTCAGGCGGGCGTAGGTAGGCTCCCACGTTCTCCATGAAGTCGACGTCGAGCGCCTGCACACAGCCTTGCGCGTCCACGGCAGCGGTGAAGCGCATGATCCGGTCCGAGCCGGCCGAACTGGCAAGAAGGTGCTCGATCCGGTCCTCGGTCCAGCGCACCGGGCGCCCGGCGTGCCTGCTGGCCACTGCCAGTAGGGCGATGTAGGGGTAAATCCCGGCCTTGATGCCGAAGCTCCCACCAATATCTTGGGGCACGATCAGGCGAAGCTGGGCAGGGCTGATCCCCAGCGCCCCTGTGAGGACGGGAACCATGGAGAACGGGCCGTGGAAGTTCGCGTAGGCGGTGACGCGCGGCCCGTCGGCCTCGTCGCGCCATTCTGCGATGACTGAGAAGCATTCCATCGGGGTCGAGGAGTAGCGGGGGAAGCTGTACTCCTCGGTCACCACATGCGCGGCCCGCTCGAGAGCGGCGTCAACCTCGCCAAAGTTGAACACCCGGTCACTGGCGATGTTGCTGTTCGCGGTGTCGTGCAGCCGCGGCGCGTCCGGCTTCATGGCCAACTTCGTGTCGACCACGGCCGGCAGCAACTCGTAGTCGACATGGACGAGCTCTGCGGCGTCCTCGGCGGTGTACCGATCAGTTGCCACCACCACGGCAACGGGCTCGCCGACGAACCGCACCTTGTCGGTGCCTGTCGGGTAGTAGGGCATCGGCGCCCGCAAGGAAAGCGGGAATGGCCTGAGAGCCGTAAGCACTTCTTCGGGGCCGATGACGGCGGCCACGCCGGGATGGGCGCGGGCGCGCTCCAGGTCCACGCCGCGGATACGGGCATGTGCATGCGGGCTACGGACGATCGCGGCGACGAGCGTGCCTGGCAAGGGATCGAGATCGTCTAGGAACCGACCCCGACCCGTCAACAGAGCCGGGTCCTCGATCCGCGCCAACGGTTGTCCAACGAACCGCTCCTTGTTGACCACGGCGTCGATCATGCGACCCTCCTTACGTCCGCTTCGCACCATCCGTTTCAGACGGTCTAGGATGGAGCGTGACGCTACTGTATTGTCGCGGCCATGTCAACGGAACGCCTGACGACAACGTCCTATGTAGTCCTCGGACTGATCGCCCTACGGGGACCCTCCACGTCCTATGACCTCAAACGCGCAGTAGGACACTCCGTCGGCTATTTCTGGTCCTTCCCGCACGCACAGCTCTACTCGGAGCCACGCCGACTCTCGGAGATGGGCCTGCTCGAGGTCGCCACAGAATTGGATGGCCGACGCCGCCAGACCTTCTCCGTGACAGACCAAGGCAGCCAGGCGCTGCGACGCTGGCTCGCAGAACCCGTGACCGAGCCGATGCAAGTGCGCGACGTTGCCGAGTTGAAACTGTTCTTCAGCGAGCTATCGTCCGGCAAGGACGTGCTGACCATGGCAAAAGAGCAGGTGCGCCAACACAGCGACCGCATCCGGGTCTACGAAGACATGGAAGAGAGGTACGGGGCAGTGGACAGACTCGCCCCCCGCCTCGTCTCGCTGCGCCTTGGACTCAGACTCGAGCACGCCGCCCTAGACTTCTGGACCGAACTCGTCGGCGAGTTGAGCAACGCCAGTGGCTCCGGCCAGGCACGCGACGCCTCCTAATGCGCGCCTGCTTGCTTGGTGCAGTTCCTGGTTGGTGTTGACCCGCGCCAGCCGGGGGCGCGCTCGCTTCTGGGCTGCGGCTCGCTGCGACCGAGCGGCGGAGGGTCTCGGGCGCCGGTGCTGAATGGCTTGATCCTCACGGAGCGGGGGCCGGCGTCGCCTCGAAGTGTTGCTCGGGCACCAGGATGACGAGTGGCTTGGAATCCAGCGAACGTGGCAACAGTGGCTGCTACTGAGGGGCCAAGAGTAGCGCCGTGAGTCGGGTGTCAGGGGTGGCCCAGGAGTGGCGTTTCCGGGGACGGCCGTTGAGCTCGTCCTGGACTCGGAGCAGCTGGTCCGGGGAGTGAAGGGCCAGGTTGCTGCCCTTGGGGAAGTATTGGCGTAGCAGCCCGTTGGCGTTCTCGTTGCTGCCGCGTTGCCAGGGCGAGTGCGGGTCGGCGAAGAACACCGGCATCCCGGTCGCGGCGGTCAGCAGGTGGTGGTCGCTCATCTCCGTTCCGCAGTCCCAGGTCAGCGACCGGCGCAGGCTCGCTGGCAGCGCGGTGAACGCGGCGACCAGCGCCGGGGTGAGCACGTCCGCGCAGTGCCTGCCGGGCACGTGCACCAGCACCGTGTAGCCGGAAACGCGTTCGACCAGGGTGGCGATCGCGGAGCGGTTCGAGGCGCCCGTGATCAAGTCGCCCTCCCAGTGTCCGACGCTGCGCCGGTCCTCGGCCTCTGCGGGGCGTTCGCTGATCGAGGGACGCGCCACCTGGGCTCGCGCTCGACGGGCATCGGCCCGGCGATGCGGACGCCGGCGACGGCGCCTTGACCGCAGACACGATGCCGGATCCCGCTGGAGCACAGCGTCTTTCGCGTACAGGGCCTGGTAGATCGTCTCCGCTGCGAGCCGCCGTGCCGGGGCGTTCGGGAACGCGATCGCCAAGGCCGCGCTGATCTGCTCCGGGCTCCACTTCAGATCCAGCCAGCCTTGCACCAGCGCGCCGAGGGACCGGTCGGCGGCGACCTTCCGCTGCCTTGGTCGCGCTAGCCGTGTGGTCGCCATTCGCTGCGCCGCGGACGGCCGGTAGCGGCCCGCGTCGTCGCGGTTACGGCCCAGCTCACGGCTGACGCTCGAGACGTTGCGGCCCAGCTCCCGCGCGATGGCCCGCATGCTGGCGCCGGCCCGACGCCGATCCGCGATCACCTCTCGCTCGGCCTCGGACAGGTACCGCGGCGACCGCGGCGCCCCTGTGTTCGTCACCTCGATCATGGCCGGATACTCCCGCTCGCCACCGGCCCGGGCCGGGACCGTGCGCCCGTACCGCCAGCGTGTCCCGGTCCGCCGGTTGACCCCGACGAGCCGGCACGCCTCGGCGTTGCTGACCCCCCGCGCGATGAGCCGCGCGTACTCCTGGCGCTGCCGCGTCAACGGCGCCGGACCCGGCACCTTCCGACCTGCTGACTGCTCCACCATGACGTGCTCCACCCTCGCTCGGTGTTGCCACGTTCGCTGGATTCCAAGCCATCACGGTGGGGCCAAATCAACTTGTCATACTCACGCTCCTGATCCCCAACGATGACAGGGACCCGCAGCGCCACTTCATGCACGAAAAGGACATCTTCATGCCGGCCGGGACGGGCCGGCCGCGGGGATCTCCGCTTCCAAGACCTGCGGTACACGGGGCGCGGTCCTTGCGGCGTAGACGGGTGCGACGCTCGCTGAACTCATGAGCCGGCTCGGTCACTTGACCCCGGCCGCTGCGATGCGCTGCCAACACGCGGCACGCGGCAGGGATGCGGAGATCGCGGCGGGCTGTCCCGGTTGGCGCAACAAGGGTGAGACGCGATGGTCGCGATGCGAGACGGCGCTATCGCATGGGAGCCACGGCACGGTCCGGGAGGTGGGCTTCTTTGTGGGCCTGAGATCCGGCAGGCGATGAGCGCATGAGCACGATGAACCGCACGGTCGACAAGCTGGTGAGGGACGCGCGTGAACGGCTCGCGTGGTGGATGTTCGAGACGGCGCATCGGCTCGACAACGGCGTGGCCGAGCCTGACGAGCTGTGCCGGCAAGCGATCGCGAAGGGCTTCGACGCCGCGCTGGCCTCGAGGGGCAGCCCCCGGGCACGGCGGACTTTCGAACTGCATGGGGCGCGACGTACGTATGGCGGGCGCGTACTGTGGATAGTCCTGCCGCCGGTCAAGGCATAGCCGGCCCACGGTCCCGCCCCCACGGCGAGCACGCGCACTGCGCTACCGCACGTGCGGCACGGGCCAAAGGCGTGTAGTTGCCGCGGTCGAAGACGAGGTCATCCTGCGGGGTTGGCTCATGCCCGGGACCATGACACAGAGCGTCGACACGGCACCGCTGCAACGCAGCGTGTCAGTGCATGAGTGGCCGGCGCGAGGCGGAGACCGCCAGACCCGCCAGGACACCGATGACGGCGACCGCGGCACCGAGCAGCACGCGGGGCAGCGACTCGGCGTAGCAGGCCCGGGAGAGCAGGCTCACGTCCGACGCCCCGAGATACAGGGCGACCCTGACCGACGGCATGCCGCACGAGATCTCGCTGCCCACGACGGTCAGGTGCGTCGGCAAGAGCGTGAGCGCGAGCATCACGACCGCGGCGAGCGCGATGATGAGCAAGCCCAGTTGGCGGTTCCGCATGGCGGAGACGATAACGATGCACGTACGGCAAATGCCCGAATTCGGAGATTCGCGCGTCCGTTAGGTGCGAGGCCGGTTCGCGTTCCACCGTGACTTGCGTCTCATCGCCTGCATCCCGGACCGGGCGCGTCGCTACATTACCGTCCAGTGCTCTCGTGCATCGAACCCTTCGCAAGCCCCCCCGTCGGCGAACGGTTCGTGCTCCGAGCGCGCTCCATGCCCCTCCGGGACTCACAAGCTCGCATCTCAGCCGGCTCACGCCGGGTGAAATGGGGCCGGCGCCCGGCGGGGTATGGCCCACAGCTCCCACTGAACCCGCATTGAGGGTCTAGCCAGCAGCGAGCACCGACCCCTACCGTGGAGCGCGAGCGCGGGCCAGTGCGGCGGATCGGTGCGGTACCCTTCGCCGACCGGAGGCACCTGGTCCGCCCTCGCCATATCCGGCCCACGCGTCGGGCCGCCGGTTCCCGGCCCCCAATGACTCATTCCATCGCCTTGGTCGACCCCACCACCACACATGGACGACGGGCAGGGCCCGCCTGCACGTCGGATACGCCTGTCGCGTCACCTACGGTTGGTCCACGGCGTCGGCATCGAGGTAACCTCTGCAGCCACCCGGGCGGTCGGCGGCCGCGGCGGCACGGGACCCCGGTCCACGTTTGTTCCCACGGTCAGCGACACCGCTAATCGCGCGGGCGTGCCACTGCGCGTGCGTGCCGAACTCCTCGGTCGTCTGCAGACCCTGCGGCGGGGGGACTGGCTTGAGGACGTGCGAGGAGACGCCGTCGAAGATTCGGTATGCCAACATCGGCATCATCGAGGGCATCGACGCCAGCCAGTGCGGCATCGGCGCTGTCGTGGCACGTCTTGGCGAGGCGTTCCCGTGTGACGAACAGGCCCTGTTCACGGTGGCCGCGCACGACCCGGATCGCCAGGTCACCCTCGCCCTGCTGTCGGCGCTGGGCGCCGGGGATGTCAGCCACACCTACCTTCCCGGCATGACCGGTGATGAACGGCAGGCTCTCGAGCGCAGCGCCGAGATCCTGCGGAAGGCAACGGCCAGCATCACCTGACCGGTGCCGGTGCCCCCGATGGCAGCCGAGCCTCGGGCGTTGGGCGGCTGGTTCATGGGTTTCAGCGGTAGAGGCAACGCTTGGCCTCACGGGACGGGAGTGAGGAGCCAGTCGAGTGCTTCTGTCGCGGTCCAGCCGTGCGGGTGACTTTCGAGTAGGTGCCGAGCGCCGTCGAGGTCCTGGCCGATGGTGACCGCGGCGACCTCGTCGTAACCCTCGCGGCGGTGCTGGCCGAGGCCGACGTTGGCGGTCAGGGCGTTGCACAGGCACTTGCGGCCCTCGGTGGCGGTGGCCGTGCCGCCCTTGCGGACGTAGGCGTCGACCGGTTCGGCGGCGCACCGGTAGCCGACCGAGCCGTCGGCACGCTCGAACGGTTCGCGCAGGTAGGACAGGTCGCACAGCCGGGGGCGAGCGGCATACGTCTTCTCGTCGGACAGGGTGCCGGGCAGGGCGGCGACCTTGAACGGGAACGCGGTCGGCGACGCGCGGGGGTCGTTGCGGACGACCAACGTCCCGGCAGCGAGCTCGGTGAGGACCTGTCTCCTCAGCTGCGGGGTGAGCCCGGACTCCCGGCACAGGGCGAACAGGGTGCCGCACTGGACTCCGGCGGCGCCGGCCGCGAGGGCGTCGGTGAGGCGCTCTGGGGTGCCGTACCCGCCGGCGAGCCAGAACGGCAGCCCGAGCTTCGCGATGGCGCCGAGGTTCGCATCGTCGCGGGCGCTGTAGACGGGCTGGCCGGCCTCGTCAAGGGTGAGCGGTCCGCGCGGTGGGGCGCTGTGGCCGCCGGCGATCGGCCCCTCGACGACGAACCCATCGGGGCGGATCGCCTCGTCGCGGGCCAGATAGCCGGCCAGGCTGTGCAGCGAGACGATCGCGAGGAACCTCGGCCGGTTCAGGGCCGGCAGGTGGGCGCCGAGCAGGGCGGCCGGCTCGATCGTGGTCGTGTGGGTCCGGGTCGCGTCGTGGACCTCGACGGTGAGCCGCCCGGGCCGGCCGGCGGCGAGGTCGGTCAGCAGCTGGGGGATCTCGCGGGGGATGCCGGCGCCCATCAGCACGTAGTCGACCCCGGCGAGCATCGCCCCCAGAGCCGCCGATGGGGTGGCCATCTGGATCTTCTCGAGGAAGTTGATCCCGACCGGGCCGTCGTGGCCCTCCTTGGCGAGCCAGACGTGCACGAAGTTGCCGAGGACCGCCAGCTCGAGCGCGGCTCGAGTCGGCGTGACGGTCAAGGTCGGGTTCGGCCGATACGGGGTCTCGGGGGTGCGCCCGGCCGGGATGAAGTAGCGCGAGACCGCGCGGGAGGCCATCTCTGGGTCGGGGAAGGCAGCGAGGGCCCGGCGCAGGTGCCGACCAGGGTCGCCGTCCTGCAGTCCTCGGGACAGGACCGCGTCGAGGGCGGTGCCGGATACGACACCGAGCTGGCCACGCTGGGCCACCGCGCGGGCCAACGGCCAGGTGGAGACGTTGACGCCCATGCCGCCCTGGATGACCACCGGGTGCTGGTCAGCCATGCCACACCTCCGAGACCGTAACCTACGCTGCCGTAGGCAAGCGTACGTCCTGCCAGCGAGCACCTTGAGGCTCCCGGCCGCCGCGTGGTGGCGCGGGTCGCTACTCCCAATCCGCGCAATCGCCTTGTCACGCAATAGCATCGGACGGCCCCTGTGACGGATCGCACAGTCGGCCAACCTTTGTGGCGTGGCCCGCGGACCTCTTGGCAGGATGCCACCGTGCCGCGCACGTCACGCCACCGCCCGGATGGGGCGACGCCGACCGTCGCCGTCGTGGGGCCGGGTCGAGCGGGAGGCTCGATGGCCCGGTCCCTGCTGGACGCCGGCGTACCCGTGCCGGTGCTCGGGACCCGGGATGGTGCTGTCCGCGCGATCGCAACCCGGCTGGGGCTCGAGACGTGCTCGCCGCCGGAAGCGCTGAGCCGAGCGGACGTCGTCCTGCTCGCCGTCCCCGATGACGCCCTCGAGCTCTTGGCGGCACATCTCGCGGCACACGCGCGCCCGTCGAACCGCCGTCCAGTCGTGGCGCACCTGAGTGGTGCTCTGGGGGTCACGGCGCTGGCCCCGCTCGCTGCCGCTGGGCTGCCGGTCGCGGCGTGGCATGTGCTGCAGGCCTTTCCCTCGCCCGAGACCGGCGTGCGGCCCGGCGTAGTGCACGCGCTCACCACGGATACCGCGACGACAGAGGCCGTCCTCGCTCGGCTCGTGAGCGCCCTGCAGGGCCGGCTGCTGCGCGTCCGCGAGGCCGACCGGGCCCGCTACCACGCCGCCGCCGTGCTGGCGGCGAACGGTACAGCGGCGGTCATGGTCGCCGCCGCCGCGCAGCTGCAGGCGTGCGGCCTGACCGAGCCGGACGCGCTCGCGGCACTCGGCCCGCTGGTGGACTCGGCGCGCGATGCCGTGGTGGCGGGCGGCATACCGGATGGTCTGACGGGGCCGTGGGTGCGGGGCGATGCGGGCACGGTGGCCCGCCACCTGACGGCGCTCGGTGACGATGATGCGACCGTGCGGCTCTATGAGGCGCTGGCCCGGGTCGTCGAGCGAGCGTCGCACTGACCTGCCGTCCCGTGCGCCGCCTGCGGCGTGGTGTGGGCAAGGCCACGATGTGGGGGAGGCGGGCGCGCCGCGCCCCTATCCTGCAGCGCATGCGTTTCAAGACGATGGTCAGCGGCAAGATCCATCGAGCGCGGGTGACGGCGGCGGACCTGCACTATGTCGGCAGCATCACCATCGACGAGGACCTGCTCGACGCGGCGGGGATCGAGTCGTACGAGCGGGTGCAGGTGGTCGACATCGACAACGGGGCCCGGCTGGAGACGTACACGATCCCGGGTGCCCGCGGCTCCGGGGAGGTGCAGCTGAACGGGGCCGCGGCGCGGCTGGTGCAGCCGGGCGACTTGGTGATTGTCATGGCTTACCAGCAGGTGGCCGTCCCGGTCCCGGGCGACTGGCATCCGCGCGTCGTCCTGGTCAATGCCGCCGACAACAGCATCGCCGACGTGGTCGTGGACCGGGCGGACCCGAGGGCGCTGCGCGGACCGGCCGCCGATGGGCCCGCCGGGCTGCCCGGCGCCACACCCGTCCCCGCGGAGGTCGGCGAATGAGGACGACGATCGGCCAGCTGGCCCGCGGGGTCACCGAGGGGCAGCGGCTGGTCATGGTGACCTGCTACGACTACACCTCGGCCCGGCTCGCCGACCGGTCCGGCGTCGACCTGCTGCTGGTCGGGGACTCGCTCGGGATGGTGATGCTCGGGCACGACTCGACGCTCCCGGTCACCCTGGAGGACATGGTGCGTGCGGCACGCGCCGTGGTCCGGGGCTCGACCCGGCCGCTCGTGGTCGGTGACCTGCCGTTCCTGACCTACACGACGGCCTCGGATGCGGTCGCGGCGGCGCGGCGCCTGATGGGCGAGGCCGGTGTGCAGTCGGTCAAGCTCGAGGGCGGAGCCGAGGTAGCGCCGCAGGTCGAGACCCTCGTGCAGGCGGGCGTGCCGGTGATGGGCCACATCGGCTTCACCCCGCAGTCGGTCAACCAGCTCGGGGTGCGGGTGCAGGGCCGTGACGCGCCCGCCGCCGCCCAGCTGATCCGAGACGCCCTCGCGCTCGAGGCGGCCGGCGCGTGGGCGGTCGTCCTCGAGCTCGTCCCCGCGCAGCTCGCCGCCGAGGTGACCGCCCACCTGTCGATCCCGACCATCGGGATCGGCGCCGGGGCCGGCTGTGCCGGTCAGGTCCAGGTGTGGCACGACCTGCTCGGCCTCTACGAGGACTTCGTGCCGCGCCACGCCCGCCAGTTCCGGACCTTGGCCGATCAGATCGTCGGCGGCCTGGATGACTATGTCGCCGCGGTCCGCGCGGGTGACTTCCCGGGAGCCGAACACGCGGCCACCATGGACCAGCAGGTCCTCGCCCAGGTGCGCGGCGTGCTCGGACCGACCGGCGAGGGCCGCTGATGCACGTGGTGCGCAGCCGTGAGCAGGCGCGCCGGGCACGGGCCGGCCTGGGGAGCGTCGGGTTCGTGCCGACGATGGGGTTCCTGCATGACGGGCACCTCTCCCTCGTCGAGGTCGCGGGCCGTGGGCATGACGCCGTGGCGGTGTCGATCTTCGTCAACCCCACCCAGTTCGGCCCTGGCGAGGACTTCGCGGCGTACCCGCGGGACCTCGACCGGGACCTGGCGGTGCTCGAGTCGGCCGGTGTGGACCTCGTGTGGGTGCCGGACGTCGCGGACATCTACCCGCGCGGGGCGGCGACCCGGGTCACGGTCGACGGACCGATCGCGTCCGTGCTGGAGGGCGCCAGCCGGCCCGGGCACTTCGACGGCGTCGCCACGGTCGTCACGATCCTGCTGGGCGTGCTGGCCCCCACCGGGCTCGTGCTCGGCGCCAAGGACGCCCAGCAGGTCACGGTGCTGCGCAGCGTCGTGCGCGACCTCGGGCTCGACGTCGAGCTCATCGTGGGCCCGACGTGGCGCGAGCCGGACGGGCTGGCCATGAGCAGCCGCAACATCTACCTGACCGAGCCCGAACGCGCCGCCGCGCCGGTCCTGCGGCGCGCGCTGGCCGAGGCCGAGGCGCGGTATGCCGCTGGGCTGCGCGACGCTGCGCTGATGCGGTCGGTGGTCCGCGAGCTCGTGCGGGCCGAGCCGCTGGCCGAGCTCGACTACGTTTCCGTCGCGGATCCGGACACCCTCGCCGAGCTGGAATGGATCGACGACACCACGCAACTGGTCGACCCCGAACGGAAGGGCCGGGGCGCGGCGCTGGTGTCTCTGGCGGCACGGTTCGGACGGGCCCGGCTGCTGGACAACGTTACCCTCGGCGCCTGAGGTCCCTCACATGCGGGTCCTTGGAGGGCAAGGAGATCGAGTGCACGCCGTCCGTCCGGAGGAGCACGCTGACCCGGTTGAGGCGGTGCTGGCCGCGCACCGGGCGGGCACGCGGCTCTCGCTGGCCACCTCGGGCACGACTGGTGCCGTGCGACGGGTGCTGCGCTCGACGCAGTCCTGGTGGGGAAGCTTCGCCGCCTACTCGGAACTGTCGGGTGTCGCTGCGGGAGCGCGGGTCTGGCTGCCCGGGCCGCTCACGTCGACGATGGTGCTGTTCGCGGCGGTGCATGCCGCGGTGGTGGGGGCCACGCGCGTGGATGACCCGGGCGAGGCGACGCATGCCTGCCTGACGCCAGCCCAGCTCGAGATGCGCGGTGCTGAGCTACCTCGAGAGACTTGGGTCGCGGTGGCCGGCGCGGCACTGTCGAAGCGGCTCACCCTGCGGGCGGCGGCGCGGGGGCTGACGGTCTCGCACTACTACGGTGCGGCCGAGCTGAGCTTCGTCGCGGCCAGTGCGCCGCGTCGCAATGAGGGAGCCGGACCCGTGCCGGCAGGGCTGCGGCCATTTGCCGGCGTGGAGATCGCCATCCGTGACACGCCCGGCCCGGGGTCGATCTGGGTGCGGTCACCGTCGGTCTGCGACGGGTACGACGGTGCGCCGGGGCCGCTGAGGCGGGACGGTGAGTGGGCCACCGTTGGTGACGTGGGCCGGATCCGGCATGGTGTCCTCGAGGTGCTGGGACGGCCCGATGCGGTGACGACGGCGGGTGCGACGGTGCTGCTGGCCGAGGTGGAGGCCGTGCTGGCAGGGGTGGCCGAAGGCCCGTTCGCGGTGCACGGTCTGCCACATGCGGTCTTCGGTGAGGTGCTCGCGGTGACGTGCGTCGACCCGGCCGATGAGCCCCGGCTCAGGGCCGCGGCTCGTACCTTGCCGGCCTCACACCGACCGCGGATCTGGCGCAGGGCCGACACGCTGCCCCTGACGCCGGCGGGCAAGGTGGACCGGGCCGCGCTGGCGTCCGTCCTGGGCACCACGCTGGGCGGTGCCCGGTGACCGGCGTGGTCATCGTCGCGGCGCGGCGTACCCCGATCGGCACGGCCGGTCGCGGACTGGCAGACGTGACGGCGGCGGAGCTGGGTGCGGCGGCGCTGCGTGCCGTCGTCGCGGACGCGGGCCGCGTCCGGGATGAGGTGGTGCTCGGCAACTGCATGGGTCCGGGCGGCAACGTGGCCCGGGTCGCGGCCCTGACCGCGGGTCTTCCGGACGAGGTTCCCGCGCTGAGCGTCGACCGGCAGTGCGCGAGTGGTCTCGCGGCGATCGAGCTGGGGGTCCGGCTCGTCCAGTCCGGGCGGGAGCTGGTCGTGGCCGGTGGTGTCGAGAGCGCGTCGACCGCGCCGTGGCGGATGTGGCCCCCGCCTCCGGAGGGTGAGGCGGTCCGGTACGAGCGGGCCCCGTTCGCGCCCGAGCCGCGCGACGTCGACATGGGGTATGCCGCTGACCTCCTCGCGCAAGAGCGCGGCGTCCCGCGGGCCCGGGCAGGACGCGTATGCCGCCCGCTCCCACGCGCGGGCCGTCGCGGCGCAGGCGCGGGGCGTCTTCGCGGACGAGGTCGTCCCGGTCGGTGGCGTCAGTCGTGACGAGCTTCCCCGCGCGGGGTTGCGCGTCGAACGGCTCGCCCGGTTTCCCGCGGTGTTCCGCCCGGGCGGAACGGTCACGGTGGGCAACTCGTGCGGCATCAACGACGGCGCCGCCGCGGTCGCCCT